>JAQWFM010000079.1 GCA_028704415.1 Oscillospiraceae bacterium | reverse complement strand
CAGCAGGGCCAGCAGAAGCAGCAGGGACAAGAGGTAGAGAGGGTTGTCGTAAAGCAGGCTCAGCAAAAGGAGCACAAAAAGGTACGCCAGGACAGCGGCAGGGTGAAAGCTCTGCAAGAAAAGCCCCTTGTCCTGGTAATACAGCTTGTCAAACAAGTTCCGCGCCCCTTTACTGTTTTTTAATCAGATCATCCCAGAGCGGCTGGGGCTGTTCCATGCTGTTGCTGTACCACCAGATCACCCTGTCCCCGGACTTCACCGGGTGCTTGTCGGCCATGTGCATGGGGACATCGCCGTTCACCGAATACATCCAGCCCGACACGCCGCTGTTGGCCTGCCCGCTGATGGAATAAACAAAATCGGGCCACGTCGGCGACGTGACATAGGTGACGCCGCTGGCGTCAAGCGCGCCCAGGGCGGTAATGCCCCATTTGTTGTCTTTTTTTACAAGGACCTGTCCGGCCTGGAAAAGCTGTTCGCCGTTTTTTCCTACCACGGCAATCCATACCATGCAGCCGCTCTCAGGCGGCACGGTCGTCGCAGCATCGTCCGTCATCTGGACAGTCGTATTTTCCCGGGAAGCACTGTCCGGCGCAGCCGCCGCATCTTCCCGGGAAATGCCGTTTGGCGCGACCGCCTGCTGCGCCGGCGCCTGATCGCCCTGCTTTGCCGCTGCAACAGGCTGGTCCAGCTCTGCCGCACTGCCCTGTTCCCCTTTATTGATGCCGGTGCTCTCCACCTGTTTATTCTGCTGGTCGAAGCTAAATACCTTTTGCATGTAAAGGGCCGGTCCAATAACCGCGCCCAGAATAACAAGAAAAGCAATAAAATAAATCAGCTTGCGCTTCATAAAAACACCTCTTAAATAAGCGGCATAACGCGGGAGCGAAATCACACCCGCCCCCGCGTATACCGGTTCTAATCAGCAATCCTCTTTATAATCCCGCCTGCGGCAGTTTCTGCAACACCCGGTAAAGCACCACTATTGCTTCCGCCCTGGTCGCATCACCAAGCGGTATGAACATACCTCTTTCCCGTCCGACCATTAAGCCATCCCTTACCGACAGCGCCACGGGCGAATAAGCCCAGCCAGAAATGCCTGCGGTATCGCTGAAGCCTGCCAGCAGTTCAGCCGCACCGGCATCGCTGATGGCCATCCCACTGCCGCTCTCTGCCATCAGTCGGACCAGCATGGCCGCCATCTGCTCGCGGGTGATCGGCTCATCCGGTGCGAAACTGTTTTCAGATGTCCCGTAGACCAGGCCGGCAGTGGTCACAGCGCCTACTGTGCCCCGGTACCAGGCGCCGGCTGGCACGTCACTGAAACGCTCCGCCGCGCCGACATTGTCCGCTAGGCCGGCCATGCGCGCCAGGATGGCAGCAAACTCAGCCCGGGTTATTTTGCTCTCCGGCGCAAATTGATTTTCACCCACACCGGCCACGTAACCTTTCGCTGCCATATACTCAATTTCCGCCTGTGCCCAGTGCCCGGCAATATCATTGAAAGCAGCCTTCACTTCGGGCGGAGCAATAGTTTCCAGCAGGGCGTATTTGCTGAAGTGATCGACATTGAAACCGACGGCCCCGCTGTTCGGGTCATATGTGCCGCCCACATCTTCCCACTGTCCGCTGTCTTCATTGTACCAGTAAGCCTTCAGCATGCCGGCGGCAGCGCCTTCCTCCAGACCCGCAGGTACAGGCAGCAGCACCCTGCAGCCGGGGAACTGCCCGATATCCCGCAGCGTGCCGTCTTCATCCAGTACCTGTACGGTCAGCTCGTAGATTTCTCCGGCCAGCTTCAGCCTGACGGCAGAGGGCTCTGCTAGTTTTTGCGCATCCTCTCTGCTTAATTTCTTTACTTTAAATTGCAGCATCGCCGCGTCCTCAGCCAGCAACTCCTTTACTTCGAGGCTGTCCGGTGTCAGGGTAAACTGCACCCCCTGGATGGTAACGGCCAGCGGTTTGTCAGTATCCAGAATTTTAGATATCTGGCCGCTGGAAAGAGACAGTGCGGTCTCATTATCATCCGCCTCCAGGGCCACCAGGCCGGCACTGCCGGCATTCTTGAGAGCATCGTCCAGGTCGCCATCACTCACCGGGTCAGGCAGATCGGCAGAAGCGGCAGCACCACCGCCTGCAGGCAGATCCTCCAGATCGTCCCATCTGGGCGGCTCCTGGTCCATGCTCTCGCTGTAATAAAAGATGATCTCATCATCTTCCTCTATTTCGTATTGGTCAGCGCCGACGGCCGGGCTTACGCCGTTAACGGTATACATCCAGCCGGATAGGCCGCTGTTGGCCAGCCCTTCGATTGAATCCACCAGGTCCCCGAAAGCCCACGGGGAGGTATTGTAGGAAAGACCGGAAGCATCCAGTGCGCCTAATGCGGTGAGCCCCCATTCATTAGAATCATCCACGAACACGCTGGACGGGCCATATAAAAGATCACTATTCGAACCCACCACAGCCAGGCCGACGGTTACATCCGAACCTGCATTGCCGCCGGGAGACGAGGAGCTTACAGTAACCCCGGCCGCCGCCGTCAGTCCGTCATAAACAGCAGAGACTACCGTTTCACCTGCTGTCAGGGCGGTAACCAGCCCGCTGCTGTCGACTGAAGCAATGCTGCTGTCGGCCGCAGACCATACCGCGTCCAGCGTCACATCAACTGACCCGCCCGCATTCTGCCACACCGCCAGCATCTGTTCAGTACCGTCAATATTTAAATCCGTGCTGGACGGGTCGAGGTAAAAGCGCCATACTGTGCACGGCTCATCCATGGCATTATAGGCGCAGAGGGCCCAAATGGCGTCCATGGCGTTCCCTGACGAGCCGAAGCTGCCGTCAGCGTTAAGGGCGTCGTCCAGCAGGTAGTCAGTGGCGGTTTTGCCGCCGCTCTCCCAGACGGCAGGGTCCATGCCCAGCGCGTCCAGGGCCGCAACCAATTCCGAAGTGTCAATAACCTTATCGTCCCAATAACCCCATGATTCAATGGTGAAGCTGCCGTCATCCTGCTGCTGAGCCTCCATCCAGCTGAGCGCCTCGTCGATGGCGTCCTGTATTTCACTGTCGCTATCGCCGGGGTCCAGGTAATGGAGTGCCCGCACCGCCTGGGCTGTGACCATAAAGTCCGGCCCCCACCCGCCGCCGAAGCTGCCGTAGGCAGCTTCGCTGACTGTTGTTTCCTGCGCCGCCAGGATGTAGTTCTTCGCATATACTTCATCTATTACGCTGATGTAACCCGTTCGGCCCAAAAGGTCATAGGCCGGTATGTCGCTGTATGCGTCGTTGTCAAACCCGCTGCTGCTCTCCCTGTCCAGCAGTTCATCCACCAGATCGTCAGCCAGGCCGACTTCCCCCAGCGCGTCTGCCGCCGCAAGATCCTGGGCCAGGCGCTTGGCGGATGTTCCTGAGTCTGATAAATCATCATTGATCGCGCTTATTACCGCGTCATCGAGACCAGTCCCCTCATAATCCCAGGTGCTGACATCAACCCCTGCCTGCGTCAGCATATAAAGGGCATAAGCGCCCACCCCACCATCGGAATTATTCGGGCCGTTTGTAATATAATCGTTATACAGGTACTGCACGGCGCTGTTAACCGGTGTGCCTACAGCCCCTGCAAAATTAACGCCGGGCGCCGCGAACAGCGTCACCGCAACTATTATACCGGCTAAAAGCAGGCTCAGTTTTCTGAAAAATCCTTTACCACCCCGGTACAAATTTCATACCCCCCAGTTTCTATTTATTCTCAACCTGATCCGCCAGGCGCATAATCATGAAGGCGGCTTCAGCCCTGGTCACAGGCTTTTCCGCCCGGAATGTCCGGTCAGGATATCCGCCGGCAATTCCTTTGGCGTACACTATGCCGACAGCCCTCCCGGCCCAATCCGGAATCAGGTCATTGTCGGTGAAATCCAGGATTTTAGGAGCTGCCTGCCCCAACTTCATTTCAATGACCCGCGCCATCATCACTGACAGTTCGGCGCGGTTCACCACTCTGTCGCCTTCATAGCTTAAAGATCCGTTCTGCTGCGGATAGCCCGAGATAAGCCCATCTCTCAACGCCACGACCGCGGCTTCCAGCGCCCAGCGGGGAATGTCACTGGCGTCTGTAAAACTGTCACTTATTAATTGCACATCATACGAAGACACCGGTTCCGGCTTTAGCAGCCGCACCATCATAGCTACTATTTCATTTCTTGTCACCTGTACCTCAGGTTTGAAGGTGCCGTCAGAATAGCCTGCGGTAATTCCTTTTTCGGCCGAACGGGAGATAGAGTCTTCCGCCCAATGGCCCACTGTGTCCTTAAATGCCTGCGGCGCGGGCTGCGTCTGCTGTGCCGGCTGCACCGGATGCTCCTGCGGCTGCTCTCCGGCCTCTTCCTCCAACGCCCGGAACGCCCAGAGCACCCAGGCGGCGTCCATGACGTTCTGCGACTGGCCAAAGCTACCGTCAGGGTTCAGCGCCTCGCTCATCAAATAATCGACGGCGCTCTTTCCCTCGCTGCTCACCCATGCGCCGGGATCAATCCCCAGCTCCTTCAGGGTTATAATCACATCACAGGTGTCGATTAGCGTATCATCCATGCCGGCCACAAAGTTGCCGCCGGCCTTTTGCTGCCTCTTGATCCATTCCAGGCCGTTTTGAACAGCCTCCCGGATCCCGGCGTCACTGCCGCCGGGGTCCATGCGGTGCAGCATACGCACCGCTCCCGTGGTAGCCATAAAATCGGCGTAAAACTGCCCGTTGTCTGTGGATCCCCAGCTGCCACGGTACTTATCTTCCGCCCCAGCATACTGCTTCCCCAGGATGTAGCTTCTTGCCAAACCGGCATCCACCTGGCCGATCAAGCCGATCCTGCTCATAATTTCAAAGGCCGGCACATTGCTGTATACACTCAGAGGCCCGTTTTTATCAAACCCTTCGATGTCCTGCCTGTTTTTCAGTACCAGGAGCAACTGGCTTGCCAGGCTTTCCTGGCCGAGCACCTGCGCAGCTGCCAGGTCCTGGGCCAGGAGTTTCGCGGAAACCTGGTCAGCATTTACTATGTCACTATTGATCGCGCTTATGACCGCGTCCCTGAGGCTGACCCCGTCATACTTCCAGGCGCTGACATCCACACCTGCCCGGGTCAGTATATAAAAAGTGTGAGATCCAACACCCATATCTGCATTAATAATGCCGTTTTTTGCGTATTCGCTGCCGATGTACTGCACCGCCCTGTCCGCCAGCTGCGGATCCGCCGCCTCCGCCCGGCCAGATAAGAACACCGCCGGCAGGAGAGTCAAAAAACAAGACAATATTGTCACTAACAACAGTCGCTGGTTTAAAAATTTTGTCTTCATAGATTCAAAAATACCTCTCTTTTGCCTGCGCTGCCCTGTGACCGGGCAGCCGCATACGATATAAACATCCCTGTTGTACTGCAAACCATTCGCCCCCTGTCCACACCAAAATGATTTAAATTAAATTGGCTTATCCCAAATAACTACCTGACCGCGCGCACCGCCGCCACGCCCCCAGCAAATGAAATTAAGGCATATGCAGCCAACACCGCCAGGGACAGCGGTATGATTCCCTGGCCGGAGGCAAGAGCCCGTAGCAGGTAACTGGCATGGGTCAGGGGCAGGACATCGATGATAAAGCCAAAAACTTTCGGCAGGCGGTCCGGCAAAAAAAATGTGCCGCACAAAAAAGACATCGGTAAAATTACAAACGTTGAGAAATTAGCCATGTCTTCGTGCGAATTGACGACCATGGCGGCCACCACCCCCAGGGCGGAGAAAACAAAGCAGGTCAGCAGCACCACCAGGAAAAACCAGCCGCCCACAGCCAGGTGCGCCCCAAACAGGAAGGCCAGCGCCAGGATAACCAGGGCATCGATCAGCCCGCGCACGCTCCCGGCCAGCACCTTGCCCGATACGAAGGCGGCGGCGCTGATCGGCGCGATCAGGTATTCGTCCAAGGTCTTGTAGTAGAGCCGGCTGATATTGAGGTTGACGCCCACAGCGTTGAAACTGGTGTTCATGGCGCCCAGCGCGATGATGCCGGGCACCATGAACTCCAGGTAATTGCCGCCGTCAACCTGGATGCTCCGTCCCAGCCCCCAGCCGAAGGCCACCAGGTAAAGCAGGGGCCCGACCAGGCGGGAAGTAAAGAACTTGCCGAAGCTGCGCCTTAAGACAACCATTTCCCGCCAGAACACGGTATAGAAATCGATCTTCAGTCACCTACCTTGCGCCCGGTTAATTCAACAAAAACGTCTTCCAAATTGGCTTCCCGGATCAGCACATTGCCCGACATACTCCCGGCATACTGCAGGGCCTGTTCCCGTCCGGCGAAAAACCGGTATTCAGTATCGCCGTGATTGAGCACCTCAACGACGATCTCCCCTACCTTTTTTTTCAGCTCTGCCGGCGTACCGAGGGCAATCAACCGTCCGCGATCTATAATCCCGACCCGGCGGCACAGCACTTCCGCCTCTTCAATGTAATGGGTGGTCAGCAGGACGGTCATCCCTTCGCTGTTCATCCTCCTGATCAGATCCCAGATATTGCGCCGCGCCTGGGGATCAAGCCCGGCTGTCGGCTCGTCAAGAAACAATACACCAGGGCGGTGCATCAGGGCTCGGGCGATCATCAGCCGCCGCTTCATGCCACCTGAAAACTTGCCCGCCAGGTCATGGGATCGGTCAGCCAGTTCCACGTAGGCAAGTAGCTCTTGTATCCGCTGCTGCCTCTGGTCCCCGGGTATTTTATGCAGCCGCCCGTGCAGTTCCAGGTTTTCCCGGGCTGTCAGTTCCTGGTCGAGGTTCATGTGCTGGGGGACCACACCGATCTCCTTTTTAACCTTCCTCAAATCACGGGTTACCTCGCAGCCGCTGATTAACGCGCTGCCGCCGGAAGGTTTGGTGAGCATGGTCAGCATCCGGAAGGTCGTTGTTTTGCCGGCACCGTTCGGGCCCAGCAAACCGAAGACCTCACCCCTGCCTATCTTCAGTTCCAGTCCGGCGACAGCCTGGATTCTGCCGTAACTTTTAGCCAGCTGCCTAAGTTCGATAATCTGTCCGTCACCTCCAAAACCTGCCTGAAAAATGTCAATATCAATAATGATACGATGTTAGACGGGACGATAACAATTTGTATGGACAGGTAAACATGCGTAGCATTATATAAATCCTTTTACAGCCAATTATTTCACAATACTGCCTCCAACTTCTCAATAATCTCGTCACATGTCCGTACTATAATACCAGCCCCGGTCTTGTCCCGTTTAATAACCACGACGGGAATATTCAGCGATAGGGCGGCCGATATTTTAGTGTCAATTCCCCCTGCTTTCCCGCTGTCTTTGGTTACTATTACCGATGCATTATAGCTCTTAAAAGTAATCCTGTTCATTTCTTTGGAAAACGGCCCCTGCATGGCAACGATGTCCCTGGGGGCGAGACCCAGATCCTGGCATTTTTTAACAATCCGGGATTCCGGCAGAATCCTTACTATGATCCTTAGAGCCTTATCTTTAATGCTATCCAGAAAAACTTCCAGGTTATTGCTCCCAGTCGTTAGAAAAAGAGTATCTCCCAGGCTGGCTGCTTTATGAGCGGCCTCTGCCCATGAGAAAACAGGGTATATTAGCGAGTTGTCAGGAAGTTCTATTTCCTCCCGCAAATAGCGAAGGCGCAGGATCCCCTGTTGGTCGCATAATTCCTTCATCAAATTTGAGATCCTGCCAGGGAAAGGGTGGGATAAATCGACCACAGCCTTAACTGCCTTTTGTTCCAACAGGCTGGCCAGATCTTTCCACCCCAGTTCACCGGAAACTGCCTCCTGACTGCCGTCATACAGAGCTTGTTTACAGCCGTACTCGGTGGAAGCTATTGTAATTAACTTATAGCCTTCTCTTGAGAGCCTGGCTGTGATATCTCTCCCTTCACAGGTACCTGACAACAATAGAATCATTGCTAAAGATTGACCTCCCCGCCTGGTAAAATAAAAATGCCCTAGCCGGTCAATTGACTAGGGAGACACCAGTATCACAGCCATTCTAACACCTCCCCGAAATACTCAGATGCGGTAGTTGGAATAGGCGGGATACTGGATCGGGCTCATCACAAACTAAAGTTCAACTCATTTTAGTTTATTCACCATAACAGTATTCGGCTCGGGTTCACACCGAGTTAGAATTAAGCTCAGTCTCTCAAGACCAAGCACCTATTCAAAAATATTTACTTGTAGTAAAAAACCTCCGCACGGTAAATGCGGAGGTTACTTCCTTAATCAGGCCAGAATAATTGGCCGTTATTCCCTCCCCATCCATCGTGGGTAGTGGCGGATAATAAGAACAAGCAGATATCCTGGCTCAAGATCATTGCTCTTTCTGCACCTTCCCGGGGTTTTCCGGTGGCATAATACAGAAGAACTCACTTATACAGTGGCGGGACCGCGCCGGCTTTTCTCCGGCTTCCCTGCTTATCCTTTTTCTATTAGGTTTTTTTAACTTTACTATAAAAAGGTAACAAGTGTCAATAAGAACCACCTAAAAAATTAAATTAGAACCATTCATGCAGACCAAAGCAATAAGATTTCAGCTAACTTCTCTCCCGGTAAGCGCATTTTTTATTTCTTTTACCGCGAGCTCCTCATTAACCTTGCTCACATAGCTAACTGGGATATCTCTTTTTCTTACTTCATTTATAACCCGGTAGTACAGCTTGTGACCGATGCACCTGGCAAAAATGAAGATATGTTCTATGCCGTTTAAAAGCCTAACATCGAAATTTTCCGTTGCAATGAAAACGAAATTCGGATAACGCTCTTTGATCTTACGCTGCCAGCGTTCGTAGCCACCGGCAATCGCCACTTTAACATCATTCAGGTCAAGCTCTTCGCTCAAATCAGGATCAGACGGCATATCCTCATTACTCAAGGAAAACATCAAACTGCGCAGTTCCACAAGCTCTTTTTCTTTCTGCCTTTCTATAACGAGGCGCCTCTCTAAATCCTTGATTTTCTTCTCCATTTCAGTGATCTTCCTGAAGTGCTCATTCTCCAGGTCTT
>JAQWFM010000019.1 GCA_028704415.1 Oscillospiraceae bacterium | reverse complement strand
CAAGCGCGGCCAGCTCCCGCTGCAGCAGGTCATACTCATAGTCTGAGATGACCGGCGCATCCTGATCATAATACAGATGATTATGGTGCGCTATCTGCTGGCGCAGTTCGACTAAACGGGAACGAGCCGCAGAATCTGCTGAACTGTCACTCATTGCTGACGCTCCCTAAAGTTATTCATCATACTCATAAGGGTCAGTCTCATCCAGCAGTTCTTTTAAAACCGCTAATTCCTCACCGGTAAAGCTGATCCCCTTACCCATCTTGTCGTGCTCCGGCGACCAGTCCCTGACATCAAATTTAGGCCGGCCGTTATTCCAGCGCACCACATTTAATTCCCGGTTCCAATTAGACTTATTAGTGCTGAGGACCCCAATATGCTTAACGATTTCAAACGTAAACTCCTGCTTTGCCATCTGTCAACCTCCAACAGTTTTAGGGTATACCGATAAATCCGGTAGTGGAATTATACCACACCCAGGCTTGGTCTCCCCTGTGTAGGCAGCTATGGTAAATTGCTGTAAAATAGGAGCTGGACTTTGTATAAAGCGACAAAGTAGCATTTACTAGTAAAGGACGATTTATTATGCGGATTAATCATGGAATGATTTATAATGGCGATTTTTGCCTGGAAGCTAAAGACCTGATCCTGGAGGATGGTAAAATCAAGGCCATCTTAAAGCCAGGCGCTCCTTATACAAAACAGCAGGATATCCTTAATGCCAGAGACCTGAAAATTTTACCAGGTCTGATTGATATCCACATTCACGGCTCCCGCGGGGCAGATACAATGGATGGGACGCCGGAGGCGCTGCAGACAGTCAGCCGCCATCTGGCCAGCCAGGGCGTCACCGCGTTTTTACCGACAACTATGACCACGCCTATAGCGGAGCTGGAGCAGGCTTTTAATAACCATCCGGTATTGGATGGCGCTCAGGCTTTGGGCTTTAATATGGAAGGACCTTTTATCAGCCCCAAAAAGCGCGGTGCTCATCTTGAATCATGTATTCGCAAGCCAACCGCAGCGGAATTTTCGGACTATCTGAACCGGGCGAAAATAAAAGTCGTGACCATTGCGCCTGAAATGCCCGGTGCTCTGGACTTTATCTCCCGGTTTGGCGATCAGGTCGTCTGTTCAATCGGTCATACCACCGCGGATTATGATACGGCTATGGAGGCCATTCGCCGGGGCGCACGCAGCCTGACCCATACATTTAATGCGATGCCGCCTTTGCTGCATCGTGATCCGGGTGTAATCGGCGCGGCGGTAAAATCAGGGATCTATGGTGAATTAATTGCCGATGGGGTGCATATTCATCCGGCAGTCGTTTATTGTGCCTACCGCCTGTTTGGGGATGACCGCCTGATTTTGATTTCTGACGCTATGCGGGCAGCGGGTTTACCTGACGGTCACTATGAACTGGGCGGCCAGCCGGTGCTGGTTAATCATGGCGTAGCCAGAACTGAAGACGGGACGATTGCCGGTGGTACCTCTAATGTCTGGATCGGGCTCAAAAATGCGGTAAATTTTGGGATTCCTGAATCCAGTGCCGTTAAGATGGTGACGCGCAATCCGGCCCGGCTGATCGGTGAATATGATCATAAAGGCAGTATTGAAGAAGGTAAAGATGCAGACCTGATTTTGCTGCGGGACGATCTGACGCTCGAACATGTCATTATTGGCGGAAAGCGCTATGAGTAAGGCTTTGATCGGGCTTCTCATTTTGCTCACAGCTGCTGCGGTCCTTCTGCTGGCCTGGGCTATTGCAGAGCCGCATCTTTTGGATACGGATTACTTTAAGCTGGGACCACAAGGCAGGCGTCAGCGGCTCAGGCTGGCCGCGGCTAAAGCCAGGCCGGTCCAGCCAGCTTCCCGGGGCTTGCGCCTGGCTTTCTTTTCAGATACGCATGCCAGATTTTTGTTTATTCCGGTTAGCCGGCTGCTAAAAGACATCACTGCAGCCGGCGTGGATGCCGTCGCTTTTGGCGGCGACTTTTCCTCTTCAGAACATGATCTGTCCAAAGCCATGCGCTACATGCGTGAACTGGCTGCCGGTCTGACCCAGGCCGGGATCCCCCTGCTGGGGGTTATGGGAAATCATGATGAACACCTGAGCCGTGAAACAGCAGAACAAACTGGTCTCCTTTTACTGGCTAATGAATCCGTCATGTTGCCGGATGCTGAGGGCCAGCCCTGGCTGATTACGGGGCTGCAGGACCTGCGATTAGGCAGGGCTGATCTGACCACCGCCCTGGCTACCTGGCATGGCAAGGCAGCCAGTTTATTAACTCCGTCTCAGCAACAGATTGCTGACGGTCAGCCGCTGCGCTTATTGACTAAGCCAGCACAAATTCCACCAGCCCGGCGGATCGTGCTGGCCCATAACCCTGATACCATTTTAAGCTTGCCGGAGGGGGCGTTTTCATGGGTCCTGTCCGGGCATTTTCATGGCGGCCAGATCCGCATGCCCTTCAGGCTGGAATACAAGGTGTTGCGCCATGACCGCCTGTGTAAGCAAGGCTATGACCAGGGACCTTACTCCTGGCATGATGCGGGACTGTTCATCTCCCGGGGCTTAGGCTGTGTGCTGCTGCCCTTCCGCTTCCTGGCCCGGCCTGAACTAAGCATCCTGACGTTTGAGCCGGAAGCTTAGGCCTTAGCATAGAAGGCGCGGCATTTTAGTTGCACTGCCCCGAGCGCTCCGCTCCATTAGCGCCGGTTATCCAGCCTCATCCTGAACCCTTGCCCATACAAAAGGCCGCCGGAAACCTGTTCCGGCGGCCTTTTGTAGTTTATCCGCTGATTTTAGTTCAGGCTTTGTCAGCGCAGCCCAAAACTTCCTTGATTTTATGCTCCACGACCGCTTTGATGTTGGTGCGGCCGTCCCCCAAATACTGACGCGGGTCAAAATGATCCGGATGCTCCACAAAATGCTTGCGAATCGAAGCCGTCATGGCTAGACGTAAGTCCGAGTCAATGTTGATTTTGCAAACTGCCATGCCGGCCGCCTGACGCAGCATGTCTTCAGGAATACCAATGGCATCCGGCATTTTGCCGCCATATTCATTGATCATCTTTACATATTCAGGCATTACCGAGCTGGCACCATGCAGAACAATGGGGAAACCTGGCAGACGCTTACTGACTTCTTCCAGAATATCAAAGCGCAGCTGGGGCTTTTGGCCGGGCTTGAATTTGTAGGCACCATGGCTGGTACCGATAGCAATGGCCAAAGAGTCAACTCCGGTACGGGTAACAAAGTCCTGGACTTCCTCCGGGCGGGTGTAGGACGCGTCCTCAGCGTTCACCTGAACCTTATCTTCAATGCCAGCCAGCCGGCCTAATTCACCTTCAACCACGACGCCCTTGCTATGCGCGTATTCTACGACTTTACGGGTTAACTTAATATTTTCTTCATAAGGAAGATGGGAACCATCAATCATCACCGAGGTAAAGCCATCCTCAATACAGCTTTGACACAGTTCAAAGCTGTCGCCATGGTCCAGATGAAGAACGATGGGCAGACCGGTCTCAATGACCGCAGCCTCAACCAGCTTTTTCAGGTAGGTACGATTGGCATACTTGCGGGCGCCGGAAGAGACCTGGAGGATCAGCGGAGCATTCAGTTCTTTACCGGCTTCAGTAATGCCCTGAATGATTTCCATGTTGTTGACATTGAAGGCACCGATAGCGTAACCGCCTTCGTATGCTTTTTTAAACATCTCAGTTGAAGTAACTAATGGCATATGTTTTTCTCCTTAGTTCTTATTGACTGCCAGCCACTGAAAATGACGGCTGCAGCACTGTTTGCTATTTCTATTACAAACAGTAATATTTTACTGATACTTAACGTCCGCGTCAATGCATGACTTAAGGTTCGCTGTAAGCCTGAAGCCGGTCCTGCAGGGTAAGTCTGACCTGTCGGGCCTGCTCCAGCTTCTCCCGCTCTTTGCCCACAACCGCAGCAGGTGCTCTGGCCACAAAAGCCTCATTGGCCAGTTTTTGCTCCAGGCGATCAATTTCAGCGGCATTTTTGTCTAGTTCAGTCTGCAGCCGCAACTTTTCCTGCGCCAGATCGACTAACTGCTCCAGTGGCAGATAGAGTTCAGCGCCCGGTACCACTGCGGTAACTGCGTGTACACCGATACCGGTTTTATCCTTTTGGGTGCGGACAGATCTGACCTGAGCCAGACGATCCAGGTAGGGTCCTGACTGAGCAAAGAGGTCTGACAGGGCCGGATTTTCTGTCACGACAATCAAATCAGCTTTGCGAGTGGGTTTTACATTTAAGTTCAATCTGATATTCCGGATTTGACGGGTAGCGCTCATAACCAAATCCATCAGCTGTTCGCTGGCGCGGTCTTGCCACTCCGGATGCAGGTCCGGCCAGGCAGACAGCATGATTGAATCCGCCGCCTGACTGAGGCTCGTAGCCGGCAAATCCGAATAAATCGTTTCGGTAACAAAAGGCATAATGGGATGCAGCAGCTGCATCGCCCGTCTCAGGACGGTACATAGCACGAAACGCGCCTCCAGCGGCCCGGCGGGGAGGTCACCGTATAAACGCGGTTTCACCATTTCAAGATACCAGTCACAGAATTCTTCCCAGATAAAATTGTAGATTTTGGCCAGAGCCACGCCAAACTCAAACTTCTCCAGATTCTGGTTTATCTCTTCGGTCACCTGATTCAGCCGCGACAAAATCCAGCGGTCCTCTAACTGAAAAGCTTGTGGATCAACCTGACTAAAGTCAGGATCATCAGGTAAGTTCATCACCACAAAACGATAAGCATTCCACATCTTATTGATAAACGCGCGGCCGCTTTCCAGCAGCTGGGGTTGATAGCGCTGATCGTTACCCGGAGCCGTCCCGTTGATCAAGGCAAAGCGTAAGGCGTCAGCGCCGTATTGATCTATGATCTCCAGCGGATCAATGCCGTTACCTAAGGACTTGGACATTTTCCGGCCTTCGGCATCCCGCACGATGCCATGCATTAATACTTTGCGAAACGGCACCTGACCGGTTTGCTCCAGGCCGGAAAAGATCATCCGGGCGACCCAGAAAAAGATAATATCATAGCCGGTAACCAGTACGTCTGTCGGATAAAAATATGCCAGCTCCGGAGTCTTGTCCGGCCAGCCTAAGGTTGAAAACGGCCAGAGGGCCGAGCTAAACCACGTATCCAGCGTATCAGGATCCTGCTCAAAGTGGTGCCCGCCGCATTGCGGACAAGTGCCCGGCAGTTCAGCGGCAATAACCGTCTCCCCGCAATCCTGACAGTAATAAGCCGGGATCCGGTGTCCCCACCACAGCTGGCGGCTGATACACCAATCCTTAATGTGCTCCATCCAGTTGAAATAGGTCTTGCTAAAGCGTTCCGGCACAAAACTTATCTGCCCGGTTTTAACCGCAGCTATGGCCGGCCTGGCCAGGGGTTCCATTTTCACAAACCATTGCTTGGAACAGCGCGGCTCAACAGTTGTGCCACAGCGCTGGCAAGTGCCCACATGATGCTGGTAAGGTTCGATTTTTTCAATTAAATCCTGCTTTTGCAGGTCTTCGACTACCGCTGTTCTGGCCGCTTCCCGGCTCAGGCCGCTGTAGCGGCCAAATCCCGCCACAATGCGGGCGTCATCTGTCATCACATTAATAATGGGCAGCTGGTGCCGCAGACCGACCTCATAGTCATTAGGATCATGCGCCGGGGTTATTTTAACGACTCCGGTTCCAAATTCCGGATCAACATAGCTGTCCTGAATAATCGGAATGACCCGATCGGTTAATGGCAGGCGCACATGGCAACCGGTCAGATCCTGATAACGCCCGTCCTCCGGATTGACCGCTACCGCGGTATCGCCCAGCAGGGTTTCCGGCCTGGTCGTGGCTAAAACCAGATAACCCGGCTTTTCAACCAGCGGATAGCGCAGATGCCACAAAAAGCTGGCCTGATCTTCATACACGACTTCAATGTCAGAAATAGAGGTCTGGCAGGACGGGCACCAATTGATGATCCGTTCTCCCCGGTAGATCAACCCCTTATGATAAAGATCCATGAATACCGTCTGCACCGCCCGGCTCAGGCCTTCATCCATCGTGAAGCGCTGCCGGTTCCAGTCACAGGAACAGCCTAAGCGCTGCAGCTGACTGACGATCCGGTCGCCATAGGTTTTTTTCCAGGCCCAGGCCCGGGTCAAAAATGCTTCCCGGCCTAAATCCGCCTTACTGAGGCCTTCCTGCTTAAGGCTGTCCACTATTTTGGCTTCAGTCGCAATCGAGGCGTGATCCGTCCCCGGCTGCCACAAAACCGCTTCACCCTGCATGCGGTGCCAGCGGGTCAGTATATCCTGCAGGGTATTGTCCAGCGCATGACCCATATGCAGCTGACCGGTGATGTTAGGCGGCGGCATCACGATACAAAAGGGTTTTTTAGCCGGATCCACCTTACCGGCAAAATAACCGGCGGTTTCCCACTGCTGATATAATTGAGCTTCAGCCTTGCCAAACTCAAAGGTTTTACTCACGTGATCAATTCTTGCCATATTGGCCTCCGTTTAATAGGCGCTTATAGGCACGGAAAATGCCGGTCAGCCTGAGATTAAAAAAGGCCGCAGCCTTTGCAGGAACACGGCCCTTATAAGGACAATCAAATGATCTCTGACAACGGCAGCTGGTCTGACCCGGATGCCGCTGCCTGCGCTGGTAAGCCGCCAGCTGATCAAAGCGACCTGTATTTGCTCCCGGTCTCCATTCTACTTAAGATAGCAGAGCGGCGGCATCACGGTCCAGCAGGATCGTAACGCTGGGGTGCAACTGTAAGATAGAAGCCTGGCAAAGCGGATCAATATTACCCTCAACCATAGCTTTCACGGCTTCAGCTTTGCTGGAACCAGTCGCGACCAGGATAATTTTAGCCGCGTCCATAATGGTTCCGATCCCCATGCTCAAAGCCTGACGGGGAACCTGATCGGGATCCTCAAAAAATCTGGCGTTGGCGCTGATGGTGTTTTCAGTCAGTTCAACCACATGGGTGGCTTTTTGAAAAAATGAATCCGGTTCGTTGAAGCCGATATGACCATTGCGGCCCAGTCCCAAAAGCTGAAGGTCCATCCCGCCGGCCTGGGCAATCGCCTGTTCATAACGTTCACACTCAGCTACCGGATCATCTACAGTCCCGTCCGGGATATTGATATTTTCAGCCTGAATGTTCACCTGACTGAATAAATGCTCCAGCATGAAATGATAGTAACTTTGTTCATTATCTTTGGATAAGCCCAGATACTCATCCAGGTTAAACGTGGTGGTTTCAGCAAAAGAGATGACCCCATCCTCATAAAGACGGATCAGCTGGTCATAGACACCAATGGGCGTACTGCCAGTGGGCAGACCAAGCACAGACTGCGGGTCTTCCAATAACTGGGCGGCGACAAGATTTGCTCCCGCTTTGGCCACCTGATCGGCATTCTCGAAAATTTGAATAATCATGGCTTCCTCCAAACAGTTCATTTAGCATCAAACTTTGGTCTCAACTGTCAGTCTCTGATTATATCAGATTATGCTCGCAATTACTTCAGCGAAACTTAGCAATTACTCAACGCAATTTAGCAATTGTAACGCCGCTATCGCCTTCGCCGTAGGGAGCCAGCTGAAAGCTCTGAATCCGGCGATCTTTACGCAAGAAGTCAGCCACGGCTTTGCGCAGCACCCCGCTGCCTTTGCCATGAACAATCCGCACCGAGGCAGCGCTGGCTAAAACCGCGTCATCCAGATACTGGTCCAGATTGACCAGTGCTTCATCAGCCGTCTGCCCCAGCAGTTTAATCTCCGGACTGAAGGTCAGCCGGCGACTGGTCTGGATATGGTCACTCTGGACGACCCTGGCCTGGCGTCCGGTTTTGCGGTTGGGCTGACGCAGCTCCGCCGCAGCCACATTTACCTGCAGACTGCCGCTGGCCAGGATACACTGGCCTTGTTTATCCGGTCCGGAAACCAGCCGGCCCTGCAGATTCAAAGCCGGGGCAAAATAAGTCTCGCCAACCACCAGTTTATCCGGCCCGGATGCCGTAAGCCCCTGGTGAGCCGCACTCAGCGTTTGCTTGCCAATCTCCCCTTCAACCGCATTCAGCCGCCGCTTCATCTCCTGCCTCAGTCGGTTTCCCTGACTTTCGGCTTCGTTCAGCTTACCCGCGGCATAGGCCTGACGGATGTCAGATAGCAGGGCTTCAATAATGTCTAGTTCATCTTTAAGTTCCCGCCGTTTTTCTTCATTGTAGCGGTTGGTTAATTCGCTGCGACGCTGCTGCCAGGCCTGCTTTTCACGCTGGGCGGCCTCAAGCAGTCGGTGGCTCTCGGCTTGCTCCTGCTGCGCCGTCTGTAAGGCCTGATCGGCTTCCCTGCGCTGGCGGTCAAGCTTTTGAACCAGGTTTTCAAAGCGGATATTTTCTTCAGCTAAAAATGACCGGGCTGTGTCTACAATACTTTCGCTTAAACCCAGTTTCCGAGAGATGACAAAGGCATTAGAGACCCCTGGGACGCCAATCAGTAGGCGGTAGGTCGGCTTAAGCGTTTCAGTATCAAATTCACAGCTGGCGTTCTCAACACCGTCGGTCTCCAGCGCGTAGGCCTTGAGCTCATGATAATGGGTCGTGGCGACCGTGATGGCCCCGCGCTGTCTGAAATAGTCCAGAATGGCCATGGCCAGAGCCGCGCCTTCAGACGGATCAGTCCCGGAGCCCAATTCATCAACCAGGACCAGTGTGGTAGGTCCACAGGCTTTGGTTATTTCAACAACATGAGTCATGTGCGCAGAAAACGTCGATAAGCTTTGCTCTATACTTTGCTCATCGCCTATATCCGGCAAAACTTCCGTAAAAACAGACATATGGGACGGCTCTGCAGCCGGAATAGCCAGTCCGGCCATCGTCATCAGGGCAAACAAGCCACAGGTCTTCAGCGCTACAGTCTTGCCGCCGGTATTGGGACCGGTGATGAGAAGGGTTTTAAAACTTTCCCCCACCCGGATATCAATGGGAACCACCTTTTGGGGATCAATAAGCGGATGACGGGCCTGCTTGAGATTTATCTGACCGGTCTGGTTAAGCCGGGGGATAATGGCTTTCATTTTTATGGCCAGCCGGCCCTTGGCAATCATAAAGTCCACCGCCTGTATCCGCTCTGCGTCTCTAAGAATAGCCCCGGCCTGAGTGGCCGTCTGCTGTGACAGGTCATGCAGGATCCGGGCGATCTCTGCCCGTTCGGCCGCAGCCAGTTCCTTGAGTTTGTTATTGGCGTCAACGACCGCCATCGGTTCAATAAACAAGGTTTGGCCTGAACCGGACGCATCATGCACGATTCCGGGAACCTGGGCTCGGAAAGCCGCCTTGACCGGAACCACAAAGCGGTCAAAGCGTTGGGTAACCAGTGCTTCCTGCAGATAGCTGGCCTTATCTCTGATGATCCGGTCCAGATTGGCCCGCAGACTGCTTTGCGTCTGCAGCATTCGCCGGCGGATATCGGCCAGCTTGGCTGAAGCGCGGTCAGCGATTTCTTCTTCTCCTATGACCGCAGCTGAAATAGCGTGCTCCAGGGCTTCGCAAGGTTCCATACGGGCCATTAAATCATAAACCAGATTGACTGACGGATCCGCCAGCGTGTCCGGAACCGCTCCCCGCAGCCTCGCGGTACAGCGTAAAAAGCTGGCCAGATGCAACAACTCAACGGTGCTCAGGTCAGAACCTAGTTCAGCGCGTTTAACCGAAGGCCGGATATCATCCAGGCTCTGCAGCGGCGGGGTGCCGCGGGTCAGTAAAACGTGCATGGCATCATGCGTCTGGGCTAATCTTTGACTGACCTCATTAAAATCTGCTGCAGGCTCCAGGGCCTCACACGCCGTGCGGCCCAGGACAGAAAAAGATAGTCCGGACAATTGCCGGACTATTTTATCAAACTCCAGATTTTGATAGACTCTCTGGTTCATGATCGCGTTCCCTTCATCAGACAGACGATTCACGTCTGCTGGCGCTTAGTGTTTTTTAATACTCGGCCAATAATAATAAGCGTAACGGATAAAGGCAAAAATGGCAAATCCGACCGGTCCTATAAACAGCCACGGAATGACCGCCAGTTTAGAGGTGGGAATGATCAGGGCCACGGAAAAAGCAATGACCAGTAAGACGGTGGTCAGTTTGCCGTACCACTCTGACTTAACCACCACATCCTGGCGTTTAAAGAGAAAAGACCCGCCAATGATCATCAGGATTTCTTTGGCCAGTAAAATCAGCGGAACCCAAAAAGGCAACCTGCCGATGATAAACAGCATCACCCCGGTAGTGAGCTGAAAAATTTTATCTACCAGCGGATCCAGGACCTTGCCCAAATCAGAGATCTGATTAAAGTGGCGGGCTATAAAGCCGTCCAGGATGTCCGTTAACCAGATCGCCAGAAACAGGTAAAAACCTGTCAGACCATACTCATCAATATGATAAATATAGTAAGCCATAACCGGAACTAAAAGGAGCCGCAGGACGGTCAGTCCATTGGGGATGGTCAGTTGATTTTTCCAATTAACATCTTTTAGTTTCATAAGCCTCACACGGTCCGGTGTTGACTCCGGCTATCGGGACATGCCGCGGTCACAGTTCAACTCAGATAGCAATGAACTTAGCGTCCCCATATTCCTCCAGACTAATGGTCTTGGTCATTTTCATGGCTTCTTCAATATCCATGTCGACTATCTGACCGCCCCGGTAGCTTACCACCCGATTCAGGCGGTTATGTTTGACACAGTCAATCGCCTGAACGCCCATGAGGCTGGCCATTTGCCGGTCCCGCAAAGTCGGACTGCCGCCGCGTTGAACATATCCCAGGACGGTGGCTCGGGATTCAATGCCGGTCATTTTTTCAATCCGTCTGGCATATTCCACTGCAGAGCCGACGCCTTCCGCAATGACGACAATATAGTGATGCTTGCCGGAATTGCGGCATTCCAGCAGCCGCTTAATGACATCCCGGTTAAAATCATGTTCGACTTCAGGGATCAGGATAACTTCAGCGCCACAGGAAATGCCCACATTAAGCGCTATATAACCAGCATGGCGGCCCATCACTTCAATCACACTACAGCGCTCGTGGCTGCTGGCGGTATCTCTCAGTTTATCGATGGCCTCCATGGCTGTATTCATGGCCGTATCATAGCCAATCGTGTAGTCCGTGCAGGCAATGTCATTGTCAATCGTCCCGGGCAGGCAGATCACAGGCATCCCCAGGCGGCTGAGGTCCAGCGCCCCATGATATGAACCATCCCCGCCAATAATGACCAGGGCGTCAATATTAAATACCTTGCACATATCATAGGCTTGTTTGACCCCTTCCGGGCTGTTGAAAGTCAGGCTGCGGGCGGTCATTAAAAAGGTGCCGCCGCGCTGCAGCTTTTCAGATACGGAGCGGGAGTTCAGTTCGATGATATCGCCCCGCCACAAGCCGTGAAAGCCCCGGCGGACCCCCAGCATCCTGTAGCCGGTGTTAAGTCCGGCGCGCACAATAGAGCGGATGGCGGCGTTCATCCCGGGGGCGTCTCCGCCAGAGGTCAGCACCGCGACAGTCTTAGCTTCAGCAATGCCTGCCAGGCTGCCGTTTTCATGGGGCTGCTGAGCTTCATTTTCTTTAAGCAGTTCATCCGCTGAATAGGTTTTGAGATCATGATTTGATTCTGTCATGTGAGCACCTCTGTTCTGTCTCCTGATTTGGGTGAGCATTAACTGGGTAAAACCAGTCTGCCGCTTTACACTCTCATTAAATTTAAGCTTATTCAGAAAACCTGTCAATGGCAGGGATAAGCTGTAAATTGTCAGCGCCATAACGGTCTGCCAGGACAGTCAGTAAACAGGATTGCTTCACCTCAACCCCAAACGGAGCCGGCTGGCGCCAAGGCTGATGCCGCTCATCCTGACTGACCAGTATAACCGGGGTGCTGCCGCTAAAGAACCTCAGCGTCGCAACCAACACTTTCCAACCGCTGTCGCCCACCACGCCGGGATAGGTCATTTCCAGGCTTAAGGCCGCCGCGTCCGGCTCTCGGGAAGCAGCCAGCGGGCCAGCTGACCCCTTGCCGGCAGCCAGCTGCGCGCCGGTCTGTCTGCTCCCGGACCCGGGTTGGCGGTTGCCCTCAGCTGCTCCGGCCAGAAAGCCGCCGGGCAGCGCAGCCGGCTGACCATCGGCCGGATCAGCCGGCAAAATGGCCGCGCTTTCCAGGATCAGCCGGGCATCTTCTTCCTCCCGGGCACTGATGCGACCGCGCAGAAGCAAAACCTGTCCTTCGGTAAGGACGGTACGGTACTCACTCAGCACCTTGGGAAAAACAATGCACTCATAACGGCCTTCCAGGTCTTCCAGGGTCAGGAAAGCCATACTTTCCTGGCGCTTGGTCACTTTGTTGCTGCGCACATGCAGCAAGCCTCCCATAATCACCGTTTGTCCATCCAGATTTTCACGACTGTCGTCCAGAAGACTCTCCGGCGTCTCTAAGCTGTCACTACTCAGGGTGCGGTGACTTTGAGCGCTCTGCAGCCGTGAACTGCTCATATTGGTGTAAGTCTCCAGGCCCTTCCGGAAAGTATCCAGCGGATGACCGGATATATAAAGGCCTAACATTTCCTTTTCCATATCCAGCTTCTGGTTCATCGTCAACGGCGGTAGGTCATCATACACCGGTTCAACGAGTTCCTGCTCTTCAAGGCCGAAGTCAAACAGGCTGAGCTGACCTTCCATGATATTCTTATTATGCGAGGCCAGAATATCCATATAGCTGTCCGTCGCCGCGATTAACTGGTTGCGTTGGATGCCAAACTGGTCTAAGGCGGAAGAGCGGATCAGGCTTTCAATCATTTTACGATTAATGCTCAGCGGGTAAATCCGGCGCAGGAAATCACCAAAGCTGGTAAAAGCTCCGTTTTGCTGCCGTTCAGCAATCATTTCTTCCAAAGCCGCCTGACCCACATTCTTCACCGCGCCCAGGGCAAAGCGGATACAGCCGTTTTCAGTCGTGAATTTGACCTGACTGGCATTAATATCCGGCGGCAATATTTTAATACCCATTTCCCGGCAAATTTCAATATAATGCGCCGCCTGTCCCAGATCACCTAAAAAGGAATTTAACAAGGCCGCCATATATTCTACCGGATAGTAGCGTTTCAGCCAGCCCGTTTCATAAGCAACCACCGCGTAGCAGGCCGCATGTGCCTTGTTGAAAGCGTATCCGGCAAAAGCCATGACTTCTTCAAAAATCTGCCGGGCGGTTGCTAACGGCACGCCCCGGCGGACAGCACCATCCACCTGGCGCCCATCCTCCATTTGGCCGCCGTGAATAAACAGGTCCTGATAACGCGCCAGGATTTCCGGCTTTTTTTTCGCCATTGCCCGGCGTACATTGTCTGATTCGCCCATGGAAAAGCCCGCCAGATCCCGGACGATCTGCATGACTTGTTCCTGATAAATAATGCAGCCATACGTTACGTTCAGGATAGGCTCAAGTAATGGATGTTCATAAGATATCTTGCTGGGATCATGTCTGGCAGCGACGTATTTGGGTATTTGTTCCATGGGCCCCGGACGGTACAGGGAGATGCCGGCGATAATATCTTCCATCGATTCCGGTTTTAGTTCTTTCATGAAGGACGTCATACCCGATGACTCTAACTGAAAGACCCCGCCGGTATCGCCCGCAGCAATCATTTGATACACCTGGCGGTCATCCAGTGGCAGGGTGTCAAAATCAATGGTCCGGTTAAAATTCTGCCGCACCATATCCCTGGTATCCCTGAGTACGGTGAGAGTCCGCAGACCCAGAAAGTCAAACTTCAGCAAGCCGATTTTTTCAATATTATTTTTGGCGTACTGCACGACCACCGCATTATCATTAGTGGATAAGGGGGCCAGATCGGTCAGCGGTTCAGATGCAATGATGACGCCGGCTGCGTGCGTGGAAGCGTGACGGGGCATGCCTTCTACCCGGCGGGCTGTATCCAGTACCTCCTGTGCCAACGGGTCGCTGGCATAGGCCTGCTTAAGTTCCGGGGATTCCTTAAGGGCGCGCTCCAGGGTCATGCCCAGGGCTGCGGGAATCATTTTAGCCAGGCGGTCGCTGTCCTGATACGGCACATCAAGCACTCTGGCCACATCCCGCACAGCCGCCCGGGCGGCTAAGGTACCAAATGTGATGACCTGGGCAACCCGGTCCTGGCCATATTTTTGCGTGACGTACTCAATGACCTCGCCCCTGCGTTCATAGCAAAAGTCCACGTCAAAGTCCGGCATACTGACTCTTTCCGGGTTCAGAAACCGTTCAAACAACAGGACATACTCCAGAGGGTCAAGACTGGTTATGCCTAAGCAATAGGCCGCCAGGGACGCGGCGCCGGAGCCGCGCCCGGGACCGACCATGATCTCATGCGTTTTGGCAAAATGAATAAAGTCCCAGACAATCAGATAATAATCCGTATAGCCCATTGAATTGATGACCTGAAGCTCATACTCCAGCCTTTTTTCATAATCAGCCCGGGGATACGGCTGATGCACGGCTAAACGGCGGTCAAGGCCTTCATAGCAGAGCCGGCGCAAATAGCTCTGATTATCTTCGGCTGTCGGGACCTGGTAAGCGGGGAGATGCAAAGTGTGGGTATCCAGCTCGGCCTGGCAGCGTCGGGCAATTTTGACCGTATTCGCCAGGGCTTCAGGCACATTAAGGAAAGCCTGCCGCATTTCCTCTGGAGACTTGACATAATACTGGTCTGTTTCCATCCGCATTCGGTCCGGATCACTAAGCTTCTTACCGGTCTGCATAC
Organism: Oscillospiraceae bacterium; assembly: GCA_028704415.1. GTDB lineage: Bacteria > Bacillota > Clostridia > Saccharofermentanales > Fastidiosipilaceae > JAAVLZ01. Next base: position 21,340 of record JAQWFM010000019.1, on the reverse strand, counting down.
ACAGCAAAACCTCATGAGCTTTGGCGTCCTCCTGATACATATAATGACAGTCGTTGGTCGCGACCAGCGGGATGCCGGTGGCATGGCTGAGCTCGATCAGCTGGGCATTCACCAGTTTTTGTGCCTCCAGGCCGTTAGCCTGCAGCTCCAGATAGTAATGCTCCGGTCCCATCGTCTCCTGATACCAGAGAGCGGCGGCCTTAGCCCCGTCAGGATCCCCATTCAGCAACCGTCTGGCTACCTCCCCGCTCAGGCAGCTGGAAAGTGCGATCAAGCCGGTATGATTGGCCCGCAAAAGCTCCCGGTCAATCCGCGGTTTATAATAAAAGCCTTCGGTAAAACCAGCTGAAACCAGCCGATTCAGATTCCTCAGCCCCTCATTGGTTTCCGCCAGCAAAATTAAGTGATAGGAACGTTTATCCTCCCGCTGATTTTTGGAAAAGCGGCCATTAGGAGCCACATAAACTTCACAGCCAATAATCGGCCTGATCCCGTCTTTTTTGCATTGCTCATAAAAATCAACCACGCCATACATAACGCCGTGATCAGTAATGGCACAAGCATCCATGCCCAGCGCTTTAATCCTGCCAGGTAAACTTTTAATGCGGTTGGCGCCATCCAACAGACTGTATTCAGTATGCATATGGAGATGAACAAAATCTGCCAAGCCACAATCCTTTCACACCATTAAGCAAAAACAGCCGGTCTGTGACCGGCTGCCAGTTTGTGGGCTTTAATCAGTCCCGGTCCAGCTCTTTTTCAATCTCAGCACAAACCGCTGTACTGATTTGTTCAATCCGTTCTTTCACGGCCTCACGGTCACGGCCATAGCAGCCGAAATAAATCTTAATCTTAGGTTCGGTGCCCGAGGGGCGGACGCACGCCCAGTCCAGTCCGTCCGTTTCATACAGCAGCACATTAGAACGGCTGAGATCAATGGCCTGGCTGACACCGCTTTGCAGATCAATGGCTTCACCGGTCAGATAATCCTTTACCTCCCGTACGTTCAGGCCGGGCAGGCCTTGTTTTTTGCTGCCGCGCAGCCAATCCATAGCCTGGCGAATACGGCGGCTGCCTTCCTTGCCCTCACGATAGAGCGAGACTGTCTTTTCCGTACCATACCCGTATTTTGCGTAAATATCTTCCATATAATCAGCTAAGGTTTTGCCCTCTGCTTTGGCGGTAGCAGCCATCTCCGCCAGCAGCATGGACGCAACCACGGCATCCTTATCCCGCACATCTGTACCGGCCAGATAGCCGTAGCTCTCTTCAAAGCCAAATTGAAAATGCTGGTCGCCATTTTCATCCAGGTCCTTGATCTTTTCACCAATGAACTTAAAGCCGGTCAGCGTTTCATATAAGGACACATCATAGTTTTTAGCGATCAACCGGGTCAATTTAGTGGACACAATGGTGGTGACGCAAAAAGACCGCGGCGGCAGTTTGCCCGCTTTCTTTTTGGCCGACAAAATATACTCCATCAGCAGTAAACCAATCTGGTTGCCCGTCATGACCTGATAGCTGCCATCCTTAAGACGCGTCACCAAGCCCGTCCGGTCGCCATCCGGATCAGTGGCTATGACCAGATCCGCATTTTCCTTTTCCGCTAAATCTATGGCCATTTGCAGCGCCGAACGTTCCTCCGGGTTAGGTGATTTGACGGTGGGGAAATGCCCGTCTGGTTTTTCCTGCTCCGGTACAACGATGACCCGATTGAAACCAATTTCCTTCAGGATCCGGCGAACGGGTTTATTGCCGGTGCCATGCAGCGGCGTATAGATGATTTTCATATCCGCGTGGGCCTGCACCTTGTCAAGGTTGATGGTCAGTTTTTTCAGCATGGTAAAGTAGGCCGTTTCAACCTCAGGGCCGATGATTTGCAGCAGCCCTTTTTGTTCCGCTTCGGCACGACTAATCCAGTTAAGGGTGCGAAAGTCTGTGATCGTGTTCATCTCTGCCAACACCACATCCGCTGCTTCAGGCGGCATCTGGCCGCCGTCCTCGCCGTAAGCTTTATAGCCATTATACTGAGCCGGGTTATGTGAGGCCGTTACCATGACCCCGCCGGCACAGTGGTAATAGCGCACGGCAAAAGACAACATGGGCGTCGGGTGCAGTTCATTATACAGATAAGCCTTAATGCCATGCGTGGCAAAGATCAGCGCGGTAATCAAGGCAAAGGATTCTGAATTAAGTCTGCAGTCATAACTGATGGCTACGCCGCGCTGCCTGGTCGTCTCTCCCAGGCCATCGATATAGCGGGCAAAGCCCTCCGTGGCTTTGGCTACCGTATATTGGTTCATACGATTAGTTCCCGCTCCCATGATGCCCCGCAGTCCGCCGGTACCAAATTCCAGATCCTTATAAAAGCGTTCTTCAATTTCCGCGGGTTGATCCTTGATAGCCGCCAGTTCTGTATGGGTGGCTTCATCAAAGTAGGGATCTTCAGACCATTCTTTATATAGTGCTTCACTTCTGCTCATGTTAAATCCTCCGCTTAAAAGGCTGCAAATGATAGCTGCCCGCTATATGTAAACACCGTAAAGTATAGCACAACCCCTGGCGGCCTAAAACGGGCAGGCCCGCCCGGCGGCCGGCGACGTACCGCTTCAGGACTGGCTGATTTTCCCCTTGACATCAATCCACAAGTCCCTTAGTCGGGCGGCCTCTTCAAAGTCCATCTTTTTAGCCGCCGCCTTCATGTCCTTTTCAAGGCGGTTGGCTAATCTCAGCAAATCACTGCCCTGGAGCTGTTTCAGCGCTTGTCTGGCATCCTGGCTGTCCTCCGCTTTAAGTTTGTGGTTCAGGCCTTCCTGCGCGGCAACATCAGCCAGGGTATCCAGGGTATCCCGGATTTCTTTATGAATCGTCTGTGGAACAATGTGATGGTCCGTATTATAAGCCTGCTGTATCGTCCGGCGACGGTTTGTTTCCGTAACCGCCTCCAGCATCTGCGGCGTGACCTCATCCGCATACATGATAACTTTGCCGTTAACATTGCGAGCCGCGCGGCCGATAATCTGAATTAATGAGGTAGTCGACCGCAGGAAGCCCTGGCGGTCAGCATCCAGTATACAAATTAATGAAACCTCCGGCAGATCCAAACCTTCTCTTAATAGATTAATTCCCACCAGAATATCGTACCTGCCATGCCGCAGGTCCCTGAGGATCTTCAGGCGTTCATCATTGGCTATGGCCGAATGCAGGTAGGCCACTTTCAGGTTTTCATTTTTAAGGAAGACGGTCAGATCCTCAGCCATTTTTTTAGTCAGGGTCAAAATAAGTGCCCGCTCCCCCCTGGTGATAACCGCGGCGCTTTCAGTCAAAATATCTTCAATTTGCCCCTCTACCGGATGAATCGCGATTTCCGGATCTAATAATCCGGTCGGACGGATGATCTGCTGCGCGACCTGACTGCTGTGAGTTTTTTCATAGTCTCCCGGGGTGGCGCTGACAAAGACGGTCTGGCCCATCCTGGCCTGAAACTCCGGGAAGTTAAGCGGGCGATTGTCGTAGGCTGAAGGCAGCCTGAAGCCAAAGTCAACCAAACTGCTTTTACGGGCCCGGTCTCCCCTGAACATACCGCCAATCTGCGGGACAGTGACATGAGACTCATCTATAAACAGCAAGTAATCTTCAGGGAAGAAATCCAATAATGTATAGGGCGGTTCACCAGGCCGGCGGCCATCCAGGTGCCGGGAATAGTTTTCAATGCCTTTGGTAAAGCCTGTTTCCCGCATCATTTCAAGGTCATAGCGGGTCCGCTGCTCAAGCCGGTAGGCTTCAATCAGTTTGCCTTCTTTTTTTAGAACCTCCAGACGTTGTTCCAGCTCAGCCTCAATAGAGGCGACCGCGCGTTTCATCTTGATGTCAGTCGTAGCATAATGTGTGGCCGGGAACACCGCGACATAGCTGCGCACCGCTACAGTTTTACCGGTCAGCCGGTCCAGCTCCGCCACCCGTTCAATCTCATCGCCAAAAAAAGATACCCTCAGCAATAGCTGTTCCGAGCTGGCCGGCCAAATATCCAGTGAATCGCCTCTGACCCTGAACGTGCCGCGCTTAAGTTCAAAATCATTGCGGGTGTACTGGATACTGACCAGTTCCGCAATGACCGCGTCCCGGTCCTTTTGCATGCCGGGGCGCAGGTGCACCATCATGTGAGCATAATCCTCCGGGTCACCCAGGCCGTAAATGCAGGATACGGAAGCGACTACGATGACATCCCGCCGCTCCAGCAGCGAAGCTGTGGCAGAGTGGCGCATGCGATCAATTTCATCATTAATGGCCGAATCCTTTTCAATGTAAGTATCTGAAGAAGGGATATAGGCCTCAGGCTGGTAGTAGTCATAATAGCTGACAAAATACTCAACCCGATTGTGAGGGAAAAAGGCCATAAATTCAGCGCAAAGCTGACCCGCCAGCGTCTTGTTAGGCGCAATGACCAGGGCCGGGCGCTGCAGCCGCTGGATGACATTAGCCATGGTAAAGGTTTTGCCAGAGCCGGTCACACCCAGCAGCGTCTGACCTTGATAGCCCGCTTCAATGCCCCGGCACAGCTCACTGATGGCTGCCGGCTGATCCCCGGTAGGCTGCAGGTCCGTTGACAATCTGAACTCACCGGTACGCGGCATATCACTCAGCTGCCGCCGCTTGGCTAACACCTTTATCCGCTCCTGATCCAGCCTGGCCTCATATCCGGCTGAATCAGGCATGCTTGTTTGCTCAACCATCCCAGGACCTCTTTCCGCTTGTGGCAAACTTATGTTCGTTTATTATATCCGCCACCAGCCGTTCTGGCAAGGCTGGGAGGCCTGGCCCGCGGCGCGGGGGTACGATTGTCCGACGGCAGCGCCGCCTGCTGGCCGGTATCAGGTACCCGGCATCAGGAAAAATATTGTACCCCGCAGCTGAAGATATGCTGATCCTTGGCCCCGGGTATATTCAGGGCAATCTGACTGCCGTAACGTTCTGAATGTCCCATTTTGCCCAGGATTCGGCCATCAGGAGATATCAGGCCTTCTACTGCCAGCGCGGAACCATTGGGATTCCAGGGTAAGTCCAGCGTAGCCTGGCCCTGATCATCCACATATTGAGTTACGATCTGTCCCTGTCCGGCCAGTTTTTCCGCCCATGCATCAGACATGACCAGACGCCCTTCGCCATGTGAAACCGGCACGCTGAAAATATCGCCGACCTTAAGCTTGGCCAACCAGGGGGACTTCACCGAGGAAATGCGGGTACGGACGTAAGTTGATACGTGCCGGCCAATCCGGTTAGTCGTCAGAGTCGGATCACTGTCAGCCTGGGGACGGATTTCGCCGTAAGGGATCAGGCCCAGTTTCAGCAGGGCCTGAAAGCCATTACAGATACCCAGCATCAAACCGTCGCGTTTATACAGCAGGTTCATCACCGCCTCACTGATTCCCGGGTTGCGCAGCGTAGTCGCGATGAATTTTCCGGAGCCATCCGGCTCATCACCGGCACTGAACCCCCCTGGCAGCATCAAAATCTGACACTGGTCTATCTGCCGGGCAAAGGCCTGCAAATCTGCCTGCAGCAGTTCCGGTCGGATGTTGCGCAGCAAAAACAGCCTGACTTTAGCGCCGGCGTCAATAAAGGCGCGTTCACTGTCATAGTCACAATTGGTGCCGGGAAAAACCGGTATTAAAACTCTGGGTTGCGCTTTCAGGTTGGCCCAGGGCCGGCTGCCGCGTTGTTTTACCGGGGCAGCGCTCTGGAGGCAGCTTAAGGTAGGACAGGCAGGCGCGGCCTGCGCCTGCTTCTGCTCAGGATTAAGTCTGGTGGGAAACACCGATTCCAGCGGTTTAGTCCACCAGCCCAGGGCCTGCGATAGTTTTAAGCAACTGTCACGATAACGCAAGGTGGGCGAAATGGTGGTTCTGCCCAGGCGCACGGCCCCCAGCGCTTGCAGCTTAGCCAGCGCTGCCGCCTGACCTTCAGGCAGGACGGGACAAGCCGGGGTAGCGCTAAGTTCCAGAATCAAGCCGGCCACCGCCTGATCAAACAGCCTGGTCAGTTCAAGTTCAAAGTCAAAGCTGAAACCCAGGCCCTCACTGAATAGCTGCCTGACTGTCGCCGCCGCGGGACCCATCCCGTGCGTGGTAAAGCAACTGCCCAGGAGGCCTGCTGCCTGAGCAGCCAGAACCGCCTGCCACTGTTGCTTTATCAGATTTGCATCCGGTAAAGCCAGCGTATTTTGAGCCGCCGGCAAAAACCATAGCTCGCGGTCCGGCTGGGTCAAAACGGCACTGTGCAGAGCGCCAGCAGCTGAAGTGGCAACCGCAAAGCAAACCACTGTAGGAGGAACACCCTGGTCATTAAAGCTGCCGGACATGCTGTCCTTGCCGCCAATGGCCGGGACCGCGTAATCCAACTGGGCATCCAGGGCGCCCAGTAAACCTGCCAGGGGCAAGCCCCAGTGATCCGGATCAGAAGTTTTAGGAAAATATTCCTGTAAAGAAAGCCTGGCCCCCTGCCAGGACACCCCCATGGCTACCAATTTGGCCAGGGCTTCTGTGACCCCCCAGTAAGCGCCGTGATAGGGGCTCCAGCTGCCTATATAGGGATCAAACCCGTAAGTCATGACACTGGCCAGATCAGTATGGCCCTGCCGCAGTGAAATTAAGGCTGCCATCCCTTCCTCAGGGCTTAGCTGAAAGCTGCCGCCTAAGGGCATAAAAACCGTGCCAGCGCCAATACTGGCGTCAAAGCGTTCGATCAACCCCTTTTGGCTGGCAAAACGAATTTGCGACAGTACTTCTTTTAAAGCCTGATCAAAGTCAGTAAGGGTTGGGAGCAACCGCGGTTTTTGCTGCCAATCCAGCGCCGGCAGTTTAGCCTGAGCGGCCTGCGGCGCACCGTTAGTCGCAATAAAATCGCGGGACAGGTTCACCAGCGTCTGACCCCGCCAGGTCATAACCAGGCGAGGATCCGCCGTGACCTGGGCCACCACTGTCGCCTCCAGATTCTCCTCCTCCGCATATTGAATGAATTGCCTGGCATCGCTGGCTCTGACCACGCAAGCCATCCGCTCCTGAGACTCCGAGATGGCGATTTCTGTGCCGTCCAGGCCTTCATACTTTTTGGGCACACGGTCCAGGTCAATGCGCAGGCCATCAGCCAGTTCACCAATGGCCACAGCTACACCGCCGGCACCAAAATCATTACAGCGACGAATCAGGCGTGAAGCTTCCGGGCGCCGCATCAGCCGCTGCAGATTGCGTTCCGTAGGCGGGTTTCCCTTCTGTACCTCAGAACCGGACTGGCGAACTGAAGACTCATCATGGCTTTTGGAAGAACCGGTAGCGCCGCCAATGCCGTCGCGGCCGGTACGGCCACCCAGCAAAACGACTACATCACCGGGCGCAGGCGTCTCTCTGACCACCTGATCTGCCGGCGCGGCGGCTACCACCGCGCCGATTTCGAGCCTTTTGGCGACATAGCCCGGATGATACATTTCACTGACTTGCCCGGTAGCCAGGCCGATCTGATTGCCATATGAACTATAGCCGGCCGCAGCTCCCTGGGTCAGCTTACGTTGCGGCAGTTTACCCGGCCAGGTACCGGCAACAGCCGCGGTCGGGTCCCCGCTGCCGGTTACGCGCATAGCCTGATACACGTAAGCGCGGCCGGACAGCGGGTCTCGGATCGCGCCGCCCAGACAGGTAGCCGCACCGCCAAACGGCTCAATTTCAGTCGGATGGTTATGGGTTTCATTTTTAAACATCAACAGATAGGGTACGGCCTGTCCGTCAACCGGAACTGTAATTTTAAGGCTGCAGGCATTAATCTCTTCGGACTCATCCAGATCTGTGAGCAACCCCTGTTGCTTAAGATATCGCGCGCCCAAGGTAGCCATATCCATCAGGCAGGCAGGATGGCTGGCGGTTTGGGACCCCAGACAGGTTTGGCGCAGGGCCTGATAAGCTTGCCAGCGCCGGGCTAAAAAAGCAGAGAAGTCCGTCTGATCGACTGGTTCTGCTGTACTCCCCGGCTGCGCTGCAACAAGCCTGCCTTCAGCGGTGCAGACAGATTGCAGCACCGTGGCAAACGTCGTATGCCGGCAGTGATCCGACCAGTAAGTATCCAGGACTTTTATTTCAGTCAGACTGGGGTCCCGGCCCTGCCTGGCAAAGTAAGCCTGAACCAGCTCAATATCGGCCTGACTCATAGCTAAGCCGCGGCGGCTGCGCCAGGCGGCTAACTCAGCCTGACTTAATGCCCTGAATCCATTGAGGGTGGCCACCGCCTCCGGCTGCTTAACCGGGGGCTGCAGGCTCTTAGGTTTTGCCAAAGCCGCCTCCCTGGCCTCAACCGGGTTAATTAAGTAGCGGCGGATTTCCGCCTGCTCAGCGGCTTGTATCCGGCCGTTAAAGGCATAGACTTTGGCACAGCGCACCAGTGGCCGCTGGCCGGGGCTCAGTAATTGCACGCACTGCTCCGCTGAATCCTCCCGCTGCTCATACTGACCGGGTAAAGCTTCCACCGCCAGTACAAAATCCGCGCCGCTGAGATCTGTGGTTTCATCATAAACCTCATCCAGCGGTGCCTGAGCCCAGACCGTCCAGCGGGTCTGGGCCATCAGGGCCGCGTCCGGCCCGCTGATATCATAACGGTTGTAGATCTTCAGTCCAGTCAGCGTGTCCAGGCCAAAATTATCTCTCAGATCCTGTAAAATCTGTTCCGCTTCAACTGCATAAGCATCTTTACGGGCAACAAATATTCTGACTGTCTCCCGTTCCCCCGATTGCTCGATCATTTTGCTTCCCTCCTGCAGGAATATCAATTACGGCTCAAGTTTACCCTAACTTGTCCTTGCGGACCAGTTAAACAACAAAAGACCGCTTCCTTGCCGGAAACGGTCTTCCCGAGAAAAAGCAGGCCTTAGTTCAGGTCATTCAGCAGCCGCGTGCTGCGGCTGAGGAAATTGGCCAGATCCTGGCCGGTCAAACTGCCATGGCTTAGTCTGGCCAGATCATATAACTGCCTGGCTATTTCATCTCCCTGCTCTTTTTGGGCCGGTATATCCGCAAAGCTGCGCAGTTTGGCGGCTAACGGACTGTCGGTATTAACCACCAGCGTCTGCTCAACCGGAAACATGCTGTCAAAATCCATGCCGGAGTTTTTGCCCTGCATCCGCTCAAACTGTTTGCGCATTTCCTGAGAGCGGCGGGATTCTTCTGACTCTGTCAGTACAGCGGCCGGGCCGTCTTCACCCATGGCTTTGACTTTCACCGTCAGTTTTTCCTGTCCGCTGATCCGACGGAAAAGCTTCTCAAAGGTTGCCTGATGTTCAATCACACCCTCAGCGGCATCCACTTCCGAATCAATCCGGACAAATTTGAGCGGCGATTGTTTTTGTTCCAGCATGGACATGAACGGATTGTCCAGTTCATGATCCATTATGACCACCGTATGGCCGGCGTCAGCCGCCCGCTTAATGTAGGCAACCTGCCGGGCTTTATCTGTGGTATACCAGATTTTCTCTCCCAGTTCTTTGGCCGTCTTAAACTCACCCTCAGTCGTTTCAAAGAGCAGCGCGTCTTTCATGCGGTCATAAAATTTAGCTTCCCGCAGGCAGCCGTACTTAACAAATACAGCCAGGTCTTTCCAATAGCCGTTATAAATCTCCCGCTCTTTTTCAAACATCTTAGTCAGGCGGTCAGCCACCTTGCGAACAATATGTTCGCTTAGTTTTTTGACGTAACTGTCATTCTGCAGGAAACTGCGCGAAACATTCAGGGGCAGATCCGGTGCGTCAATACACCCCTTCAGCAGGAACAGAAAATCCGGGATAACCTCTTTAATATTGTCCGCGACAAAGACCTGATTACTGTACAGCTTAATCCGGCCATCTAAGGTTTCATACGTATTTTCTGCCTGCGGGAAATACAAAATCCCCTGCACATGAAAGGGATAATCCATATTCAGGTGTATCCAGAATAATGGTTCACGGTAATCCTGAAAGGTATCGCGGTAGAACGCCTTGTATTCCTCATCCGTGCAATCCTTGGGCGCTTTTTGCCATAAAGGATGAGGATGATTAACCGGGCCGGCTTCAGCCGGCTCATACAGCGTGGGCTCAGCTTCAGTAAAGTCTTCCTTTTTTTCAAGCGCTTCCGCTTTGCGCTTCTCCCAGGCTGCCACCTCTTCCTTATGGTGCTTTTCACGGTCCGCTTTTTGCTCCCGGTCGCTGACCACGTCCGTAAAGTAAATTTCATAAGGCATGAATTCGCAATATTTATGCAAGATATCACGCACTTTATAACCGGTCAGCTCAGCCTGCGCCTCTTCATTCAGATTAAGAATAATATCCGTCCCGCGCTCAGCCCGGTCCCCGGCCTCCAGGACAAATTCCATTCCTTCCGCGCTGGTCCAGCGAGCCGCGGGCGCCTCCTTGCGATATGATTTAGTATTAATGACCACCTGAGATGAAACCATGAAGGCCGAATAGAAGCCCAGGCCGAAGTGGCCGATAATCGCCCCTTCATCACCTTTATCTTTGTACTGTTCCAAAAAATTAACCGCGCCGGAATAAGCGATCTGGTTAATATATTTGTCGATTTCATCAGCCGTCATACCCAGTCCGTTGTCGCTGACCGTCAGGGTGTGCTGATCGGTATCCAGAATCACATCAATCCGGTAAGCTTCATTTGCATCAGCCTCTGCTTCACCCAGCTGAACCAGGCGTTTGAATTTGCTGATGGCATCGGTGCCATTTGACACTAATTCGCGAAGGAAAATATCCTGATCTGAATAAAGCCATTTCCGGATCACCGGAAATATATTTTCAGTATTGACACTGATCTGTCCTTCTTTACGCTCCATGCTAGACTCCTCTTTTCTTATAGCTTATTGGCAAGTGATAATTATAGCATGACCGGGTTATTTTGTAACGTCAGGTCCTTGCTACGAATTACCCTGAGTGTCCGGTTTTTTTCGCCGCGAAGCAGGCTCAGCCGCATTGAGTTGCTGCTGACATCAGCTCCGTCCGGGAGTAAGTCCAGACGTGCCATTTTGTATGATTATGCATTATATATGAATTTTATGCGTAGGGCTTGCATACTCGTGTATGCTGTGATAAAGTAGGCGACAGATTGAAGCAGTACTTCACGGATGAGGAGAAATAATCATGAGCAAAGAAAGATTTTTACTGGCTTATTCAGGCGGTTTGGATACCTCAATTATCATTTCATGGCTTAAAGAGCATTATGATTGCGATGTCATCGCTATGGCCGGTGATGTCGGCATTGGCGTGGATGAGGCTGAACTTAAAGCAAAAGCGCTTAAATGCGGGGCGGAAAAATGCTATGTCATAGATATGACGGAAGAATTTATTACTGACTTCATTTATCCCACCCTAAAAGCCAATGCGGTGTATGAGGGCAAGTATCTGCTGGGTACCTCTTTTGCCCGGCCGCTGATTGCCAAACACATGGTTGATATTGCGCGCCAGGAGCATTGCAGTACCATCTGTCATGGCGCTACCGGCAAGGGCAATGATCAGGTTCGTTTTGAATTGACCATAAAAGCGCTGGCTCCGGATCTCAAGATCCTGGCGCCATGGCGGATCTGGGATATTAAGTCCCGTGATGAAGAAGTTGATTACGCCAAAGCCCGCAACATTCCTATCCCGGTCACCAAAAAGGACAATTACAGCATGGATCAGAATATCTGGCATCTGAGCCATGAAGGAATGGATCTGGAAAATCCGGCTAACGAGCCGCACTATGATCAGATCTTAAAATTAATGGTTTCACCTGAGGCCGCTCCGGATCAAGCAACTTACGTTGACCTGACCTTTAAAAACGGTATCCCGGTTGAAGTCGATGGCATCAGTGGTGCCACCGCAATTTTGCAGCATCTGAATGAAGTAGCCGGACAAAACGGCGTCGGCATTGCGGACATGGTGGAAAACCGCCTGGTAGGCATGAAAAGCCGCGGGGTATATGAAACCCCCGGCGGTACGGTCATGTATGCCGCCCATCGTGAGCTGGAACTTCTGACCCTGGACCGTGACACGCTGCATTATAAAGACCTGGTAGCCCAGCGTTATGCAGAACTGGTATACTACGGCCAATGGTACCACCCCCTGCGTGAAGCATTACAGGCGTTTGTGGATGAAACCCAGAAGGTGGTTACCGGTAAGGTTAAGCTGAAACTTTATAAAGGTAATGTTCTGCCGGCCGGAACCACCTCTCCCTTCTCGCTCTACCAGGAGGAGCTGTCAACTTTCAGTGAAGATCATGTCTATGATCAAAAAGACGCCGGCGGGTTTATAAACTGCTTTGGACTGCCGATGAAGGTGGTGGCTCAAATGAAGCAGCGCAACGGGTTGCTGCCCCGGGCCTGAACATTTGACCTGTCCCGGGAGGACTTACCGGTCAGGCCGGACCAGAGGACAAGACATAAAACAGCTGGTAAAGATGCGGAGCAGCAACTCCGCATCTTTATTACTGCAGGAGGGCATACGCATGGAAGATAAATTGTGGGCCGGCCGTTTCAGCAAAGAAACCGCCGCAGCCGTAGACCGCTATAACCGGTCCATCGCCTATGACAGCAGGATGTACCCGGAAGATATTGCCGGCAGCATGGCACATGCCGCCATGCTGGCTAAACAAGGCGTCATCAGTACTGAGGACGGGCAGGCTATTCAACAGGGCCTGGCATCAATTCTGAAAGATCTGGACAGCGGCGCGCTGGCTATTGATCCGGAAGCTGAAGATATTCATACCTTCATTGAATCTGAATTGACCCGGAGAGTCCAGGCGGCTGGTAAGCGCCTCCATACCGGCCGGAGCCGCAATGATCAGGTAGCCACTGATTTTAAGCTCTACCTTAAGCATCGTTCGGTTGATATCAGCCGGCTTTTGACTGACTTAATCAGCGAAACCCTGAATCAGGCCCAAAAAGAAAGCCGGACTATTTTACCCGGCTATACGCATTTACAGCGGGCCCAGCCGATAACGCTGGGGCATCACCTGTGCGCATATGCCCATATGCTCCTGCGGGATCTCTGGCGCTTGCAGGACTGGACCAAACGCAACGACAGTTGCCCGTTAGGCGCCGGGGCGCTGGCCACCAGCACCTATCCCCTGGACAGGGAAATGACCGCCCATGCGTTAGGCTTTGCCAGGGTGGCGACTAACAGTCTGGATGCGGTGGGGGACCGGGACTACGCGGTTGAGCTGGTCAGTGTCTTAGCGATGCTGATGCTGCACTTGTCCCGTTGGAGCGAAGAGTTTGTGTTATGGTCCAGTCAGGAATTTCACTTTGTAGAGCTGGATGACGCCTATTCAACCGGCTCTTCCATCATGCCGCAAAAAAAGAACCCGGACGTAGCAGAACTGACCCGCGGCAAAAGTGCCCGGGTGATCGGGAGCCTGAACACCCTGATGGTCATGCTGAAAGGCATACCGTTAGCTTACAATAAAGACCTGCAGGAAGATAAAGAAGCTACCTTTGACGCGATTGATACAGTAACCGCCTGTCTCCCTGCTTTCACCGGCATGCTGGCTACCGCCATATGGCAGCGGGACACCATGCGGGCGGCAGCGGCGCGCGGCTTTACCAACGCTACGGATTTAGCCGATTATCTGGTAAAAAAAGGATTACCCTTCAGAGATGCCCACCATATTGTCGGTCATCTGGTAGCTATCTGCAGCAGCCGGCACTGCGGCCTAGAAGACCTAAGCTTGCCGCAGTTGCAGACCGCCTGCAGTCTGATCGGCCCAGACGTCTATCAGGCCCTTGATCTCCAACAGCTGGTAGACAAACGCAATCTGCCCGGCGGTCCCGCGCCCGCCGCGGTTTTAGCCGACATTCAGGCGCTCAAGCAACAGCTGAAACAGTTGCAGGCATCAGCTCTTAATTGATTTGGCCCGTTCCCGGAGTTTTTTCAGGTCAGCGCCTTTGATCAGGCGCTGATCCACCAGCGCCCGGACCAGCTCATAGGCGCTGTCATGAAAGGCCAGCGCCAACAGCTCCTGCAGCCTGGCTGACTGAGCTTCTTTTTCACTGACCAGTGGCGCGTAGATATACGCTTTTTGGCTGCGGTCAGTTCCTAATATCCCTTTATGTTCCAGCCTTGAAGCCAGGGTCAGAACAGTGGTGCGGTTCCATTTGTATACGGGTTCAAGGCTGGCTGCCAAATCAGCCATTTTCAGCGGTCCCTTGTCCCAAAGCACCTGCATCAAGGCCCACTCGGCATCCGTAATTTTTATCGCTTGCTTGGCCACGGTCTTGCTCCTTTTTTAAGCCTGTAAACATCCCAACCCGGATCTTTACCTGAGGTCATCATGACACAAGCGCCGGCAGACTTCAATCCCAGCAAGCAAAGGTGACAGCAGTTCCCCCATAAACGTTTATAATTATGACAGATCCAGGCCAGACCAGCTAAAAGGCCGGTTTAATCCGACGCAGCAGCAGCTGACCCGGACCTTTACTGGCGGTTATATCTCGGAAGCAGGTTTTGCATGAAAAATCAATCAACGGGGCCTAAATCCCCTCACAAACTTAAACCCTCAGACCAGCCGCCCTCAGGCTCTCCAAAAGCCAGGCCGGGAAAGCGGTGGCTTAATGTGATGTTAAACTGCCTGATCGGACTCCTGGCTGTACTGGGGGTGTATTTTTTAATTAAGCCTTATTGGATTGACTATAAAAAGGGTCAGATCAGGGATAAATTAATCGACGTGGCAGAAGCTACTGACAATACGAATGAGACTGACTCTGAGCCGACAGATGAGCAACTCGTATGGGTTGACCCGGAAGCATATCAGGATGCCGAGGAGGAGTATGATTATTTTATTCCTGATGAGGAGGGCAACTATGTTGCGGCGTCAGACCCGGCAGTGCAGGAAACCAGCGCGGCCAGCCAGCTGGAGCAAAACGGTTTGGTAGCCCTGCAGCCAATAGGCGTCATTGACATCAGCAAAATTGGCATCCACCATCCCATTGTGGAAAACTTAACCTATGTCAATCTGCGTTACGCTACCGCCCATTACGAAAAGACGGCCGCCATCGGCCAGATTGGCAACTGCGCTATATTTGCGCACCGCTCCCCTGACGACGGCAAGGACTTTAACCGGCTCAATGAAGTCACAGCGGGAGATACTTTTACGATTACAGCTGCCGGCTATCAATACAGCTACACGGTAGAGCAGAATATATCCGTCCTGCCGCAAGATATGTTCAGCTATTTTAATACCCCGCGTACGGAGCCTTATGTCATCCTGGTAACCTGTGATCCCATTCCTACCTGGACACACCGGATGCTGGTCATCGCGCGCCAAACCGCGGTGACCGCCGTTTGACGCGCTTATTTCCCCGGTTCACTTAACCTTTTCAGCAGCCGGTCCTGCCGCCGCAGCACAATTTGCAGCTTTTATGTGCCAGATATCACGGGCATAATCCTTAATCGTGCGGTCTGAACTGAACCTGGCTGAATGGGTAATATTGATCCAGCATTTTTCAGCCCAGGCTAAACGGTCTTTATAGTCCTCCGCCATGCGGTCACGGGTCTTGCGGTAATCATCAAAATCTCCCAGCACATAATACGGATCGGCTGGTTGCCAGGATGAGCCATTGAGTAGACTTTCCAGCAGATCTTGAAACATGCCGGTATTTTGATCCTGCAGCGTCCCATTGGTAAAGGAATCGATCACCCGTTTTAAACCGGGGATATGTTCGTATTGCCAGCGAGGATTGTAATAGGCTTTGGTGGAAGCCATGTCTTTAGCCCTGACCCCAAAGATGTAGGCATTATCAAAACCGACCTCATCTACAATCTCCACATTAGCGCCGTCCATTGTCCCCAGAGTCAGTGCGCCGTTCATCATAAATTTCATATTGCTGGTGCCGGAAGCCTCCAGCCCCGCCGTGCTGATCTGTTCTGAAACATCCGCGGCCGGTATGATCCGTTCCGCATTGGACACATTATAGTTAGGGATAAAGATCACCTTAAGTTTATCTTTAATGCTGCTGTCCTGATTGATCAACCGGCCTATTTCATTAATTAATTTAATAATAGCCTTGGCCCGGACATAACCCGGTGCGGCCTTAGCCCCAAAAATAAACACCCGCGGGGTAACCTCCAGATCCGGCTGATCCTTTATTCTGAAGTAGAGGTCCAGGATATATAGTGCATTCAATAATTGGCGCTTGTATTCATGCAGCCGTTTTATCTGGACGTCAAATATGGCTTCCGGATTAACCGTTATCCCCATCGTGCTCTGAATGTAAGCAGCCAGCTGCGCTTTGCTCTGCTGTTTTATAGCCAGAAAGCGGTTTAAGAGCTGAATATCATCTGCCTTACTTTGCAGCGGCCGAATGAGCTCGAGATCCTGGACCCAGGCCTCACTGCCCAGCAGTTCTGTGAAAAGGTCGGCCAGGCCGGGATTACACAGGCGCAGCCAGCGCCTGGGGGTCACGCCATTGGTCTTATTGCTGAATTTTTCCGGCCAGAGTTCATACCAGTCATGCAGCGTATCCTGCTCAATGATTTCAGTATGCAAGGCGGCCACACCGTTAATTGAAAAAGCCGCATAGGCGGCCAGCCAGGCCATGCGGATCTGCCCGCCGCCGATCGGCGCCATATAATCAATCTTATCCTGCCTGGCCCCCAGATCGGCTAACTCCTGGCGGAACATATGATCTATACCCTGAACAATTTCCAGGATACGCGGGAATAAAAACTGAAATATCCCAATATCCCAGCGCTCCAGGGCCTCCGCCATAATCGTATGGTTAGTATACGCAAAGCAGCTGCGGGTCATCTTCCAGGCCTGCTGCCAGCTTAAATGGTTTTCATCGATTAAAAGGCGCATCAGTTCGGCAATGGCAATGACCGGGTGCGTGTCATTAAGCTGAAAACAATTGTATTCCGCCAATTGTGACAGATCATCGCCGTGAACCTGCTTGTAGTCTCGGATGACCGACTGCAGTGATGCGGATACAAAAAAGTATTGCTGCCGCACTCTAAGAACTTTACCGTCATATGAACTGTCATTGGGGTACAGCACCCTGTAGATATCTTCCGTACGGTTGCGCTGAATAACAGCGTCATCGAAGCGCTGGCTGTTGAATAAATTAAAGTCAAACTCCTGTGCCGGATCAGCCCGCCATAATCTGAGGGTATTAATATTATCTGTACCATAGCCAATGATCGGCAAGTCACAGGGCGTGGCGATGACTTCCATATCACTGTAATGCACGGTCACCCGCAAATCCTTACGTTCAACCAAAAACGGATAACCGTCTTCCATCCAGGCATCCGGATACTCTTTTTGAAAACCATTTTCAAAGCTTTGCTTAAACAGGCCGTAGCGATACAGAATCCCATACCCGGTAACCGGAAGATCCTGAGTGGCGCTGGAATCTAAGAAACAGGCCGCCAAACGACCCAGTCCGCCGTTTCCCAGGCCTGCGTCATACTCTTCATCCAGTACCACGGATAAATCTTTACCCAGGCTGGCTAAGGCTGCTTTCATAGCATCATAGATACCTAAGTTAACTAAGTTATTGGACAGCGAACGACCGACCAAAAATTCCGCCGACAAGTAATGTTGCCGTCTCCCCTGGCTATAGACCTTAGTACTCTGGTCCCAGCGGGCGGCAATCAGATCGACCACGGTTCTGGCGGTTGCCTGCCAGACATCCCGCACCGAGGCATGCGCCACTTCCCGTCCCGCGATTGCCTGAATATGATGTTGTAAAAGGGTGACCATGGCATGATTTTGCTTCATTAAGTTTCCTCCGCTATATAGTTAAGCCCAATTAAACCGGCAAGGTTAGCAATACTAACCCCCAGGCTGTATCAGGCTCCCCAGGCTGTTTGTTCCATATTTTAACACATGCGCTAACGGTTACGATATCCTTGTACCGGTTCAGCCCCGTCCGGCTGTTCCTTATTTAAGTGATTCGGCTAAACTGTTCAGCCATTCCCGGTTGCCAATGATCTGGCTGTAGTTGATCATCAGAATATCATCAATTTGGTGGTCAGCAATAAAATCGGCCAGGCTAAGCGTCATTTGCCGGGGATCAAAGACATACACATCCTCATAATTCTGGGTCAGGAACGGTACCAGCGCATTGCCGTAGGATTCCTTAATAACCAAAAGGCTGCGGCCGTTTTGAATACTGCTGAAGCGGGACAAACCGTGATCGCCTTCAATAAAGGCTAAATATTTATTGGCGGCGCTGGTATCCGTTTTGACTAACTCACAGCTGTAGCCTTCCGTCATGCTGCTGTCACTATAGATATAACCTTGCACGGACAGATCCGGATACCAGTAATCCACATAGTCAGGCTCGGCTTCAAGGGCTGGTACCTGTCCTGACCAGGCGTACAGGGTGCCTAAAAAGGTGCCCTCTATCTGGCCGGAAACGCAGGCATCCAGGTCTGCCGGCGTATTGCCGCTGGCCCGGGCCAGGGCCTGATAGGCGTAATAAGCGCCCAGCTGGGTCCAGTGATGATCCGTCCTGAAATAGATATATTCATTAACATGCTGCCGTAAAGCACTGTAAGCGTCAACTTTTATAACCGCATCGTCAATCAGGCTGTATATTTGCGGGATTACCTGTGCCTGATCACTGGAGCCGCTCCGATAGTCTGCGGGGGCATAAAAGGCACTGGAAATCGGGACCAGCATATTAATCAGCCGGGCCTGTCCAGCTATAGCTTTCAGCCGATTCACCACCTCCGCGTATGCCTGATCCACAGTCTCACTGGAATAAAAAATCTCCATGGCCCGGTTTCCGGAGATTAAAATGCCGTTATCGGTCTGGTAAGCGTCCTCGTCAGGCAGGGTAAGTTCAGCTAAGGTTGCCTGCGTGTCCGCAGGGAGCTGCGTCTCGTCCGCTGACACTATACCTGAGGTTTCCGCTGTCAGGTCGCCTGCGCTTGAAGCAGGCGCTGGCGTGGGGGTAGCGGTTAACGCACTCGGAAAGCTCAGCAGGGTTTTGCCTTCTGTCCCCAGATTTTCACCCTGGCCTAAATTCCCGTCTGCCTCACGGTGCACTAGCTGGCGCTTATTTAAGCCGAAGATCGTTTCAGCGCTGCCGGTCATGGTTTGGTCAGCTTTGATAAACAGACTGCGCCAAGGCAGCTGGTCAGTATAGTATTGCTCCCATTGATCGGCCAGATCACCGTTCCATAAAGCGTCCCAGCTGAAAACAGGCCGCTGCTGGAGCTCCCGTTTTTCAAGGGAGGAAACAGTCTGAGGCGGTAACCATAGATAGAGACAAGCTAACAGCAGCAGCGGCGATATAAAGGCAACAATTATCCAGACTTCATGATGTTGTTTCATTTTGGCGCCTCTCAGAATTTGAAGTACAAAAACGGCTGATAGGAAGAACCGGCCGAAGCTGCCGTGCACAGGAGCACGAGCAATAAATGCCAGGCGATCAGCACCAGCGCCCAGACCCGGCTGCTTCTCAACTGTACGGCTAATTGGCGCGTGCCGGCGGCACTTGCAGGCAAAGTCAGTCGCGGCAAAGCCACCCCCTTGGTTTTCAGCCAGACGTCAAGCCGCGGGAGCAGCGGCAGACAGACTAAGGCTGAAAGGATGTACAGCACGAGATTATTAAGGATGGTAGTAAGACCGGGATCATTGATCAACGGCACGGAAAATGCAAACAAATGATAAAGATATTGCCCGGCCTGCCTGAAGTTACTGAAGTAAAAGAACAACCAGCCACCGCTTGCAATGCTGACCGTATATAGGGTGCTAACCCAGCGCGGCGCAGCTTCGATTTTATGCTTCCATAACTTCTTTTCCAACATTAAGAAGGTGAAGTAATAAAGCCCCCACAAAATGAAATTCCAGCCCGCGCCGTGCCACAGCCCCGTCAGCGACCAGACTAAAAGCAGATTAAGCAGCTGATGCCGCCGATTACCGCCCAGAGGTATGTAAACATAATCTCTGAAAAAGGAGGAAAGGGATATGTGCCAGCGGCGCCAAAAGTCCGTCACACTGCGAGCGACATAGGGGTAATTAAAATTTTCCGGGGTGGAAAAGCCAAACATGCGCCCCAGACCAATAGCCATGTCTGAATAACCGGAAAAGTCCAGATAAATCTGCATGGTAAAGCCAAGCAAGCCCCAGATTGCCTCTCCCCGGCTGAGACTGGCAAAGGACTCTGCGCCCATAATGCGGTTAACTAAAGGGCTTAGCCGATCAGCTAACAGAACTTTTTTGGATAAGCCGACTAAAAACCGGCTGATCCCGGCAATTATACTGGCCTGGCTCATATCGCGGTGCGTTAACTGCCGGTTAAACTCGTCATAGCGCATAATCGGGCCGGCCGTTACCTGCGGAAAGAAGGCCGTATATAAGATAAAAGCGGTCCAGCGGTACTGCGGGTTGATCCGTTTGTTATATAGGTCAAGGATATAAGATAACAAGCGAAAGGTATAGAAAGATAAACCTGGCGGTAATAACCAATTCAGCTGAGGCGGCATAAAGCCAAACGCCAGGCCCAGTTGTTGCAGGATAAAGGTGCTGTATTTGAATAAACCTAAAACAGCAAGCAGGCCCGCTACAGCTATCATACACAGGAAGCGGCGCTGTCGGTCGCTGCGGCTGGGTAAACTCATCAGTAAACTAACCGCCCAGACAAAACTGCTCAGACAAAGCAATAACACCAGGTCAGCCGGGCTGCCCCAGGCATAAAAAAGCAACGACGCCAGCAAAAGGAGCCGGTTTTGCTACCGAAGCGCCGGCCTCACCCAGACTACCAGCAGACATAAAGGTAGAAATCCGTAGATAAAAATCAAACTCGATATCAGCATATTATTTTTAGCCGTCTCAGCCAGACTAACCGTCAACCTCCCCCGGATGTGCTATATAATGCTGCCGCTAGCTACAAGATTACGCTGAATTTAGCGACACCGAGGTTAATTAACCTTAAAACTCCGCTAAAGTCTGATTGCATTCTTGTATCACGCAATCCGCAGCCAGCCCGGGTTATGCCGCGCAACCTGTTTTTCTTGCTGGCTCCAGCAGGTCTTTTTAGGATTAGGTCTTGACGCAATTTAGATCTGTCGCTATAATTTTGTAGTGTCGCGCAGAGAACCGTAAAGCTCTGTTACCGCAATGATATATGGGCCTTTAGCTCAGTTGGTTAGAGCGGCCGGCTCATAACCGGTTGGTCCTGGGTTCGAGTCCCCGAAGGCCCACCATTTATCATTCTGACAGCTATCTGGGGGAATTCCCGAGCGGCCAAAGGGGGCAGACTGTAAATCTGTTGTCTCAGACTTCGGTGGTTCGAATCCACCTTCCCCCACCAAAAACACTGTTGCCTGATCGCCAGCAGTGTT
>JAQWFM010000018.1 GCA_028704415.1 Oscillospiraceae bacterium | reverse complement strand
AAGAGCTTCCGATCGTCCCAAATGACAGTCTAAACGTTACAACTTGCGTTAACGGCCCTGTTTGAATCGATAAACTATTTACAGTATCCCGGTGGTCTATGTTATCATGATACGACATTGGCCACGGCGGCAATCTGTCAGATGTCATTGCGGCCGGATTGTGAATGTCCGTAGAGGGAAAGGATGGATTATTTA
Organism: Oscillospiraceae bacterium; assembly: GCA_028704415.1. Classification (GTDB taxonomy): domain Bacteria; phylum Bacillota; class Clostridia; order Saccharofermentanales; family Fastidiosipilaceae; genus JAAVLZ01. The sequence goes on along the minus strand of JAQWFM010000018.1, from coordinate 36,004 downwards.
TGAAAACAAATAACCCAACAGTTTTGACCTGGATTGACCAGATGGTAGCGTTAACTCAACCGGAGCAGGTCGTCTGGATTGACGGCTCTGAAGCTGAAAAAGAACGCATCGAAACCGAAGCGATTGAGAATGGTGAAATGATCCGGTTAAATGCGCAGGCATGGCCAGGCTGTCTTTATCATCGGACCGCTGAAAATGATGTCGCCCGTGTCGAAGGGCGGACTTATATTTGCAGTCGCAAACCTGAGGATGCAGGTCCCACCAATAACTGGGCAGATCCCCAGGAAATGTATGCCAGGCTTACTGAACTGTATAAAGGCGTGATGCAGGGCAAAACCATGTATGTCATTCCTTATATTATGGGCCCGGCTGGTTCTCCCATGTCTAAAGTTGGCATTGAAGTAACGGACAGCCGCTACGTGGTTTTAAACATGCGCATCATGACCCGTATGGGCGATATTGCGCTGAAACAGCTGGGCGAACACAGCAATGATTGGGTCCGGGGTCTGCACGCTAAAGCTCAGGTTGATCCGGATAACCGCTACATCTGCCATTTCCCGGAGGACAATACCATATGGTCAATCAACTCTGCCTATGGCGGTAATGTCTTGCTGGGTAAAAAGTGTTTTGCATTGCGCATCGCGTCCAACCAAGCCCGGCGTGAGGGCTGGATGGCCGAGCACATGCTGATTTTAGGGATTGAGAATACCGCCAGCGGCGAGACCAAATACATCACGGGCGCCTTTCCCAGCGCCTGTGGCAAGACAAACCTGGCTATGTTAATTCCACCGGCTTACGCCAAAGGCTATAAGGTATACACCGTAGGTGATGATATTGCCTGGATGCGCCCCGGTAAAGACGGCCAGCTGTGGGGCATTAACCCGGAGGCAGGGTTCTTTGGGGTGGCACCCGGAACCAGCATGAAGAGCAATCCCAATGCGCTGCTGACAACGCGCGCCAATACGATTTTCACCAACGTAGCCGTGACGGACGATAAGCAACCGTGGTGGGAAGGCATGGGTATAGCCCCACCCGCGCATCTGACTGACTGGCTGGGCAAAGACTGGACGCCTGCAGCAGGCACTAAAGCCGCGCATCCCAACTCCCGATTCACAGCTCCGGCTAAGCAATGTCCGGCTATTTCCGCCCACTGGGAAGAGCCCGGTGGTGTGCCGATTTCGGCGATACTCTTTGGCGGGCGCAGAGCCAGAACAGCACCGCTGGTCTACCAGTCCTTCAGCTGGAAGCATGGTGTCTTTATTGGTTCAGCCATGGCTTCGGAGACCACCGCCGCGGCGGCCGGTAAGGTCGGCGTGGTGCGGCGTGACCCCATGGCGATGCTGCCCTTCTGTGGCTATAATATGGGCGATTATTTTCAGCACTGGCTGGACATGGGCAAAAAGATTAACAAACAACCGCTGATCTTTAATGTCAACTGGTTCCAGACTGATGAACAGGGGAAATTCCTGTGGCCTGGTTTTGGAGATAACTTCCGGGTTTTGGAGTGGATTATAAAGCGCTGCAATAATGAAGTCGGGGCGGTTAAGACCGCGATTGGTTATGTACCTAAGGCTGAAGATATCAATCTGGATGGCCTGGATTTGACGGTTGCGGATATCAGACGTCTGCTTCGCATAGACAAAGCGGTGTGGGAAGAGGAGATCCAGGGGATTGAAGCCCATTTTGCTAAGTTTGACCGTCTGCCCCAGGAGCTAAAGGCTGAGCTGGCCGCGCTGAAACAGCGCGTGGCCGAAAACTGAATTTTTCTGCGTCCCAGCTAACCGGACGCTTTAACCAAAACGTTCAACGGTCTGGCTGACCTGAACCGGGTACAGCCTAACCAGTTGAGCGTTTTTGTGTTAATATAATTTTCAGCAGTTCTGACTGCGGCTGAAGCGTTGAGCCATAGCTTAAAACGCCGCTGCATTATCTCACTAAGGTTCGGTTAAAATGGCCAAAATTACTACCTTTGTTGGCGGGAGACGCTGCGTTTTACAGTCTGATGCCTCCGCCTTATACATGGAAAAAATATGCCGGCTGGCTGATCAAAAAATCCGGCAGATCAAGGCCCGGCAAAACGGCTTAGGAGATGACCAGATCTACCTTCTGGCCTTGATTAATGAGCTGGATCAGCAGCAGAGAGAGCGGCTTGAAGCCGGGGCGCAGGCCGGGCCGACTCCTCAGGTTGCGGCCCTGACCGCTGAAAATCAGCTGCTGAAGGAAAAGCTGACCGCTTATGAGGCCCGGGCTTGTTTGGCAGAAGCGTTTATGCAGGAGTATAGCGGCAGCAACACCAGGCCCAAAAGAAAGCGGAGCCGCAAAGGCGGCAGCCCTAAAGCACGGGCAAAGCAGACGGAGAGCCGTCAGGAGGTTGCGCTTAATTCAGCCGCCGCTGTCACGGACAGCGACAGCGGTGACCCGGAGCACGGACAGCCATATCAGCTGACTTTTGAAGATTATTTGGGAGAACGAAAAAATTGAACTCAGAATTACTGGCGCCAGCCGGCAGTCCGGCCATGTTGACAGCTGCCATTAAAGCCGGCGCGGATGCGGTATATTTTGGCGTGGGGCCCTTTCATGCAAGGTCCCTGCCTCAGACTGGTAAGCCTTCAGCCTCGTTTCAAAGTGCCGATCTGGCGGGCATTATAAGCCAGGCTCAGCAGCATGGCCTCAAGACTTATCTGACCCTTAATACGCTGATTGAAGAGGCAGAACTAGACCGCGCTCTGACGACAGCCAGTGCCGCTGTAGCCGCTGGCATTTCCGCTATTCTGGTTCAGGATCTGGGCCTGGCTCTTTTACTGCATCAGCAGTTTCCGCAGCTGCCACTGCATGCTTCCACCCAGATGGGCATTTTTGATCCGGGTACGCTGCCAGGCCTGGCTCAGCTTGGTTTCAGCCGGGTCGTCCTGCCGCGTGAATTGAGCCTGGAACAGATTAAAAGCTTTACTCAAGCCGCCGCTGCTTTTAACATCGAAACGGAAGTGTTTGTTCAGGGCGCTTTGTGTGTCGCCTGTTCCGGTGCCTGCTTACTCAGCTTTTACCGCGGCGGCCGCAGCGCCAACCGCGGTGCTTGTGCGCAGCCTTGCCGGCTGCCTTACCAGCTGCTTGATCAGGCTGGCAGGTGCTATGCGCCAAAGCAGCCCTATAAATTATCCGCCAGTGATCTGTCCCTGGCCGCCTGGCTGCAGCAGCTGCAGCAGGCCGGGGTCGCCGCGTTTAAGATTGAAGGCAGAAAGCGCAGTCCTGAGTATGTAGCCTTAGCGGTATCCGCTTACCGGCAAATACTGGATCAGACTCAAGCTCCCAAAGATTTAGAAGATCAATTGCTGCTGGCATTTAACCGTGGGGGTCATTTTACGGTTTCACACCTGGCCGACAGCCGGGATAAGGCTTTCTTAAGTGGGGAACCCGGCTCCAGCGGCCTATATTGCGGGGTCGTGCGGGCCGTTGAACCGGCGCAGGGCTGGTTGCAAATCAAGGCGGCAGCAGACCTTGCTGCGCATCCGCTGCTGTTACCTGAGGCAGGAGACACCCTGGCGGTGCGCCGGCAGCCCGGCCAATGGTCGGTCAGTGCTCCGGTGGGCAAACTGAGCCGGGGGCCGGAAGCTGATATCTATCAGGTTAAGGGCTTCCATCCGCAGAAACTTAAAGCCATTCAGCCGGGGGATGAGGTCTACCGGCTCAATGCGGTGCATTACACTGCGGCTATGTTAAATCAGCCTGCGGCAGGGGTGAAGCTTAATCTGACTTTACAGCAGCGCCAGGATCAGGGCCAGCTTGCCTGGTCTCTGACCGGCAGCTTTCAACTGCCGGAGCAGGCGGCCGTCACCCAAACGGTTAGCTTAAGCTGCGCCGGCCAAGCCTTTGCTGACGTCAGGCCGTCAGAGGCATGGGCTTTAGCTGATCCGGTCAAAGTAACCCGGGCGCTGACGCAGCTGGGCCAAACCTCCTTCACCGCCGGTAAGGTCAGTCTGCCGCCGGACTGTCGCATCCCGCTGGGCCTATGCAAGCAACTGCGCCGGACTCTGACGGAAGGGCTTGAAGCCAGGCTTAAGTCTGGCCCTGGACCTGTCAGCCGGCTGGCCCTGGGGGAGCCACTGCAAGGCGGGCCAGCTGCTCCCCAGGCGACACCTGCGCCCGGTTTCCGGTATCATCCGGGCAGGCCGCGCTCTGAAGCCGTCTGGCCCCGGCTGCTCCTTGCTTATCCGGGCTGGCGCTGCAGCCGCAGCCCGGCAGATCAAGCCGCTTTAGGCACGACGTGCCTGACGCAGACAGATTTGGCGGCACAGCCTGCGCCGGTGGCAGACCTGGCTGCGGCCACGGTCTTGCTTTTACCTCAGTCGGCGGCCGCTTGGGCCGGTCAGACTGAATTAGCCGCTATGAATTTACCGCTGGCTTTGTCCTGGGCGCCTTTACCTGCGGCGGCCGGCACTCGGCAGGCTTCCGGCTCTGCGGCGGCCTTGGCTGCCTCCGGGACTGACCCGGCGCTGAAGGTCAGGGCCTATCTGAATCCCAGACAAGCGCTGCCTGCCCAAAGCCCGGATAAGCTGCCGGTTTGGGGAGACCGGGGGCTTAATATTCTGAATCAGGCAGCGCTAAGGGCCTATTATGCCAAAGGATACCGCTTGCTGACACCAGCGGCAGAATGGCCGGCGGCAGATTTGCTGCAGACGGTACAGCATCTGGTGCGGGAGGCTTCCTGGCCGGATGACCTGGCCTTGATTCTTCCCTTAGGCAGGTGGGAACGCAGCATGTATATGAAGCATTGTCCTGCTGGCCTGAGACAAAAAGACTGCCACTTGTGCCACAATAAGCGCTTCAGTCTGGTGGATGAAGCCGGCCAGCCGTTTCCTTTACTTTGCCATCCTGAAGCCGGCTGCTTAACGGAGGTCATGAGTCAGGCCGAGCCAGGTTCGCGACAGCGGCAGACCTGGCGCCAAATCGCTCAGTTAGTGCCAGTTGTCTGGCGGATGGATTTTTTGTACGAAACCAAAGCCGAACAGCTTACCTTGCTTAGGCAGGCCCTGGCAAGCGTCTGGGCCTAAATCATGGCGATGTTTTTGAAACAAGCTGAAACCAATCACTACGAAAGCAGAGGAGTAAAGATGACAGAACATAATAAGGACCAGACTTCAGCCCCAGCCGGGCAACCGACGCCGTGCCTGGTGACTGTGGAGAAAATACGAGCAACCGCCCGCCTGCCCTTTTATGCCCATGAAGGGGACGCGGGCATGGACATCTGTGCGGCCGAGGATGTAGAACTGGCTCCGGGCGAAACCGTGGCGGTTCCGACAGGCTTAAAATTCTTACTGCCCAGGGGCATGGAAATCCAGGTCAGACCCCGCAGCGGCCTGTCGCTTAAAACCCCGCTGCGCCTCCCCAATAGCCCGGGAACCATTGATTCAGGCTACCGGGATGAGCTGAAGATTTTGCTGCATAACAGCAGCTGCCCCTGCCAGGTGCAGGATGAAGCAGCCGTCTATACCCTGGAAGAAAAAGCAAACCGAAAAGGGCGCTATCTGATAAAATGCGGCGATCGCATCGCGCAACTGGTCTTTGCGCAGGTAACCAGCATTAATCTGCAGGTAAAAGCCTTAGCCACTCAGGCCGCAGAAACCTCAGCGGCTTACGCAGCTGATCGCGGCGGCGGTTTTGGCCACAGCGGCGTAAGCCAGACCTGAATTAAGGCTTAGCCCTGCAGATTACCAGGTTGCCAGAGCAGGACCGGTCAGCTTGAAGGACTAGAAATTGATATGCAGAAAATCTGTCACCGCCTGGATATAGTCGGTGTAATCAATGCTGCTGCTGTCTGAGGGCACGCTTAAGCTGTATTCGGTCGTCAAACTGGGCAGCAGTCTCAATCGCTCATTAATCACCTGACTGCTGTCGCTGATAGACGTGTCTGGCGCGGCCGTGCTTTGATCTGCAGCGGTGGCGCGAGCGATCAACAGCACCGGATTTAAGAAATGATTGAGCTCTTTTACCGTATAAAGTGGAGAGGCCAGCCCGGCGCTGAGTCTTACCGCATAAGGTACAGTACCGGCAGTTAAGGTGCCGATCCAGCCAGCTTCTGTTGCCGTCAGGGCAGCTTTAATGTAATCATCGCCGCTGTTCAGCGGCTGATCCAGGATCAGGCCGCTGATCATGTCTTTGGTGAACTCAAGCTTTTCTGCATAAGCCTCAGATAAGGTGTTGCCGGCAGTGGTTTCTGCTAGCGTCAGGCTGCCAGCCCCGGTCGCTGGATTGGCCTGGTCGGAAGTCGTTGCCTGCAGTGTCGACGTTTGCGTGCTGCTGTCCTGTCCCAGACTGTCCATATAATCAATTGCCCGGAGGACCGCGGTAATGCCGCTGCCCCTGGCCAGATAAATATACTTGCTGTCGCCGGTCAGGCGATAGGCCTGCTGGGTGGCAGCCAGCACATCCTCCCATTCGCTGTAACCAAAACCATGCATATCCCCGCCGGAACTCCCGCTGTGACGCAGGTCAAACGAAAGCACATTAAAACCAGCTTCAGTCAGAGCACTGTACATGGCCGCGCTGTCATCTCCGTACATCAGTCTGTTCTGCCCATAGTCATGAACCATAATAACGGTGCCGCGGCTGCTGGTATCAGTATAAAAAAGCCAGCCCTTAAGCGTAAAGCTTTCATCCAAAGATGCAAAGCTGACATTTTGATACGCCGGCATAATATTAGCGGTAGGCGTACTGAGCGCCACCGCTTCCGCCCCGGTCAGGCGGTTGGCGGTGGTGATGGTGAGTACCGCCAGGGCGATCATCAGGGCTGCGGCCACGGCCAAAAAGGCAGCCAGCCGGTGGAAGGCGTGACTGCGTCTGGGATGATAGTCAATGCGTTCAAAACTTTGTTTACTGCGTAACATGATTTCACTCCTGAAGCCGGCGCCGGATAACTGACGGACCGAACTAAACACCAAATATCTTAACTGTGGATGAATTATACTTTGGATGGCTTTTTATACCTTCAGTCCAGTATAATAAAAGACCAGTAATATAGAAAGGTCCATTGACTGTGAAAATCCTTGCGATTGAATCCTCCTGTGATGAAACGGCCTGTGCGGTCATTGAAGACGGCCGGACAGTTCTGTCTAATGTTATATCTTCCCAGGCCGACTTGCACCATCTGTTTGGGGGAGTGGTCCCGGAAATTGCTTCCAGAAAACACATTGAGGCAATCGTCCCGGTGCTGCGTTCAGGCCTGGCTGAAGCCGGTCTGACCTGGTCGGACATAGACTGTCTGGCGGTGACTTGTGGGCCCGGCCTGGTAGGCGCACTGCTGGTAGGGGTTAGTTTTGCCAAGGGTCTGGCCTCAGCTTTGCAGAAGCCCCTCGTCCCGGTCCACCATCTGGCCGCCCATCTGGCCGCTAATTATTTGCATTCCCCGGACCTGGCACCGCCCTTTATGGCGTTAATTGTTTCAGGGGGCCACAGTCATATCGTACTGGTCAGGGATTACTGTGATTTTGATATTCTGGCCCGCACCCGAGACGATGCGGCCGGAGAGGCTTTTGACAAAATATCCAGAGCCCTGGGGCTGGGTTACCCCGGCGGCCCGCTGATTGACGCGCTTGCCGCGACCGGAGATCCGCAGGCAGTAGCTTTTCCCAAGCCGAATTTAGCGGACCACAGCCTGGATTTTTCATTCAGCGGGCTTAAAACGGCGGCACTTAATGAACTTAACCGGCAGCAGCTGCAGGCTGATCCTGAGGCGGTCAGGCAAGGCAGCTACGACCCCAGACTGGCTGATTTTTGCAGTTCCTACCAACATGCGGTGGTTTCGGAATTGGCCGGTCATGCGGTGGCGGCTTGTCTGGCGCACCAGGTCAGGCGATTGGTTCTGGCCGGTGGCGTGGCAGCCAATCAGGGCCTGAGAAAGCTTGTGACCAGGCTTACCGTTGAAAACCGGATTGAATTATTTATTCCGCCTGCTCAGTTGTGTACAGACAATGCGGCCATGGTCGGGGCGATGGCCTATTATTGTCCGCAGCCGGCTGGTCTGGACCGCTGGGATGCCAAACCTTCGCTGGATTTAGAGACCTGGAGTCGCGAACAAACCCAGGCTTTAGTGCAAAGAGGCAGACTGGCAAGTAGCTGAGGAGCGTAAAACTGTGGCTAAAACAGAAGGTATCAAAATTATTTCTGAAAATCGTAAGGCTTACCATAATTACAGTATCCTTGAAACGCTGGAAACCGGCATTGCGCTCAGCGGGACTGAGGTCAAGTCTTTGCGCGCGGGCCGGGCCAACTTGTCTGACAGCTACGCTCAGGTTAAAAATGGCGAACTCTGGCTGATTGGGCTGCATATTTCGCCCTATGAGCAGGGCAATCGATTCAATCGGGATCCGTTACGGGACCGGAAGTTGCTGGCCCATAAACGGGAGATTCTGAAATGGATGGGGCGCGTCCGGCAAGATGGCCTGACCATGGTGCCTACCCGGCTCTATTTCAAACACTCCCTGGTCAAAGTCGAGCTAGGACTGGCCAAAGGTAAAAAGAATTTTGATAAACGCGATGCCCTGATTAAGCGGGACTCGGACCGGCAGATTCAGCAATCGCTGAAGCGGAGGAGAAATGAGGCCTGAGCCGGTCTCCGCCGTTACTTAGGCTCGGGTTAGATATGACAGCCGCAGTCCTTGCCAGAAAGGATTTCTATTGATATAATTGTGCAGCTGTTTAACATGGCAATACACACGCGGCGCACACTCTTGTGCCAAACCGGCGCTGCGGAGGTAAAACAGGAGGTTTTAATATGTCCGTAATCAGCATGAAACAATTACCTGAAGCCGGTGTCCATTTTGGACACCAGACCCGCCGCTGGAATCCTAAAATGGCGGAGTACATTTTTACCGAACGCAACGGTATCTACATCATTGATTTGCAAAAGACGGTCAAAAAGGCTGATGAAGCCTATATGTTTGTCCGTGATCTGGCTCAAAACGGCGGCAGTATCCTGTTTGTCGGGACCAAAAAACAAGCTCAGGATTCGATTAAAGAAGAAGCTGAGCGCTGCGGTATGTATTATATTAACAATCGCTGGCTGGGTGGTCTGCTGACTAACTTCACCACCATCAAAAAAAGGATTGCCCGCTTAAAAGAACTGGAAACCATGGCCACTGACGGTACGTTTGAGTATATGACCAAAAAGGAAGTGGCTAAACTGCAACTGGAACATGACAAACTGCAGGCCAACCTGGGTGGTATTAAGGAAATGCGCCGTTTACCTGACGCCCTGTTTGTGGTTGATCCTAAAAAAGAGTATATCGCGGTCAATGAAGCCCGCCGCTTAGGCATTCCCATTGTAGCCATTGTTGACACCAATTGTGATCCGGATCTGATTGATTATGTCATTCCTGGTAATGATGACGCCATCCGGGCTGTAAAGCTGATTGCCGGCAAGCTGGCGGATGCGGTGATTGAGGGCCATCAGGGCGAACAGCAGGCGGCTGAAGAAGCTGCGGCCGCGGCCGTTGATGAGACCGCGGCGGAGCCTGCCGATACAGCGGCACCGGATCTGGAAGAAATTGTCGCGGACAGTGAAGAAAACTAAAGCACATTCCCTGTACAAAACCCATTTACTAGGAGGTACATAAATGGCGGGTATATCTATTGAAGCAATTAAAGAATTACGTGAGCGCACCGGCTCAGGCATGATGGACTGTAAAAAAGCGCTGACTGAGAGCAACGGAGATGTAGAAAAGGCCATTGACTGGCTGCGGGAAAAGGGCATCGCCAAGGCTCAGAATAAATCCAGCCGGATCGCCGCTGAAGGTGTGGTGGATTGCTACATCCACGGCAATGGCCGTATCGGGGTGCTGATTGAAGTCAATATTGAGACGGATTTCGCCGCTCAAAATGAAGGCTTCCGCAGCTTTGTCCATGAGATGGCTATGCAGGTAGCCGCCATGAAGCCGGAATGGGTCAGCCGGGATCAGGTTCCGGCTGAGGTCCTGGATCGTGAACGTGAAGTAGTGCGTAACCAGGCGCTCAATGAAGGAAAGCCTGAAAAGGTTGTGGATAAAATTGTTGAAGGTCGTTTAAGCAAGTTTTATGCTGAACACTGCCTGCTCGATCAGCCCTATATGAAGGATGACAGTAAGTCTGTACAGGATCTGTTGACTGAACTGACCGTCCGGATTGGCGAAAAGGTTTCCATTCGCCGCTTTGTGCGATATGAAGTCGGTGAGGGCATTGAGAAGCGGGCTGATGATTTTGCTGAAGAAGTGCAAAAGCAACTGAAGCACGAATAATCGGTTTAAGGTTGAGAATACCGTATCAGACAGCTGATACGGTATTTTTATGAGACAACTTGATGAGTAAGACAGCCAAAATTGCAGACGCAGCCACAGGAGGGAACATGCCGACAGTAAAATACAAACGCATCCTTTTAAAGATTTCTGGAGAAGCTTTAGCCGGTGAGCAAAAGATGGGTTTAAATCAGACCGTTTTGACTAAACTGGCTGCGACCGTACACCGCTTAGCTGCCCTGGGCGTGGAGATTGCTATTGTTGTGGGCGGCGGCAACTTTTGGCGAGGCAGGACCAGCAGTCACATGGACAGGGTGACCGCCGACCATATGGGCATGCTGGCTACCACCATGAACGCGCTGGCCATCTCAGATGCCCTGGAGCAGGCCGGCTCCACCACCCGGGTTATGAGCGCAATTGAAATGCGTCAGATTGCTGAAACCTATATCAGAAAGCGCGCTATCCGCCATCTGGAAAAGGGTCGGATTGTCATTTTTGCCTGTGGCACCGGCAATCCGTTTTTCTCCACGGACACCGCCATGGCCCTGCGCGCGGCTGAAATAGATGCGGACGTGGTGTTTAAGGCAACCAATGTAGATGGCGTATATGACAAAGATCCGCACAAATTTGCTGATGCCTGCAAATTTGATCGCATTTCCCATGATGAGGTCCTGCAGCGTCATCTGATGGTCATGGATGCTAATGCTGCCGCTATCTGCAGAGATAATCACTTGAAAATTGTGGTCTTTGACCTGGCGGATCCGGAAAACATGATTCGCCTGGCTTGCGGCGAAAATCTGGGTACCGAAGTATACTAAAAGCCGCGGAGCGGACGAATACCGCAGAAATGATGTTGAATCGCAGAAATGATGTTGAAATTATCGAGGCAGGGCTGGTTAGGTCCTGCCTCTTCTATTATAATAGACAACTGATGAATAGTAGTTTGATAACTGCTAATGGAGGTGTCAGAATGGCAATTGAAATTGGCAAGGATTTTTACCGCCCCTATGAAGAGCGGATGGATAAGAGTCTGGAATTTTTACAGGAAGAAATGAACGCAGTCCGAGTAGGCCGCGCCAACCCCCATGTTTTGGACCGCATCACCGTATCTTATTATGGCGCGCTGACGCCATTAAATCAGGTGGCTAATGTACAGGTCCCTGAACCCAGGATGTTAACCATCCAGCCCTGGGATCCGTCTTTACTCAAGGAAATTGAAAAGGCGATTCAAACCTCTGATCTGGGGATTAACCCTACCAGCGACGGCAAATTGATTCGTTTGGTTTTCCCCACCTTAACCGAAGAACGCCGCAAGGACCTGGCAAAACAAGTCACTAAATTGGGGGAAGAGGCCAAAGTAGCGGTACGGAATCTGCGGCGGGAGGCGATTGACCAGCTGAAGGCATATCTCAAAAAGAAGGAGATCAGTGAGGATATTTATAAGGATGCGGAAACCCAGGTCCAGAAACTGACGGACCGTTTCACGGAAAAAGTAGATGTCCAGGTAAGCGCCAAGCATAAAGAACTGATGACGGTCTGATGAGCTGGATTAAATGGCTTAAAAGCAAAGCTCATAAAACCGATTTTTCCCAGTCTGCGCTAACCATACCGGAGCACATTGCGATCATCATGGATGGGAATGGCCGCTGGGCTAAAAAGCACCACCTGTCGCGCAGTTTGGGCCACCGTGAGGGGGCTGAGCGTCTCCACGATATCACCGACGCCTGCGGCAGGCTGGGGGTACGTTACCTGACGGTCTATACCTTTTCCACTGAAAACTGGAAACGGCCGGCCGCAGAGGTGCAGACCCTGATGGACCTATTTGTGGAGTTTTTCCACAAATATGATTCAATGTTGCGGCAAAACGATGTCAGATTGCGTTTTATGGGTGATAAAACCGCCCTTCCGGCTTCAGTGCAGCAGACCTGGGAAGAGGCTGAGGCTGAATCCTGCCACAGGCAGGGCCTGCAGCTAATTCTGGCCTTTAATTACGGCGGCAGGCAGGAGATTATCAAGGCGGCACAGCACTTGGCTCAGGCTTGCTGTCACCAGACCTTGCAGCCGTTACAGATTGATGAGCAACACTTTAAAGCCGCGTTATTTCTGCCGGATGTGCCGGATCCTGATCTGCTGATCCGGACCAGCGGAGAACTGAGATTATCCAATTTCTTGCTGTGGCAGGCCGCTTATACTGAATTTTGGATTACGGATACGCTATGGCCCGATTTTGATGAGACGACCCTGCTGGAAGCCATCCAGGCTTATAGCCAGCGGGACCGCCGCTACGGCGCCATCGAAACGAACAGCAGCCGCTGAAGCTTAACTGCCAGCTGTTCCTATTGATACTAAACTGGCTGGGGACATAAAGAGAGGGTCATCATGAAAACACGTGTCATCACAGGAACGGTTTTTACCGCGGTTATCTTACTGTTTATGATCCCTGCGTTTAAACTGCCCTGGTTGCCGTTGATTCTGTTTACGGCAGTAGCTTTGCTGACGACGCTGGAACTGCAGCAGGCTATCAGCCGCCGGTATGCGGAGCCATCTTTGGTTGTTATGGAACTGGGGGCCTTGCTGTACTTAGTCCCCGTCATCATCTGGCGGCTGTACCAAAATCTGCGTCCAGGCTGGCGCTTGCTAAGCAAATCACAACTGCCGCTGGATGGCTACTGGCAGACGGATCTGATGTGGTTAGTCGGCTTAAGTCTGACCTTGTTTATGCTCGCGGCCCTGGCCTGGTTTTTATTGAGTTCCCTGTTTACCATGCTGCACCGGGGTCCGGACAGCCTGCCTTTGGCACTGGCGGAAAATCTGAGCACCTTTTATATTGCCTTTCCGCTGGCCATGGTCCCGATTTATTTATTTGCCGTCCCTCAAGGGTATTTGTGGCTTTTTGTCGCCGTGTTTTCTCCCTGGATCAGTGATGTCTGCTGTTACTTTGCCGGCCGTTTTTGGGGCCATACCCACATCTTGCCTCAGATCAGCCCTCAAAAGACGCTGGAAGGGGTTATCGGCGGCCTTTTAGGCACAACTCTGCTGGGCGGTCTGTTTTTTATGATTTTCATGACGGGTGAAGCCCCGCTTAAAGCCGGCCGCGGCACTAACTTTTTGTTTGGCATGCTGGCCGGCCTCCTGCTGAGTCTGTTCGCTCAGTTTGGCGACTGGTTTGCTTCGGCCATCAAGCGTTACGTTAAGATAAAAGATTTCAGCCATATCCTGCCAGGTCATGGCGGTATTCTGGATCGCTTTGACAGTGTCCTGTTTACCCTGCCCGCCGGTATAATTTTAACGCTCTGTTATTATTTGAGCTGAAAACAGCTAATATTGGCATGATAAGATCAAGTCAGCAGTTCTTATAAAGACCTCAACTCAAGGCTATACGAAACGGACTGCCAGGCTTCAGCAGTCCGTTTTTTACAGGAAGGATATCAGTGATGCAGATTTCAATCTTAGGGTGTACCGGTTCAATTGGTACCCAGACTGTGGATGTCTGTCAGCAGCTAGGCCTGACCGTTACCTCATTGGCCTGTCACAGTCAGATCGATCGCTTGTTTGAACAAATTAAACTATTGAAGCCCGGTATGGTTGCGGTCAGTCAGCCCCAGCAGGCTATGCGCCTGCGGCAAAGACTTGAAACGGCCGGCCTTGACTGCCGGGTATTGGCCGGTGACGAGGGGGTGGAAACGGTAGCCCGTGACGCCAGAGCCCAGATGACCGTCCAGGCCATGGTCGGGATGTCAGGCATTAAGCCGGTCCTGGCCGCTATAGACAGCGGTCACCAGATCGCTTTGGCAAATAAGGAAGTCTTAGTGGCAGCCGGACGGCTGGTTTTGGCTCGCGCCCGCAGGCAAGGCGTACAGATTTTGCCGGTGGACAGTGAGCATTCAGCCATATGGCAGTGCTTAAGAAGCGGACACCGCTCAGAATTAAGGCGTATCATTATCACCGCGTCAGGCGGCCCGTTTCGCGGTTATACCCCCGCCCGGTTACAGCAGGTCACCTTAGCGCAGGCGCTGCAACACCCGACCTGGAAAATGGGGGGCAAGATTACCGTTGATTCCGCCACCCTGATGAATAAAGGCCTGGAAGTGATTGAAGCCGCCCGCCTGTTTGAAGTGACTGCAGAGCAGATAGCAGTCGTGGTCCATCCGCAAAGCATTGTCCATTCGCTGGTCGAATGGCAGGACGGTTCTGTGATTGCTCAATTAGGCACCACAGATATGCGCCTCCCCATTCAATATGCCCTGACATACCCGGACCGACAGCCTTCCCACCGGCCGGCACTTGATTTGACTCAGACGGCAGCCTTAAGCTTTGAACCGGTCGATACGGAGACGTTTCCGGCCCTGGATTTGGCCCGGGAAGCTTTGCGGCGCGGGGGACTGGCCCCCGCCGTCTTTAATGCCGCTAATGAGGTTGCCGTGCAAGCTTTCATGGCAGGGCGGCTGGATTTTCCTGGCATCAGCCGTTTGGTCGGCCGTTTGCTGTCTGAATACCGTGTCCTGAGCCCTGATGAGGATCTGGATCTCAAGCGTATACTTGATACGGACCATCATATCCGTCAACAGGCAAAGGAGCTATTGGAATGGAAAGATTAGTCGGCATCATCATAGCGCTGCTGGCCCTGAGCATTATGATGCTGATTCATGAGCTGGGCCACTTTATTGTTGGCCGCAAACTCGGGTTTAAAATTGACGAATTAATGATTTTCATGGGCCCGGTAGTTTGGCAAACTGAGCGCAAAGGTATCCGCTATACCCTGCGGCTGTTTCCCATCGGTGCGGCGGTGCAGTTTGCCGGCGAGTATGAACAGGCAGACGAGTCAGAAGCAGGGCTGGCGGTGGCCGGCGGGGTGACCCCGCCCCCCAAAGACCCGGCTTTATTCATGAATCGGCCTAAGCGCTACCGGGCAGCGGTGCTGGCAGCAGGCTCGCTGGCCAATATTTTGTCAGGTATTCTGATCTTTTTCTTGTTGTTTGCCACCACAGGCTATACCATCCCGGTCCTGAATACGGTTGAAGCCGGAACCCAGGCAGCCGACGCGGGGTTGCAGGCCGGAGATGAAATTATCCGCCTGGCAGGCGAACGGATCTATACCAGTGCCGACGCCAGTCTGGCCCTGTATTTTGCCGGATCAGACAGCGACGGCATTTCCATAACCGTGCGGCGCGACGGGCAGGAAATAGAAGCACTGCTTACCCCGGTTTTGTCCACCGTCTATCAGGTCGGCATCAGCACCCAGACCACCACGGACGGGCGTCTGGAAGTTGTGGAGATTAGTTCCTGGCAAAACGGCGGCGATCCGGTTTTTGAAGAAGGCGATATCATCCTGAAAGTTGGCGATACGGAGGTAACCCTGGATAATTTTGCCACCGAGCTGGCCCCATACCAGGGCGCCGCCGCACCCATTACCGTCTTCCGTCAGGGTCAGGAGCAAGTCATTTACAGTACTTCAAAAGCTGTGGCAACAGCCAACAGCACAGGGCTGGCCTTAACCGTTTCCCACAATGTGCTGCGGGCTCTGCCTTATAGCTTTCAATACGGCTGGTCCACGATCCGCGGATCCTTTCAGGCGATCGGCGCCCTGATCAGCGGTAAAATTGCCGCCTCAGACGCTTTGTCCGGACCGGTGGGTATTGTCAGTATGATATCCGATGTCGTGGTGGAAAGCCGGATCAACTGGGGAGAAAAGTTCCTTGAGCTGCTGAATATGATTGCCCTGATTTCGCTGTCCCTGGGTTTTACCAATTTACTGCCTATCCCGTTGCTGGACGGCAATCATCTGTTACTTCTGGCCGTAGAGGCTATCCGCGGCAAGGCCCTGTCGGCAAAAGTGCGTAATGTGATCTCGGCCATCGGGCTGGTGATTATTATTTTCCTTTTTGCCTATGGCCTTTACCTGGACATCGGACGGATTCTGCAAGGCTAGGCTTAACTTAAGAATATTACAAAGGAAGATAACATGAACGATTCAGGTATGAATACAACCTCTGCCGGTCCGGACCGGTGGCCGGATTATTTATCCCCCCGGCGCCTCAGCCGCGCGGTCAGGGTTGGCCCCTTGCAGATGGGAGGCGGCAGGCGGCCGCTGATCCAATCGATGAATAATGTTGATCCCCACGACTGGCAGGCCAACTTGAAGCAAATTGAGGCTTTAGCTCAGGCCGGCTGCGATTTGACCCGGATCACAATACCGGACCAGGAGGCCGCCTGTTGCCTGCAGAAATTAGTCCCACAGTCGCCTTTGCCCATTGTGGCGGATATTCATTTCGATTACCGCCTGGCTATAGCCGCGGTAGAAGCCGGCGCCGCTAAAATTCGGATTAATCCGGGCAATATTGGCGGGCTAGACCGGGTGCGCAAGGTGGCGCAGGCCTGCAAAGCGCATGGTGTCGCCATTCGGGTAGGCGTAAATTCCGGTTCACTTAGTCGCAGCGTCCTGGAAAAATACGGCGGGGTGAGCGTTGAAGCCCTGGTCAGCAGTGCGTTGGATACGGTAGCTATCCTGGAGGCCTGCGACTTCCATGATCTGGTTATTTCCCTTAAAGCATCTGATCCGGCCCTGACCATTGCGTGTTACCGGGAACTGGCCCGGCGCTGCGATTACCCCCTTCATATTGGTGTAACTGAAGCCGGCACGGCCACAAGCGGCATCCTGCGCTCCGCCGCAGCCCTGGGTACCTTGCTGGCAGAAGGCATAGGGGATACCTTGCGCATATCTCTGACGGCTGATCCGATTAAAGAAGTAGAGGCGGCCTGGGACCTGCTTAGTGCGCTGGATATTGCGCGCAACCGGCCGGTGCTGATTTCCTGTCCGACTTGCGGCCGAACCCAGGTAGATCTGATACATTTAGCGCAGCAAGTTGAGGACCGCTTAAAAGCTGTGCATAAACCGTTGAAGATAGCGGTCATGGGCTGTATTGTAAACGGACCGGGTGAGGCCAGAGAAGCGGATCTGGGTATCGCCGGAGGCAGGGGCGAGTTTTTGCTGTTTGCACGTGGTAAAATAATAGGCAAAGTTGCGGAAGGCCAGGCTGTGGATCGTTTATTTGAGCTGATTGACAACTGGTCGGAGCCAGAGCCGTCCCCGTTGTGACCGGCGGAATAAGACCTGGGACCAGACTGAGGCAGGTAGCTCTGTCCGGTACTTGATCAGCGAAAGGACATGACAACTTTGCCTATTTTACAGACTTACTTACAGGAGTTAAATAAACTGGCGCTGGCCAGCGGACAGCAACCGGTGGGGCAGACCACCGCTGTGCCCGCCAGTCTCTCGGCCGCGCAAATTGAGCGCCTGCAGGTCAGGGGAGAAACCATCCAATTACATCTGGGGCTGTCGGCCTGTCCGGAGGGCCGGGATTTAATTCAATTACAGGACCAGTTCAGCCAGCAGGCAGCTCCCCTGGTTTTAGAGATCTGTCTGCAGCTGCAGCCGCCCCCGCAGGATACCGCCGCTATGCTGCAGATCCTGCAGCGGCTGTTTCCGTGGTTTATTGAATCGATTCGGCGCAGGCACGGATTTTGGGCGCTGGTTTTCCGGCGCAGCCAGCTTGCCGCCAGTCCGGAGCATTTGCTGATTAAAGCCCCCGCTCCCATGTTAGCTTGTCTTCAGACTGAGGGACTGGACCTGATGGAGGACTTTTTCCGCAGCAGGGCGGGGCTTGAGTTTAGCTGCCTGGCGGAGGGCTTGCCTGAGTCTGGACCAGGCGCCCCGGACAGCTGGCAGCAACAGGCTCATAGCCGAATCAAAGCCCAGATAGAGCAGCAGCGGCAACTGACCCCGGAGGAGCGCCGCGCGGCACAGCAGCAGGTGGTACGGCGGGTGGATGAATATGGCCAGCCCGTGCTGGATTTAAGTCAGGCCCCGCAGCAACTGCAGCGGGAATATCAGCGGGAAGAAGCGCAACGCCAGACTAAGGAAAAAAGTAAAGATAAGCGCCGCACGCCTAAAAGTGCCAACACTCTTTGGGGGCGGTTAAACAGCGATCTGAAGATAAACCCGATTAAGAGCTTTGTAGCCGACACGGGCGATACGCAGATGGCCGGTTATGTATGGGCTCCGGAATTCACTTTAGTCAGTAATGGCACCAGACTGCTTGTTAAGTTTATGGTCAGTGATGAGGGAGGCGCAGTGGACTGTGTCATCTTTGCCAAGCCTGAGGATGAAGAAGAACTGACCGCCCTGATTAAGGATGGCAGCTATCTGTTATTTGAAGCAACCGTACAGTTTGACGGCCGCTTTTCCCATGACTTGCAGGCTATTATCCGGGGAGTAGGCAAAGCAACCAAGCCCAAACCCCGGGAGGATCTGGCTCCGGTCAAACGGGTAGAGCTGCATTGCCACACCAAAATGTCGGCTAAAGACGCCGTCAGTGATGCCGCCAAAATCCTGGAGCTGGCGGCCTCCTTTGGCCATCCGGCTGTAGCCATAACTGATCACGGTGTTGTGCAGTCTTTCCCGGAGGCCTGCTCAACCCGGGATAAACTGGCAAAAAAAAACCAGCCGATCAAACTGGTCTATGGGATGGAGGGGTATCTGGTCGACGATGGTCCGGTCTGCGTCTACGGACTGGATGACTTAACTTTAAACGACCGCTTTGTGGCGTTGGATCTGGAGACAACTGGTCTGGACCCGCATGACGAACATATCATAGAGATCGGGGCCGTCCGTTTCTGCCGCAATGAACAGGGCCGGTTTGTGGAGGCAGATCGGTTTTCCTGCCTGATTAACCCCGGTTGCTCGCTCAGCCCTAAAATTGTGCAACTGACCGGACTGACGGATATGGATTTGCTGCAGGGTAAGGCCATCTTTCCGACCTTACAGGAGTTATCCGACTGGTTAGGCAATGATCCGATTGTCGGGCATAATGTCCTGTTTGATCTGGGCTTTTTGCGCTATGAAGGGTTCCGTACCCCGGAAGAAAACGCGCCCCGGATTAAATTTAACCCGGTGGCGATTGACACGCTGGCTATGGCCAGGATCTTTATACCGGGTAAAAATCGCTATACCCTGGACGCCGTGGCAGGTTATCTGGGCATAGATATCGGGCAGCATCACCGCGCGACTGATGATGCGCTGACCAGCGCGCGTATCTTTTTGGCTTTATATCAAAAGCTTGGCACGCCCACTCTGGATGAACTAAACCGCCTGGCGGGGCGCCTGCCCCGGGAAACCTATATGGCGCGTAAAATTCGGCCGTTTCACATAATCTTACTGGTACGGGACTATGTGGGACTCTACAATCTCTACCGCCTGGTTTCGGAATCGCATACCAAATATTTCCTTTCCCGCCCGCGCATTCCCCGTTCCATTCTGACCTATCTGCGGCACGGTCTGATCGCCGGTGCCGCCTGTGAACGGGGCGAAGTATTTGTGGCTGTTATGAACGCCTACCGCGAAGCTAACCGGGATATGGCGCGGGCCCGGCAGCTGCTGAATCAGGCTGAAATCAAAAAGACTGCCCGGCAGTACGACTATCTGGAAATACAGCCGCTGGGCAACAATCGCTTTATGATTCGCAAGGAAGGAAACGGGATTCTGAACGAGGAAGATCTGATGAATCTGAACCGGTTGGTGCTGTACTTAGGCCAGATCAGCAAGCGTCCGGTTGCCGCTACCTGTGATTCGCATTTTCTGAATCCTGAAGACGGTATCTACCGCAAAATCATGCTTTCCGGCATGGGCTTTGATCCCAGTGAAGAACAGGCGCAGCTGTACTTCCGGAATACGGAGGAAATGCTGGCTGAATTCAGTTATCTGGATGAAGCAACCCGGCAGCAGGCGGTGATCGAAGTGCCGCGCCAGATTGCGGAGCAGTGCGACGATGGCCTGCGCCCGTTTCCGGAGGGGAGCTATCCGCCGCTGATCCCTGAGGCTGCGGAAAATGTCCGCAATATGTCCTGGGGAACGGCCAGGGCGATTTATGAAAAAGATGGCCAGCTGCCTGAAATTGTTCAGGAGCGGGTCAATAAGGAGCTGACCTCCATTATTGACAACGGCTTTGCTATTATGTACTACATCGCCTATTGCCTGGTCCGCAAATCCAATGAGGATGGCTATATCGTCGGCTCCCGGGGCTCGGTGGGATCTTCACTGGTGGCGACCTTCTGCGGCATTACAGAGGTTAACCCTCTGCCACCGCATTATGTCTGCCCGCACTGCCACTATTCGGAGTTCTACACCCATGGCGAATATGGCTCCGGCTATGATATGCCGGCCCAAAAATGTCCGGTCTGCGGCCAACCGCTGCACCGGGAAGGTCAGGATATTCCATTTGAAACGTTTTTGGGTTTTCACGGGGACAAGCAGCCTGATATCGATCTGAATTTCAGCGGCGTCTACCAGCCGGTAGCTCACCACTTTATTGAGAATATGTTTGGCCACAGCCACACCTTCAGAGCCGGTACCATTGGCAGCTATGCCGATAAAAACGCCCTGGGCCTGGTCCGGAACTATCTGGATGAAACCCAGACCTTCACAACTGAGGCGGACAAGCGCCGCCTGGCCAGCGGCCTGGTTGGCGTCAAGCGAACCACCGGGCAGCATCCCGGCGGTATTGTTGTTATACCTAAAGAACGGGATGTGTATGACTTTACGCCGATTCAATACCCGGCGGACAATGAAGACGCCAGCATGACGACGACGCATTTTGATTTTAACGCCATGCATGATACGATTCTCAAGCTGGATATCCTGGGCCACCTGGATCCTACCATGCTCAAGTTCCTCAGTGATCTGACCGGGGTTAAAGTGACGGATATACCCATACCTGATGATAAGGTGATGTCCTTATTTCAATCCACAGAAGCGCTGGGTATCAAGCCGGGCAGCACCCCTGCGGACTGCGGCACACTGGGCATTCCTGAAATGGGCACGTTTATGGCCAGGGACATGATAAAAGAAACCAGACCGACGCGCTTCTACGATCTGGTGCAGCTTATGGGCCTGTCCCATGGCACAGATGTCTGGAAAGGCAACGCCCAGGATCTCATCAGTAGCGGCACCTGTAAAATCAATGAGGTTATCGGCTGCCGCGACAGCATTATGACCTCTTTGATCAACTATGGCCTGCCGTCCAAAGCTTCCTTTGATATCATGGAAAAGGTCCGCAAAGGCAAAGGTTTGTCCGAAGAACATGAAACCCTGATGCGCGAGCATAACGTACCGGAATGGTATATAGACAGTTGTAAAAAAATCAAGTATATGTTCCCCAAAGCCCACGCGGCCGCCTACGCGATTTCTTCACTGAGGATTGCCTGGTTTAAGGTTTACCGGCCCGAGGCTTATTACGCCGCCTTTTTTACCCTGCGTTCGCCTGAATTTGACGCGGATTTGTTTTGCTGCGGGCTGGAGCACACCATCGCGGAAAGGGAGCGCCTGCGGGGCGCTTTTAGTGGCCGGGACGGCAACCCGCGGGAGCAGAAGCAATACTATATCGCGGAATTAGTGGAAGAAATGTACTATCGGGGCATTGTGTTCTTACCCATTGATCTCTACGCCTCTGAAGCCGTCAATTTTAAAATCGAAGCGAAGGGGCAGCTGCGACCTCCTTTCAGCTGTATCGCTAACATCAGCCAGGCTATAGGCGAGGCTATTGTCAGCGCCAGGGCCAGCGGTGAGCCCTTCAAGTCAGAGGAGGATTTACAGCAGCGGTCGGGTATCGGCCAGTCTGCGGTGCAAAATCTCCGCGAACACGGCGTTTTGGGAGATTTGCCGGAATCGGCGCAAATGGATATTTTCAGTCTGCTGGGCTGACGGCTGCCGGGCTAACCGCTATACCAAAACTATAAGGAGGATTAAGCCTGCATGCTTGGCCGGGTCTTTTTAATGGACAGTCAGCCGGCTTTTGACCGGTTGTATACTTACCAGTTGCCTGAGTTGCCCGCGCCGCAGGTCTGGGCGGTCGGACTGCGTCTGCAGATTCCGTTTGGCCGGCAAAATCACTGGCGGGAGGCCGTTTTGGCTGAAGTGTTGACGGAAGCCGCCATGGCCGACCTGAAACCCAATCTACAGGACGGGCAGCTGCTTAAAACGGCCGGCCTGCCCCTGGATCCTTACCCTGTACTTAACCTGGAGCAGCTGAAACTCTGTGCCCAGCTGAGAATCCGCTATGCCTGTACCTGGGGCGAAGCCTGCCGCCAGATGATCCCGCCCGGATTGGGAGGACGAAGCACAGAAAAAAAGCAGCGGGTCTGGATCTGGCAGCTGCAGGCAGCAGACCGGGCCGCCGCCGCTATGGAAAACGGGGAGATTCGTTATGAAAATCAGGCCCGGATTCTGGAATATCTGCTGGAACATAAGCAAGCTGCCTCAGAAGAGCTCCTGCACGCTTGCCAGGTGACTTTGTCTACCTTAAGGACCCTGGAGAAAAAGCAGCTGCTGACGCATTACATCAGCAAACAACTGCCTGATCTGTCAGCGGATCAGGGCCGGCCAGACACCGCTGGGTCCGCACTGGCAACGGCCGGCCAGCCCTCTGCAAGTAAGCAGGCCATGCCGGCAGCGGGGCTGACGTTGACTGGGGACCAGCAACACGCGCTGGCCCGGCTGCAACAGGCAATTCGTCTGCCCGCCCGGCGGTCCGGTCAGTTACCTGAAGCTGCTTTGACTGAGTTTTTACTTAAGGGCATTACCGGATCGGGTAAAACCGAAGTCTATCTGCAGCTTGCCGCAACTGTTCTGGCCCAGGGCCGCAGCGTTCTGATGCTGGTACCAGAGATTTCACTGACGCCTCTAATGACCGAGCGTTTTATCAGTCGCTTTGGCAGTCAGATTGCTGTTTTGCACTCCCGGCTGACCAGCAGCCAGCGCCTGCAGGAATGGAAAAAAATCCGCAGCGGTCAGGTAGCGATTGTCGTGGGTGCGCGCAGCGCGGTTTTTGCACCGCTGCCGAATCTGGGGCTGATTATTCTGGATGAGGAGCATGACAGTAGTTATCAATCTGATCATAAGCCGCGCTACCACGCCCGGACCGTGGCAAGACTGCGGGCCAGAGCAACCGGCGCGCTTTTATTGCTGGGTTCAGCTACGCCATCTTTTGAGAGCTATGCGCGCGTCTTAAGCGGACGCAGTACCTTGCTGCAGTTAAACCACCGGCCGGCAGAAGCTCATCTGCCCCGGCTGGAGGTTATTGATATGCGGCAAGTCAGCAAAGCTGACCCCTCCGGTTTGTTTTCCCAACCGCTGTATCAGGCTCTGACTGCCTGCTTTGAGCGCGGTGAGCAGGCGGTTTTATTTTTAAACCGCAGGGGTTACGCGCCGCTGTGGCTCTGTCCGGCCTGCGGCTTTAGTGTTGACTGTCCTAACTGCTCTGTCGCCCTGACCTATCATCAGCCCGCAGCTTACAGACCGGCCCAGCTGCGCTGCCATTACTGCGGCTATCTGCAACAGGCTCCCGCCGTATGCCCTGAATGCGGTCAACCGATGACTGGCTGGGGCATGGGTACGGAGCAGGCGGAGGTCGTTTTTAAGCAGTTGTTTCCCCGGCAGCAAATCCTGCGGATGGATCAGGATACCACTACGGCGCGCAGTGCCCATAAAGACATTCTGGAAGCCTTCCGTCGGCATGAAGCGGATGCCTTATTGGGGACCCAGATGATTGCCAAGGGTCACGATTTTCCGTTGGTGACCGTCGCGGGAATTTTATCAGCGGATCTCCTGTTTCGCGAAAACGATTTCAGAGCTGAGGAACGGGCTTACCAGCTGCTGACCCAAACCGCCGGCCGGGCTGGCCGGGCGGATCTGGCCGGGCAGGTTTTTATTCAGGCCTATGAGGTGGATAATGAAGCGCTCAAAGCTGCCTGCAGCGGTACTTATGAACAGTTTTTTGCGCTGCAGCAACAGTTTAGACAAGCGCTGCAGTATCCGCCTTACAGCTGCATGGGTACAGCCCTGGTCAGCCACCCCAATGAAAAGGCAGCCCGGGAGTTATGTCAAAGCCTTGAAGCCAGTCTCAGGGCCCAGTGGCAAAACTGGCCCGAGACCCGGGCTGTCCGCCTCACCAGCCTGGGCTGCAGCAGTGCCAGGCTGCCCCGGCTGAATGGCCGCAGTCGCTGGCAATTCACGCTGCGCAGTCAGTCCGAACGCTTAATCAGTCAATGCCTGAATTATTTAGCCAGACAACGTCTGCCCAAAGATAGTTCACTGGCTCTGTCCATGGATCCGGCCTGAGCTAAAGCTTTAGTTACCATCTGGCCTTGCCTGGCATGATAAAATATATCTGACAAAGGAGGATGATATTGTGGCAATCAGAAAAATTGTGCTGGATCCGGATCCGGTCCTGCGTAAGCAGGCCCGGGAGGTGACTGATTTTGGTCCGCGCACCCAGATTTTAATAGATGATCTTATTGATACCTTGCACCATTCAGGTAATGGTATCGGCCTGGCCTCTCCGCAAGTCGGAGTGCTCAGGAGAATTTTTGTTATCGACATGCAGGATGAGGCCGGCGTCAGGGTTTTTGTCAATCCGCTTATTGTCAGTCGTGACGGTCAGCAGACCGGTACGGAAGGTTGTCTCAGCATTCCCGGGTATTGGGGAGAAGTTGAGCGGCCGGCTAAAGTGAAGGTACAGGCCCAGGACCGTCACGGCCAGCCGTTTGAATTAGCAGCGGAGGAGCTGCTGGCTGTCTGTATCTGTCATGAGAACGATCATTTGGACGGTATTTTGTTTACAGATAAAACTATAGGAGAGCTGGTGAAAGCGTGAGTTGGCGGATCCTGTTTATGGGCACACCGGATTTTGCCGCAACCGTGCTCAAGTCTATTGCCAGTTTTGGCTTCAATATCATCTGCGCTGTCAGCCAGCCTGATAAACCGCAGGGCCGCCATCACCGCATGACGCCAACCCCCGTCCGGCTGGCGGCGGAAGCTTTAGGCCTGCCGGTGTGGCAGCCTTCCAGCCTCAAAACCCCTGAGTCCTGGGAATATCTGCAGCAATTGGCGCCTGACCTGATTGTGACGGCAGCTTATGGCCGGATTTTGCCCCCGGCGTGGCTGGAATTGCCCCGCTTTGGCGCCGTTAATGTTCACGCCTCCTTACTGCCGCGCTACCGCGGGGCGGCACCGGTACAGTGGAGCCTGATTAATGCGGATCAGGAGACGGGCATCAGCTTTATGCAAATGGACCGCGTGATGGATCACGGTCCTGTTTTAAGCCAGCATCATTTGCTGATTGAACCGGAGGATACCGCTGAGCGTCTGATGAAACGCCTGGCGGAACTGGCGGCCGCCACACTGCCGACAGATCTTCAGCTCTTCTTTGCCGGCCGTCTCCGGCCCCTTCCTCAGGATGAACAGCAGGCCAGTTATGTTCATTTGCTCAAGCGGGAGGACGGCTTGATTGACTGGCATAAAACCGCAGGTGCCATTGACTGCCTGGTCCGAGGGACTAACCCCTGGCCCGGTGCCTACACAGTACTAAACCATAAAAATCTGAAAATATTTCAGACTGCCGTAGTCAGTAAGGCTGAACAGGCGGCATACCAGGCGCTTGACCAGGCTGATCAGGCTTGTCCCGGTACGGTGGTACGGGCTGACCGGCAGGGTTTGTGGGTCAGCTGTGGGCAAGGGACGTTATTGAGCCTGCAGGAGCTGCAGCTGGAGGGCCGCAGGCGCCTGCCTGCGGCAGAGGTAGCGCACAACTTAAAAACCGGCTTATGCTTTAACGGGCAGCAGCCGGCAAACAGAGCGCAGGGGACCGGGGCCAGTGAGTAAACGCAAGCCCCTGAACCTTAAGCAATTCCGGCCTGACAACAGCCGGGATCAGGCCTGGTATTGGCTGGGCCGGATGGAGCAGGGTGCCTGGTCCAACCGCTTACTGTCCGCTGAGCTGAAAGAACAAGGGGATTTGCACAGCTCTGCTGAGACCTTGCGGATTAAGCAACAGGCTGAAGCCTGGTTTTATCTTACCCTGAGTCATCAGCCGGCCTGTGACTGGATGCTTGACCAGCTCAGCCAGCGGCCTGCGGCTAAGCTGGACCCGGGCCTGAAAAACGCCCTGCGGCTGGCGCTGGCCCGGCTGCACTTTGATCCTGCTGCCAAGGCTTATGCTGAAATCTATGAAACGGTTGAGCTGGTCAAACGCCAGCTGAATCCGGGCGCTGCCGCCTATGCCAACGCTGTCCTGCGCGCTTATCAGCGCCGGACACCGGATCTTTCCCAGGCCGGTCCCTGGATTCAGCTGAATGTCAGTCCGGCCTTATATGCAGATTTGACTGAGCAGTTAGGTGTTGAGCCGGCTACAGCTTTTCTTACCCAGACCCTGGCTGAACCCTTACCTTTATGCGCCCGCCTGACTAAACGTGGTAAGGCTAACTTAGCTGCGACGCTGGCTGGATTGAAACAGGAGGGCGTAGCCGCCAGTCCCGCGGCTTTACTGCCGGATGACGTCCTTTATCTTAAGTTGGGGCCAGCTTCACTCACAAATCTTACCGCGTTTAAAGAGGGCCTGATTTATCTGCAGGGCGAAGCCAGTACCCTACCGGTCATCCTGGCAGCCCCGCAGCCGGCGGCTTCTATCCTGGATGTGTGCGCCGCTCCCGGCGGAAAAGCCATGCAGGCAGCTGAAGCTGCCGGCCCTCAGGGGCGGGTAGTGGCCCGTGACCTCAAACCGCATAAGCTGGCTTTAATCAAGGCTAACCTGCGGCGATTAGGCCTGAAAAATGTCGAGGTAGCTGGGGCTGACGCTACAAAGCCCAGCGCCGGCAGTTTTGACTATGTCATTGCGGATGTTCCCTGCAGCGGGCTGGGTTTGCTTTGGTCCCGGCCGGAGCTGCGGCTGAAATGGGACGCGGAGGCAGTGCTGAGGCTCCAGCTTACTCAGGCTCAAATCCTGAAACAAGCGGCGCTGAATGTTAAGCCTGGCGGTCTGTTGATATACTGTACCTGTACGGTCCGAAGAGCAGAAAATCAACAGCAGATAGCGACATTTTTAGCGGATCCTCAATTTGCAGGCCGCTTTAAGCTGGTACCAGCGCTCAGCCTGGCTAATCAGCTGCCGTACAAGACCTTGCCAGAGTTAACCCGACAATTGCTTTCGCAGCAGACCGGTGCCGTCATCATGCCGCCGGCTGCCCCAACGGAAGGCTTTTATATGGCTTTTCTCAGGCGGGAAGCGTCATGAAGGAGCAGGCGGAAAGCGCATACCGCCCGGGCTATGAAGGGAACCATATGAAAGCATATATTTATGATGCAGATAAAGCCAGTCTTGTGGCCTGGCTTAAGCAAGAGCAGCAGCCGGCTTACCGGGCTGATCAAATCCTGGCCTGGCTGAACCAGGGGGTTCAAAATCCGGCGGAGATGACCAATTTGCCTAAGACGCTAAAAATAGCTTTGGCAAATGCTTATGATACGCAGGGCCTGACCCTGCTGCAGCGCCAGGATTCGGCTGAAGACGGCACCAGCAAGTATATCTTTCAGTTAACAGACGGCAATATAGTTGAAAGTGTGTTTATGATCTACAAAACCGGCACTTCCGTCTGCGTGTCCTCACAGGCAGGCTGTCAGATGGGCTGCCGGTTCTGTGCCTCAACAAAGGCCGGTTTTGGCAGAAATCTTACCGCCGGAGAAATGCTGGCCCAACTGGCCCTGATCGGACGGGACAAGGCCTGCCGGATTGATAAACTGGTCGTGATGGGTATTGGCGAACCGTTTGAAAACTACGACCAGCTCATTAGCTTTCTCAATCAGGCTAAAGCGACTGACCGTCTGGGTATAGGCGCCCGTCATATGACGGTTTCAACTTGCGGACTGGTGCCGCAAATGTTACAATTTGCGGAAGATGCGCCCCAGGTCACTCTGGCAGTCTCTTTACATGCGCCTAATGATCGGCTGCGCCGTCAGTTGATGCCAGTCGCTCAGCGCTGGTCAATTGATGAGCTGCTGGGAGCTTGTCGCAGTTATCTTGAAAACAGCAACCGCCGGTTGACTTTTGAATATGCTTTGTTCAAGGGGGTTAATGACGGAGCTGAACAGGCTTTGGAACTGGCCCGCCGGATTAGCGGCCTGAGGTGTCATGTTAACCTGATACCGGCCAATCCGGTTCCGGGTACCGGGCTATACCCCAGCACCCCGGACCGCATAAGAGCGTTTCAGGATATACTGACACAGCACCACATACCATGCACGGTCAGGAGAGAACTGGGCCGTGACATCACCGCCGCCTGCGGGCAGCTCAGGAGAAGACTGGAAGAGCATGAGCAATCGCATTAGCTTTGCCGCCCGCACAGATGTGGGGTTGACGCGCAAAAACAATGAAGATTCGTTTGTTGTCCTGAAAGGCAGTGACGACAGCTCCTTTGTGGTTATACTGGCAGACGGCATGGGCGGTCACCAGAGAGGGGAGCTGGCATCTTCGACTGCGGTTCGCTATACTTCAGAGCGGCTTGCCCGTGAAATTAAAGTTGCCATGCCTGTTGAGCGGATCAGCCATATTGTGCAGGAAGTGGTGGAGAAGGCTAATGTCAAAGTTTATCTTCAATCGCTGGAGGCTACGGAAAACAGCGGCATGGGGACGACTCTGACCGTGGGTGTGTTTGCATCAGATCAGTTAATTATCGGCCATATCGGCGATTGCCGCATTTACCGGCTGCGTCAGGACCGGCTTGACCATCTGACCCGTGATCATACTTTGGTTCAGGCTCTGGTAGACCGGGGGGATATTAGTCCGGACCAGGCTAAGCGTCATCCCCGGCGCAACGTAGTGACCCGGGCGCTGGGCTCGCCGGAATATATGCAGGCAGATACTTATATATATTCTGTAGAACGCGGGGACCGCTATCTTTTTTCCAGTGACGGGCTGCATGATTATGTCAATGAGGAAGATATTAAATATATTTTAAGCAATGAAAAAAGTCCGGAGCTGGCCGTTGACCAGTTGATTGAACTGGCTAACCGACAGGCAGGTGTAGATAATGTCACGGTCATCTGCGGATTTGTTCAATAGTGAGGTAAGGCATGAACGGCGAAAATCAGGAAACGATCACGATTGGCATGGTACTAAGTAACCGTTATCGTATTTTACGCCTGCTGGGCGCAGGCGGCATGGCTTTGGTTTATCTGGCTAAAGACTTGCAGAATGAGCGGCTGGTTGCGATTAAAGTGCTGAAAAATGACTTGTCCAATGATGATGAGTTTGTCCGCCGCTTTGATGCTGAGGCCAAAGCGGCCTCCAGCTTGTCTCACCCCAATATCGTCCGGGTACTGGGAGTTGGTGAAGAACACGGCATTAAGTACATGGTCCAGGAATACGTGGAGGGTACCTCATTAAAGGATCTCATTGATCAGTACGGCCGGCTGGACTGGCATGTTGCGGTACCGATTGGGATTCAGATTGCCCTGGCACTGGAGCATGCTCATAAGGCCGGCATCGTCCACCGGGATATTAAACCGCATAACATCATGATTACCCCGGACCGCCGGGCTTTAGTTACTGATTTCGGCATTGCCCGGGCGACCACCGCCAATACCATTACCCTCACCAGCGGTAATGCCATGGGTTCCGTGCATTATTTTTCTCCGGAACAAGCCCGCGGCGGTATGGTAGGCCCCAGCGCGGATATCTATTCCCTGGGCATTTTGTTTTATGAAATGCTGACCGGCGATGTCCCTTTTGACGGAGAGACCTCAGTGGCGGTTGCCATCAAACATTTGCAGGAAAAGCCGGCGGATCCCAGAACCCGGGTCCCGGATCTGCCCGCGGGGCTTTGTGCCATTGTTATGAAGTGCATTCAAAAAAATCCCAGGCAGCGTTACAGCAGTGCCCGGGAATTGATTGATGAATTGGATGCGTTTTTGCTCAACCCCGACGGGGAGTACGGGGTAGTAGAAGAAGATTACAATCCTGACGATCCCACGACCTCAATTGGCACCCTGCGCCCGGAAAACAATTACGGTAAAGTCCAGGAACTGGAACAGTCTATTCAGGAGCGGCGCCGTTCCCGAAGGCGGGAAAACGGTGTGCTGATCGCCATGGTTTTAGTGTTCACCGCTTTACTGATTGCTCTGGGGGTATTTGTCATCAGCCGCATCAGCGGCGGTATGAATACCAACACGACGCAGGAAACAGATTATGTGCTGCAGGACTTTACCAATTATTCTCTGGAGGACGCAGTTGCGGAACTGAAAAAATACGGCATAACCCCGACGGTCAAACAAGAGGCCTCAACTGAAGTCGCTTCCGGTTATATTATCCGGCAAGAGCCGGTCAGCGGTACGGCCATCAGTAATGGCGGCGTCACCACCGTGACCTTCTGGGTCAGCGAGGGCAGTGACAGTCTTAAATTAGGCAATTATATCGGCCAGAATTATCTGACGGTGCAGCGTACCCTGGTTAATGACTTTGGCTATACGGTTAATATAGAGCAGGAGTACAACGATGATTTCAAAGCGGATTTGATTATTCGCACAGATCCGGCAGCCGGCGAACTGCCGGAAAATGGCACAGTCACCCTTTATGTCAGTCAGGGCCCCAGTCTGGTCACCATACCGGAAACTCTGGTTGGACGGGAGAAATCAGTTGTGCTGGAGGAGTTGAAAGACCTGGGTCTCACCATCGGAAACAGCACGGTTCCATATGGTAAGACTATCGATTCAGACGGCTTGTACCTGTACTCAACCAATCCGGCCGTTGGCAGTCAGGTTGCTAAAGGAACGGTTGTGGATCTGGTCTTTGTCGATTATGAGTATTTCCATCCTACGACGACCACAACCACCGCCGCGCCGACTACGACTCAGACTACGACGGCGCCGGCGACCACTGAAACCACGACGGTGCCAACCACGACACCGCCGGCCAGCACCACCACACAGCCCGCAACAACCACCGGCACCACGCAGCCTGCCACCACGCCGACCGAGGCCCCCGTCGTCACCCCGGGCGAAAATAACGGCCAGGAACCTCAGCCGGCCACGCCATAATGGACCGGCAGGCCATGCCGGCTAAACCGGCGCCGGCGCCGCAACCGGTTAGCGGCATGATCATGAAAGGGGTAGGCGGCCTTTATGAAGTGCGGCTGGATTCAGGGCTGCAACAGCCCTGCCGGCCGCGCGGCCGGCTGCGCCGAGGCTCGCAGATCCCTTTGCCTGGCGACAGAGCAGAGCTTAGCGCCAGCGGGGATGCGGATATCCCGTGGGTCATTGACCGCCTCTGTCCGCGGCATTCTTTTTTACTGCGCCCGCCGGTTGCCAATCTGGACTGCCTCTTTTTATGCTTTTCGGTCAGTCAGCCGGAACCGGATTTGGTGCTGCTGGATAAATTGTTGATTATATCAGCCGTCGCGGGCATAAAGCCCGTGATCATCTGGACCAAGACGGAGCTGCTGCCGCCAGCGCGGCTGTCGCAGCTGCTCCAGCCTTATCAGCGGGCTGCTTATCCCTGCGTGTGCTCAGCGGCGCATGACCTGCCCGCTCAGGAACTGCTGCGTTTGGTCAAGGGCAGGCTGATTGCGTTTGCCGGCCCCTCTGGCGTAGGGAAATCCACTTTGCTGAACCGCTTGCTGGGCGCGGCGCATATGGAAACCGGCCAGATAAGTCAGCGCCTGCAGCGCGGCCGCCATACCACCAGGCATGTGGAACTCTTCCCTTTTGCCGGCGGCTATCTGGCTGACACGCCAGGCTTCAGCTCCCTGGAGCTGTCAGTCATCGGCCTGAAGCCTGAAGAATGTATCAGCGGCTACCCAGAGTTTCTCCAGCTTGCCGGTGCCTGCCGCTACCAGGACTGCCACCACCTGTCAGAACCGGACTGTGCGGTAAAAGCGCTGGTTATGCGGCAGCCACAGCTGAAGTGCCGCTATGATCGCTATGTCGCTTTTCGCCGGGAACTGGATGCCAGGCCCGGATATCGGAAGAACCGACTGATTTGACTTTAGTGTACCAGGAGTAAGTTATGCATTTACCAGAATATCAACCAGACCAACGCCGGCTCTACTTATCTCCCTCCATTTTAGCGGCTGATTTTTGGAACTTAAGTGACGCGGTCACCGCGGTTCAGGCAGACGCTGACGCGCTGCATATTGACGTAATGGATGGGATTTTTGTACCCAGTATTTCTTATGGCTTTCCGATTATCGAAGCGTTGAAACGGCACCATTATCCTCTGCCGCTGGATGTTCACCTGATGATTGAGGACGCCTCCCGTTACATCCGGACTTTTGCGGAGGCCGGCGCGGATATGCTGACCGTGCATGCGGAAGCTTGTGTACACCTTCAAAGAACGCTGGCCGAGATCAGAGCCTGTGGCATGGCCGCGGCCGTTTGCCTTAATCCGGCCACCCCGCTGCATGTTCTGGAAGAGGTGCTGCCATATATTGATATGGTGCTGATCATGAGTGTCAACCCGGGATTTGGCGGCCAGACCTTTCTGGATACCACCCTGGAAAAGATCACCCGGCTGAGACAGTGGCTGGATCGCACACCGTACCCCATTCACATTGAAGTGGACGGGGGGATCACAACGGCTAATATAGCGCAGGTCTGTGAGGCCGGTGCGGATGTGGTGGTAGCTGGTTCAGCCGTTTTCGGGAGCGGGCAACCAGCTGAAAGTCTCCGGAAAATGAGGGCCAGATGCGAGCGTTGATTGCGTTAGGCGGCCCGGTCCGTGACTATCAGATCATCCGGCAGGGCCTGCAGCAAAAAGCCTATGACCTGTTAATTGCCGCGGACGGCGGTCTCAGGCATTTCCATCAGCTGGACTGCCCGCCGGATTGTCTGCTGGGAGATATGGACTCAATCCGGCCGATCGATCGCGAATGGCTTGAGCGGGCGGCAGCTCCGGCGCAGGCTTTAAAATTCCCGGTTGAAAAGGATTGGTCTGACGCCGAGCTCTGCGCTGACTATGCCTGCAAGGCCGGCGCTGACAGCTTGACCTTTTTAGGCATATTTGGTTCGGTCAGGCCGGATCACAGTCTGATGAATTTGCAGCTGATGACCAGGCTTGCGCCAAAACTCCGCGCCGCACCGCTGCTTACGGACGGCCTGACCTGGGTCTGGACGCTGCGTGGCCCTGTAACCCATACCACCAGGCTCAGCGAATTACTGCCGCTGCCCTATACCATATCGCTAATCGCCGCGACGCGAACCTTAAAAGGGGTGAGTTACCAGGGGCTGCGCTATCCGCTGCAGGACCGGACGATCAGGCAGGGCAGCTCTCTTGCGATCAGTAACCAGGCCGAAGCCGCTGAATTTACTGTCAGGCTGGCTTCCGGTACCGGCTGGCTGATTGTGACCCCGGCTGATGATTAAGCCCGGTAACGAGCAGTCAGACGGCCAAAAGCCGTTTCTGCCCGACGAATAACCGCTTCATCCACACAATAAGCTAACCGGACATGACCCGGCATACCAAAGCCCCGGCCCGGCACCAGTAAGATATGCTCTTCTGCCGCGGCTTTGGCAAAAGCCTGATCATTTGGCTCAAGACTGCGGGGGAACAAATAAAAAGCGCCTTCAGGCTTATAACAGTCCCAGCCCAGTCCGGTCAGGAGGTGATACAGCAAGTCCCGCCGCCGCTGATAAACACTGAGATCCGGCTTAAAATCACCCAGTTTCAGCAAGGTCTGCTGCCAGATAGCCGGGGCATTAACAAACCCCAGCGAACGGTTGCAGAATACCAGCGCCTGACAGAGATCCTCATAATCCGCACAATCTTCTGATACCGCAACATAGCCGATGCGTTCACCGGGAATGGATAAGGACTTGCTCCATGAATAAGCGACAATACCGTTGGAGAAATAGCGCAGTAAAGAGGGGACGGTGGTGCCGTCGTAGACTATCTGCGCGTAAGGTTCATCACTAATAACATAAACCGGTTGCTGCAGCTGCTCCAGCAGCGCTGCTGTCTGTTCATAAAACGCAGCGCTATAGACCACCCCGGCAGGATTGTTAGGATTATTGATGATGATGGCTTTAGTCTGGGGGGACAAGGCTTGCTCCAGAGCAGATGTAAGCGGTAAAAAACTGGCTGGATCGCAGTCAACCGGGACGGCTTGCGCGCCACTGTTTTCACAATACCGCAGATACTCTGAAAAATACGGTTTCAGAATAATGATCTCATCTCCGGGGTTGCATATGGATTTTAAAATGATGTTCAGAGCCCCGGCCGCCCCAACGGTCATGACAACGCCCTGTGAGGTCACCGGCCGGCCGGAGCGGCGCTGCTCGCGGCCGGCAATCAGCGCGCGCAGTTCAGGATAACCCGCATTGTTCATATAACCATGCCGGGCTTCCCGGGCACTGGCTATCAAAGCGTCCGTCAGCCTGGCTGAAACCGGCAGATCAGGATTACCCAGACTAAAATCATATACATTGTCCGCACCGTACTGCTGCCGCAGTACCTGACCCTGCTCAAACATTTGCCGGATCATTGATGAGCCGCGATTTTTTTCTAAAACTGCCTGAGAAATCATAGCTGAGGCCTCCAAATGATGATTGCTATATTATAACGCAATTGATGGCGCAATCCGGACGCATTAATTTTTTGAACTAACAAGAGACTGGCCGGCGCAGCTCTATTGCCTCACCTAATATCTGTAGCGCAGCCGCATCAGGCACATGGATGCAGCGATACCTGGGATTAAAAAATCTCAGTAATAAGCCGCCGCTTTCTGACACCCCGGGGTTGGCTTTTTCAACCCGGGCAAAAACACAGGCGCCCTGATCAGTCCGGACCAGGCAGTCCTTGCCGTCCGGGTCAAGCCCAGTCTTTACGATATGCAATAAATCGCCCGCTTTATAGACCGGTTCCATACTGTCCTGCCTGAGCGTCAGCTGCAGGTTGTGCAGTTGCAGCAATTCTGCGGGCAGCTCAAAAAAGAGCGCGTCATTCAGACTCAAAAGGTCACGGCTGGTTTGCTGCAGCGGCGGATTATGCAGGGCAACGACACTGCTGTAATCCAGCAAATCCTCCAGGGAACAGGTCAGCCTGGCTGCCAGCAAACAGAGAGTATCAGGATCCGGTGAGGCATTACCGCCTTCCCATTTAGCCACGGCCTGCTGCGATACCCCGGCTACCTGAGCCAGTTGAAGCTGAGATATGCCTTTGGCTTTGCGAATTCGTTTCAACTGATCAGAAAAACTCATAGTTAAGCTCTCTCCCCAATCATGCCGCTGTTGACAGTCCAAAGCATCCTGCCAGACTGCTAAAGTAATCACCAGTTAATGTTATTGTAGCACAGAAGAGCAGGCCTGCCAGGAAAATGGCGGTAAAGCGGCAGGCCTCAGGGCTGACTGGCAGCGAGCCAAGTAGAGGGGCATACTGAAATAAAAAAGCCCTGACCCTCAGTAGAGAGGCTCAGGGCTTCAGGTGGCAGGGGAGACGCGATTCGAACACGCAACAGGCGGTTTTGGAGACCGCTACTCTACCGTTGAGTCACTCCCCTATAGCAGATTTACAAACCAGTGATATCAAACTAACAGTCCGAACAACATGAGAGTATACTGGAGTCGTTGCTAAGTGTCAAGGCTCATGATATGATTTTGCAGAAGAACCACAGCGACAGCAAAGGAGCAGCATGAATCAAACAGACCTTCAGGAGCACCCGGAAACCAGCCAGGCCCACGTGACCATTTTTACTGATGGCGCATGTTCCGGCAATCCTGGGGCCGGCGGCTGGGCCGCAGTGTTGCTTGCAGGGACGGCCAAAAAAGAAATCAGCGGAGCAGTAGCTCAGACCACTAATAACCGGATGGAACTGACCGCGGTCATAATGGCGCTGAAGACCCTTAACCGCGCCTGCCAGGTTGATTTACACAG
>JAQWFM010000078.1 GCA_028704415.1 Oscillospiraceae bacterium | reverse complement strand
CCAGCCGGAGTCTGAGGCAAAGCCGGTGCCGCCAGCGCCGTTGCCCCTGCCTGCAAGCGGCTGGGGCCTCTTCTGGCGCCGCCAGTGGAACCGGGTCAAAAACTCTCGCTTGTTCTCCCGCCGGCCCTGGCGCCGATAAGCAGACGGTGCGCCTGAGCCGCGGCGCCAAAGCAGCAGAACCAATTTGCGCGGTGTATTGACTTATACCTGCCCTTGTTGCATAATTTTGAGCGTGTCTGTGGAGGTGCGAACATGAGGATAGATATCAGGGAAGTAGGCCGGCAAAACGGCTCCAACCTTCCGGTTCATCTTCAGGTACCCGCGTCAGAGATCTTGCAGTCTTACCGGGATTTTTCTTTTCCGGGTCTGCTGTTTGTCTCTGGTAATCTCAGGTATGAAGGTCAGGGTAAACTGCGCTTTGACGGCAGCGGCCAGTTTAGCTGGCAGGCGCCTTGCGCCCGTTGTCTGGAGACTGTCAGCCAGGAGGAGACCGTTCGGTTACGTCTTTCTTTCCGCAATGAGAGTCAGTGCACAAGTGAAACTGGGTCTGAACCGGCGGCAACCGGGGAGGAGCCGGAGACAACTGCGGATATCCCCTGCTACCCTTATACCGGACACATAATAGATTTGACAACAGCGTTGACAGAAGCTATTATTTTAGCTCTGCCAACTAAAGTGTTGTGCCGCGCAGATTGTCGCGGGCTGTGTCCGCACTGCGGGCAGGACCTGAATGAGGGGCCTTGCACTTGCCGGACAGAGCAGACGGGAGGCAGCCAATCGCCTTTCGGAGCGTTAAATAATTTACTGTAAGACCGTGAGGGCGTTACAGAACTATGGAGGTGTAAGACAATGGCAGTACCTAAGAGCAGATGGTCCAAGGCGCGCTCACATCGTTCGCGTTCTAATTGGAAAGTGGCGGCACCCACACTCACGGAGTGTCCCAAATGCCACCAGTTGATGCAGCCGCATCGTGCCTGCAAGGCCTGTGGCTTCTATCAGGGCCGTGAAGTCGTTAAAGTCGGTGAAGCACAATAAGACCGGCTTTAGAAACTTGAAGCATTCAGGTAAAGAGCAGCGGGTGTAGCAAGTACTCGTTGCTCTTTTTACTGAGTCTGCCGGCAGAAAGCTGTCCGCGGACAAAACCTTAATTGATTCAAAGGAGGCAAGCTATGGGCCAGCCAGTTGTGGCGGTGGTGGGTCGGCCAAATGTCGGCAAGTCAACATTTTTCAACTATCTGGCCGGGCGGAGAATCGCCATTGTGGACGATCTGCCCGGTGTGACCCGGGACCGGCTGTATGCTGAAGTTAACTGGCTGGACCGGAGCTTTACCCTGATTGATACCGGCGGTATTGAGCCGGAGAGTCAGGATGACTTATTGCGCAGTATGCGCTCGCAGGCGGAAGCCGCGGTGCAGATGAGTGATGTCATTCTGTTTATGGTGGATCTGAAGAGCGGCCTGCAGCCTCAGGACGCGGATATCGCGGATATGCTGCGCCGTTCCGGCAAGCCGGTCGTGCTGGTGGTCAATAAATGTGACCAGCCAGGTGAGGCGCCGGCGGGCTTATATGAGTTTTACCGCTTAGGCTTAGGGGAGCCCCTGGCGCTTTCCTCCACCCACGCGCTGGGCCTGGGGGAGGTCCTGGACCGTCTGGTCGCGGCTTTCCCTGACGCCGCCAAACCGGCGGAGGCGGAAGACCGCATTCATGTCGCCATTGTGGGCCGGCCTAACGTCGGTAAGTCCAGTTTGCTGAATTGCCTGTCCGGGGAGGACCGGGCGATTGTTTCAGATGTGGCCGGCACCACCCGGGATGCCATTGACTCTCTGGTGGAAAACGATTACGGGCGCTTCCTCTTTATCGACACGGCCGGCATGCGGCGCAAGGCCCGGATTGATGACGCGATTGAGCGCTACTCGGTCTTGCGCAGCATCGCCGCGATTGAACGGGCGGAGGTAGTCTTGCTGATGGTGGACTGCGCTGAGGGCATCTCAGAGCAGGACAGCAAGATTGCCGGCCTGGCCCACAACCAGGGCAAAGCCACGATTATCGTCTTGAACAAGTGGGATCTGGTAGCTAAAACCGGCCGCAGCCGGGAGGACTATATCCGGTCGGTTCGCGATCAGCTTAGCTTTATGGAATACGCGCCGATTTTATTCACCTCCGTGCTGACCGGCCAGCAGATTCAGGAGCTTTATCCGCTGATCGTCAAGGTCTATAATATGGCCTCCCAGCGGGTGACCACCGGCGTACTGAATGATGTCATCGCTGATTTGCAAAGCCGGGTGCAGGCCCCGTCTTACAAGGGCCGGCGGCTGAAAATTTCTTACGCCACCCAGGTGTCCGTCAGACCGCCTACCTTTGTTTTGTTTGTCAACAGCACGCAGCTGCTGCATTTCAGTTATGAGCGCTATATTGAAAATCAGCTGCGCCGCCGTTTCGATTTTGAAGGGACGCCTATCCGCCTCCTGCTGCGGGATAAAAGAAAGGATGACCCGCCAAACCGTGCCGCACAAAAGCACCGTCCGTCATCTAAGTAAAGCAGATTAAGGAGTATACCTGTATATGTCACAAACAAATCAAACAGAAACCGGGGCTGAAACCGCCAGGCTGGCGCAACAGCCGGATACCGCCGCGGATCAGACGGCGCCGGAGGTTACAGAGGTTAATGAGGAATTGCATGAAACCGTCCCCATTGATCACCTGCGCAATGTGGCTATCATCGCCCATGTTGACCACGGCAAAACCACGCTGGTGGACGCGATGCTCAAACAAAGCGGAACCTTCCGCTCCAACGAGCATGTGGAAGTCCGGGTGATGGATTCCAACGCCATTGAACGGGAGCGCGGGATCACCATCCTGGCCAAAAACACCGCCATTGCCCATCATCACTTCCGCATTAATATTGTGGATACCCCGGGCCACGCCGACTTTGGGGGAGAGGTAGAGCGCGTGCTGAAAATGGTGGACGGCGTGCTGCTGGTTGTGGACGCTTATGACGGCCCCATGCCGCAGACCCGTTTTGTGCTGCGCAAGGCTCTGGAGCTAAACCTCACCCCAATTGTGGTCATCAATAAAGTCGACCGCCCGGATGCCCGTCCCAAAGAAGTAGAGGACATGGTCTTTGAGCTCTTTATGGAGCTGGGCGCCACGGATGAGCAGCTGGATTTCCCGGTTATTTACGCCTCCGCCCGCTACGGCTTTGCCTCACCGGATCTGGAAAAGGTGCAGAATGGCGAAGCCAAAGACATCATTCCGTTACTGGAGTGCATTGAAAACACCATTCCCTGTCCGCACGGCCAGCCCACCGCGCCGCTGCAGCTGCTGGTTTCCAATATTGATTCCGATCCGTATATCGGCCGGCTGGCTATCGGCCGGGTGGAGCGCGGGGTGGTTCGCCAGGGCATGGCCTGTGTGGTCTGCGGCTATGACGACAACTCCAAACTGACTTCCAGAGTCGTCAAGCTCATGCGCTACGAAGGCTTGAACCGGGTGGAGGTGGCGGAGGCCTCGGTGGGTGAAATTGTCTGCGTGGCCGGCATCCCGGAGATCAATATCGGCGACACCATCTGCTCGCCGGACTGTCCGGAACCGCTGCCCTTTGTAGATATTGATGAGCCGACTATTTCCATGAACTTTTCGGTCAATACCTCGCCCTTTGCCGGGCGGGAGGGCAAGTATGTGACCAGCCGTCACCTGCGCGACCGCCTGTTCAAGGAGATTGAGACCAATGTGGCCATGCGGCTGGAAGAGACGGATTCTCCGGATTCCTTTGTGGTCAAGGGCCGCGGTGAGCTGCATCTGTCCATCCTGATTGAGAATATGCGCCGCGAAGGCTATGAATTTCAGGTCTCCAAACCGCATGTCATTGTTAAGGAAATTGACGGAAAAAAGTGCGAGCCGGTGGAGCAGGTCATGATTGATGTGCCGGAGGACTTTGTGGGCGCGGTCATTGAAAAGCTGGGTCAGCGTAAAGCGGAGCTGGTTAACATGCTGCCGCCGGAAAAGGGCTACACCCGGATGGAGTTTAATGTTCCGTCCAGAGGCCTGATTGGCTACCGCTCCGAGTTCCTGAGTGACACCAAGGGCAACGGGATCATGAACAGTGTGATTTCAGGCTTCGAACCCTGGAAAGGCGAAATTGAGACTCGCGGTCACGGCGTGCTGGTAGCCTGGGAGAACGGTCCGGCCATGACGTATGGTCTGTATAACGCGCAGCAGCGGGGCGCACTGTTTATCTCTGCCGGGGAAGAAGTCTATGAAGGCGAAATTGTGGGCTCGAATCCTAAAAATGAGGATATCGTGGTTAATGTCTGCAAGAAGAAACATGTCACC
This sequence comes from Oscillospiraceae bacterium, assembly GCA_028704415.1. GTDB lineage: Bacteria > Bacillota > Clostridia > Saccharofermentanales > Fastidiosipilaceae > JAAVLZ01. The sequence goes on along the minus strand of JAQWFM010000078.1, from coordinate 4,824 downwards.
AACATGCGTGCTTCCGGCGCCGACGATGCTTTACGCCTGGTTACGCCGACCCAGATGAGTCTGGAGCAGTGCCTGGAGTTTATTGCGGATGATGAACTGGTGGAAGTAACGCCCCGGTCGATTCGCATGCGTAAAAAAATCCTGAGTACAGAACAGCGCGCCAAAATTCGCGGCAGCCAAAAAAAGAGCGACTGAGGCGCCCCGCTCCCCGGTGGGCCCCGGCTGCAGTTATCCGCGCCTGAATAGCTCAGGCTGACAGCCTGTCAGACGCCGCCGGCGCCGCGACAGGCTGTTTTCAGTCTGCGCTTATTCCATGGTATAATAGGACGTCAAGGGGAACCGTGCCACCGCCGCAGCCACGGCTGTTCAGGTGCGCAGACGGTTCAGGCTACACCGCCCCCGGGCCGCGGGCTCGTTACATGCACCGGGGATTATTAGGCAGGTATGTGAATGGTTTCCAAAAAACTCAGCCGGGTGACAACTATATTAATCATCATTATGCTGATCCTGATTGTTTTAGGCAGCGGCCTTTTGGTGGGCTATAACTATATTATGGATCAGACCACCCGTTTCAAGGCTTATGACGCGGCGATTGCCGCCAAGGAAAACCCGACGCCCACGCCGGAGGCCACAACGCTGGATGAAAGCGCGGGTACTGCCGGGACACAGACCGGGGACGAGACCGGCAGCCAGACTGCCGGCACGACGGCTGCGGCGACAACTGAAGCGCTGCCTTCCGTCCAGTTAGCGGATGAGACCACCCCCGGCGCGGTGATGATTTATATTTCTTTGGGTGATGATCCCAAGGCGATTGCCGCCAAACTTAAGACCCTGGGGGTTATTGATAATACGTCGCTGTTTACACTGCTCTCCAAATTCAACGGCTTTGACAGCTTATATCGTTCCGGCACCCATTTTGTTACCAAGGACATGAGCTATGATGAAATTATGTACACGCTTACCCAGAATCCGGTGACCGCGCAGATTCGTTTTGCTGAAGACCTGACCTATGAGGAGTTTAAGCAGGTCCTGCTTGACAATGATGTCATTTTTAATGAATCTAAAATGGATGAGATGGTGGAAAACCCCTCCGCCTACTTTGATTATGACTTTTTGAGCGATCTGCCTAAACCGGCGGTATTAGATGAGGATGAGCAGTCTTCTCTGCTGAATGACCGGGAGTGGCTGCTGCAAGGCTACCTGTTCCCGGATACCTATAACTTTGATCTCAATACGACGGAAGAAGAAATACTGGAGACGATTCTGGACAATACGGAAACCAAACTCAGTGACGCCTATTATGCCCGCGCAGAGGAGATTGGCATGACGATGGATCAGGTCATAACCCTGGCCTCCGTGATTCAGATGGAAAGCGGTACCTATGATGATATGGCCAAGGTGTCCCGGGTATTCCATAACCGGCTGGATAACGGCGACTACCTGCAATCCTGTGCCACGGTCAACTATTTGCGGCTTAAGCTGGGCAAGGATCCGGTCTTTATTGTGACCCAGGAAGATCTGGAGATGGACAGCCTGTACAACACCTATGTCACGGCGGGCCTGCCGCCCGGCCCCATCTGTTCGCCGTCTGAAGCGGCTATTAAAGCGGCGCTTTATCCGGATATTGACAATCCCGATCTGTACTACTTTGCCGCCAAGGGAGATGGTACCAATGTCTTTGCCTCCACTTATGAGGAGCATCTGGCCAACATAGCCACTTATCTGGAGCCCCTGCAGGAGGCGGCGGATAAGGGCGAAATTGTACCGTATGAATCTACGGAAAGCTCTGACGAAGCGGAAGTACAGCAAGGTGACGGAGATGAGGGATCCATTGGCGGAGCTTAAACCCAGGCGCAGTTGTTTACCAGAATTACTGGCGCCGGCCGGGGATCCTGAAAAATTAGCGGCGGCCATTCGTTATGGCGCGGATGCAGTTTACCTGGCGGGACCGGCCATGGGGCTGCGCTCTGGCTGCGGCAACTTTGACGCCGCGCAGCTGAAGGCGGCGGTTAAGCTGGCGCACAGCCAGGGGGTAAAGGTTTATGTCACCGTCAATGTCCTGGCCTGGCCGGAGGACTTCAGCCTGGCCTTTGCCCGCTATCTGCGTTACCTGCAAGCGGCCGGTGCGGACGCGGTGATTGTTTCGGACCCCGGCGTTTTTACCTGGGTCAGACGGCTGTGCCCGGAGCTGGAGATCCATATCAGTACCCAGGCCTCCGTGACCAATGGCTGGGCCTGCCGCTTCTGGGCGCAATTAGGCGCCCGCCGCATTGTCCTGGCCCGGGAGCTCAGCCTGGACGCCATTCAGCAGCTGCGGCGCCAGCTGCCGCCGCAGCTTGAGCTGGAGGCTTTTGTCCACGGGGCCATGTGCATGGCGTATTCGGGCCGCTGCCTTTTGTCGAATGAATATACCGGGCGGCGGGCTAATCACGGTGACTGTGCCCAGCCCTGCCGCTGGGAGTACCAGGTCCATGAACTAAAGCGACCGCAGCAGGCGCTGACCGTCAGTGGAGACGAGCGGGGGTCTTATCTGTTCAGCTCTAAGGATTTGTGTATGCTGCCATATCTGCCGCAATTACTGGCCGCGGGGATCAGCTCATTAAAAATCGAAGGCCGGGGAAAAAGTGCGTATTATGTGGCTGTGGTCACCAGAGTATACCGGGCAGCTCTGGATGAGCTGGCCCGGCACCCGGACAGCTGGAGCGTCCGCCCGGAATGGCTGGCGGAGCTGGAAGCTACGGTGCATCGCCCCTTTGGGACAGGTTTCTACTTCGCCTCTCCTCAGCAAGACCCCGGTCTGGCCCCGGAAACCGTGGCCATTAAGCAAAAAACTGTCGTGGCCAAGGTCCTTGATCAGGTCCCGGCGGGGATCAGCCGTCCGGAGCACCTGCCGGCCAAGACCCTGTTGCTGCAGCAGAAAAACAAATTTTCCAGTGGCGACAAACTGGAGGCAGTTTTGCCGCGGGGGCCGGTTATCGCTCTGGATTGCCTGCGCCTTTGGCAGGCTGACGGTACCGCTATCACTTCGGCACCGCATCCGGGCATGCTGGTCTGGGCCCAGTGGGAGGGGGCGGCGCCTCCTCTGGGCTACTGGCGCCGGCAAGGCGGCAACGGCTGAGCCTGCTGCCGGAGGTGCTCTCTCCGCCCGGGGGAGCCGCCTGGGGGGCTTTGTCCCTCGCGCGATTGTCAGGCGCCCTAAAGAAGCGTCCCTGCTGGCAGCCTCAGGCTGTCAGCAGGGACGCTTCTTTATACTTGCGGTAGGAATACCAGAAACCTTGTCCCCGGCAGCTTACCAGATTATGATCAAAAACTGCAGCAGCAGCGCTAATAGAGTTAACGGGAAACTGTAGAAAAATCCTTGCTGCTTCGTTTCGCTTTCCCATAACTCTTTTTGGTGCGCTGGACTGTTCTCATCATAGGCAACATAGTAGAGCCGTTGTCTGCCGGCGTTCTGGTCCTTTGCCTCAGCGTAATCTTGCTCGAAGGGTTGCCGCAGCTGCTGCAGATGGTGCCCGAGCAGGACCAGTAACAGCACGGTAACCAGTAAACCCACGCCGGCTAAAATCAGCAGGTAACGGGAAGCTGCTGTCTGGGCTTCCTGCAGCCCCAATCTGGCGCTGAGGTAGGGCCAGCCCAGGACCAAGGTCAGATTGATGCTTAGGTGCGCCGCTATGCCGGGCGTCAACTGATCGGTCTGCCGCCGGATGACTCCAAGCAGCAGACCCAGTGGGAACAGGACCGGAATCAGGCCAGGCTGTCCGGGGAACAGAGCATAGATCAATGCCTGCAGGATAACCGCCGCTGTCACGTGGCCGGTCCTGGCCAGATCAGCCAGCACCAGGCCGCGATAAAGCAGTTCGGCCAGAATAGCCGGCAGAATAATCAGAACCGCCAGCTGTAACAGGCGGGCGGGCAGGCTGGTGGCCGCAGTCAGGTTAGCCAGCGGACCTGCTAAGGCCAGCAGCTGGGGCCAGCGCTCTTGCAGCCAGGTCCCCAGGGCTGCGGCAAAAACCGCGGCCGGAAAGCCCGTAAGAAAAGCCAGCAGGAGGGCGGCTAAATCCGTCTGCCCCTCACCCTGGTAATAGCGTTCACGGGGGCGGTACAGGGACCTGGTCAGCAGGAGCGGAAACAGCAGGCCCGCGGCCAGGGTCAGCAGTATCCACCCGGCTGCGGCCACCAGGCTCAGCCCGGTATCGCCTGGCCCGCCGGCCGTTAACCAAGCTTCCAACACAGGAAAACAGAAGGTCAGCAGGGCTAAGACTGCGGTTTGCAGGAGCAGCGCAAAACCGGCCTGCCCTTTGCGGAGCGGGAATAAAGCCCTGAAGCGCTGCCACCATCCAGGCCTGGCACTAGACTGGTTTTCTGCTTCCGGCGGATAATCCGCGCCTAAAATAAGCGGTTCGGCCTGGTCAACCTGTTGGTCTGTCGCCGCTGCGGCGGTAAAGTCCAGAGTCGGCGATACTTCGCGGGCCTCAGATCCGGCGGGGCCGGGTTGGGTCATAGGCATATCTGCGGTGACAAATGTTGGGGCAGCAGCCCACACGGACACCGGTTCCGGCGTTACCGGATTGGCAGCCCCGGGCAGGTCCGCTACGGGCAGGTCCGCGACCGGCAAGTCTGCGACCGGCAAGTCAGGATCAGCCGTGTCAGCCCCGGGCGCATAACTGGCGGCGGGCTTAGCCGCGGCCGGATTAACTGTGCCCGGTTGCGGCAGGGCTGGCGCCAGCTTATGAGGCTGAACCGCGGCCGGCGCGGCTGGTACCGGGTCAGGCGGGGGTACGTCTGCAGCCAGCGGCTCAGTTGCCCCGGATTCGGCGCTGACGG
>JAQWFM010000017.1 GCA_028704415.1 Oscillospiraceae bacterium | reverse complement strand
GATCAGAATAATTTGACCGGTTATGATGTGGCGGTGGTTCAAGAGCTGGATCGTCGCTTGGACAACTATGTTTTTGAATTACAGGCTGTACCTTGGGACAGTCTGTTTTTAGGTCTGGAATCGCATAAATATGATATGATTGCGGACCAGATTTCTCAATCTGCCGAAAAACGCCAAAAGTATAGCTTTTCTGCCTCCAACTATTTTGTATCGCAGACCTCGCTGATTACTCGCAGCGGTAGAGATGATATCCAGACTTTGGACGATTTGGCAGGGTTAAAAGTGGGAGTGTCCGTCGGGACCTCGTTTGCACAGATTTTTGAAACGTATAACCAAGAGCACGAAGTTCAAATTGAGATCCAATACTATGAAGGTAATATTTCCAGCGTGCTGGAAGATATTGCCGGGGGGCGTCTCGACGCAACCATTAATGATGCCTTGGTGGCTCAAAAATATATCAGTGATATGGGGTTGAATCTGCAGGTGATAGGCCAAGCGGTAACCCAAACCCCTTCCTATCTGGTCTTCCGTCAGGATGCGGCGGACGCGGATTTGCGAGCCGCAGTGGATCAGGCCTTGGCGGCTATGCGAGCGGATGGAACCTTGGCTGCGCTGTCGCAGGAATGGTTTGGCGCGGACTACACGAGCTTGTCCACGGAAGGCGGCGCAACTGACTCCGCAGCAAACAATGGGGCGGCATCAGCCGCAACCGCGGCGCCAACTGATCCTGCCAGCACCACAGCAGACAGCTCCAGCTCCACGCAGAGCGACTCAACTAATACGGAACAATCGTTATTTGACCTGCCGTACCTGCTGCAATCATTCCCAGAAATTCTTAAGTATGCTCCGGTGACACTCCTGATTGCGCTGGTTGCTATGACCTTAGGTCTGTTAATTGGCCTGTTAACCGCCTTAATTAAGCTCTACCACGTCCCGGTCTTAAACTGGCTGGCAGCAATCTACGTCTCTTTTACCCGCGGTACCCCGTTGCTGGTGCAGATGTATCTGTCCTACTACGGTATTCCCAAAGTTTTATTATTTATGAACGTGCGCTACGGTTGGCAGACTGACGTCAGTCAGATTCCGGCTATAGTCTTTGTTTATGTCTCCTTTTCCCTCAATGTGGGCGCCTATTTATCTGAGAGCATCCGCGCGGCTATTCAGGCGGTGGACCGCGGTCAGCTTGAAGCGGCGTACTCCGTGGGCATGAGCCGGCGGCAGGGGCTGTGGCGGATAGTCTTTCCGCAGGCCCTGGTCATTGCGCTGCCTAACTTTGTCAACACCTTTATTGGTCTGCTTCAAAACACCTCCCTAGCTTTCATAATAGCCGAGGTGGATATCATGGGCCAGGCAAAAATTATTGGCGCGCGCAACCTGCGCTTTTTTGAAGTCTACATTGATTCCGCGCTCATCTACTGGGGTATCTGCCTGTTGGTGGAGCGCTGTCTGCTGCTGCTGGAACGGCGGGTCAGCCGCTACCTGCCCACCACTGCGGCGTGAACTCAACTTGAGTCAGTCTGAATATGAAAGGATGTCAGCAAATGTCTAAGCTTCAGTCGATGTTATCGGTTAGTCAAGTCAAAAAAGATTTTGGCAAAACAGAGGTGCTTAAGGGCATCAGCTTCAAGGTCAACCCCGGCGAAGTGGTCGTCATCATCGGACCCAGTGGTTCGGGTAAGTCTACGTTACTACGCTGCATCAATTATTTGGAACGTCCGGATGAGGGCGGTATCTGTATTGATGGGATTCACCTGGATGCCGCTGAAAGCAGAGCGGCCCAACGCCGCAAAGTGCAGCAGCTGCGCCAAAAAGTAGCTATGGTGTTTCAGCATTATAACTTGTTCCGCAACAAAACGGCGCTGGAAAACGTTATGGAAGGCCTGGTCACCGCGCAGGGTATCAGCCGGCGGTCAGCCCGTGCCAGTGCCGCCGCTTATTTAGACCGGGTTGGCCTGGCTGACCGGCTGGATTTTTATCCGGCTCAATTGTCCGGCGGTCAGCAGCAGCGGGTGGGGATAGCCCGGGCGCTGGCTTTGCAGCCACAGGTCATTCTGTTTGATGAACCGACCTCGGCGCTGGATCCGGAGCTGGTAGGCGAAGTCCTGGCGGTTATGGCGTCGGTGGCAGCTCAGGGGATGACCATGGTGGTGGTAACGCATGAGCTGAGTTTTGCCCGCCAGGTTGCCGACCGGATTATCTTTATGGATCAGGGCGTCATTGCCGAGCAAGGCAGCCCTGAAGCGGTGTTGACCTGCCCTCATGAAAGCAGAACCCAGCAGTTTTTAGAGCGCTTTAACCAGAGCACCCGTAGCAGTGCAGTCAGTTGAGCAGAGCCGCTTTCATACCTGTATAATATGACAAGTTATGTAGGTAAACGGATAAGACATAATCAGGTGGAAATAATAAGGTTAGCTTGAGTATATAGTTTGCATCCGCGGCCTTGAGACGGTTTATGAAAGCGACGGTATAAGAAATACATGAAATCAGCACCCCTGAGCTGTGACCTGCCTGAAGCAGAGCTCTCCATTAAACTCGAACCGGAGACCGGCGGCCTGACCATTAGCAGCCACCGTGAACAGTGGACCTGGACCGCAGGTTATAAACCTTACTTTGTGACTCAGGACGGCCGGCAGATTGACTTTACCCAAGCCCGGGTTCAGACCTGTGAAACCAGACAAGATGGCCTGGGGACGGGCCTGAGCTGCAGTTATCGTGATTTTGCCGCGGCTATAGCTGACCCTTCCGGTCAGGAGATTGCCTTTGAAACGCTCATCTGGTTGGAAACCGTGACCGGTGATCTGCATATGGAGTGGATTCCGCGCGCCAGCTGCCCGGGGCTTGCCGCAGTCTATTGGCCGGGTCCGCTGGACTTTGACCAGGTCCGCGGAGATTGGTATACCTTATTGAATCTGCGTCAGGGCCTGCAGATCCCCAATAACTGGCCGACCCCGCTGACTGACCTCCCGTTTAACGGCCGCTTTAATACTGCCGCCAGTTACATGCCCTGGTTTGCGCAGGTCAGAGAGCGTCGCGGCTACCTGATGATCTGCCAGACCCCCGCCAATGCCGGCTATACCCTGAAACAGGCTCCCGATGGCAGCCAGACCCGTCTTGGCTTATGGCTGGAACCTAGTTTAGGCCTGATGCGGGAACGCTATCGCTTTTTGTACCGCTTTTGGCCTGACTGCGACTATAACAGCATCTGCAAAAATTACCGGCTTTATGCCCGGGAGCAGGGCCGGCTGCGTACCTTGGCAGAAAAGTCAGAACAACTGCCGCTGATCCGGCAGCTACCTGGCAGCATGGTCCTGCATAAGGGCATCAAGCAACGGGTGGATCCTTCGTCCTCCTTTTATGACCCGGAACATCCGGAAAAAAACGGTTGCCTGACTAGCTTCAGCCAGCGCTGCGCGGAGCTGGAACAGCTTCACCGGCTGGGCGCGGATAAACTGCTGCTGCATCTGGATGGCTGGGCCCAGCCGGGCTATGACAATAGTCATCCGGACTATTTTGAAGTCTGTCAAGAGGCGGGAGGGCCGGAGGGCCTGCGGCAGTTGCAAGACACCTTGCACCAGCACGGCGATGCCTTGATTTTGCATGAGCAATACCGTGACTATTATCATACTGCCCCGACGTTTACGCTGGAAGACGCCTGTCAAAACCCTGATGGCAGCTATCCTGGCCATCATTTTTGGGCCGGCGGCGAACAAAACTACCTCTGCACCAGTCTGGCGCCGCTTTATCTGCAACGCAACCAGAGCCGGCTCAGCGCCCAGGGGATTCAGCAGGACGGCAGCTATCTGGATGTGTTTACCTGCAACGAGGGGGATGAATGCGCCAACTGGCGGCACCGCATAACCAGACAAGACAGTTACCGCTATCGCCTGGACTGCTTTAACTGGCTGCTGGCCCATGGGATTGCGCCCGGGTCCGAAGAAGTCAATGACTGGGCTATGCCGGCGCAGGTTTTTTGCCAGTATGCCCCCTATGAACACATGTTGCAGGCGCCAGGTACCGCGGCGGCCGGCCGGCCGCTGCCCTTGTTCAATCTGGTCTATCACGACTGTGTCCTGCAGCCCTGGATGATGGACCGGTTGTCCCCGCAAGAAGATCACATGCTCTATGCTTTGCTCAATGCGGGGCTGCCCTATCTGGAGCGGGATCCGGCTTATAGTAATATTGACGGATCCTTTGAGGATAAACTGCCCTTGGATTTGCCTCAGCAGCTGGAGCGCTGCCGGCCGGTAGCCCAGTTAAACCGCCGCTTAGCCTTTCAGGAAATGATGAAACATGAATTTACGGCGGCTGACTATAGCCGGGAGCGGACGACATTTGCTGACGGCAGCACGATTGAGATTGATACCAAGCAGCAGACCTGGCATTATACTGAAGCCTGAGCCCTGCCGAAAATGACCAAGGAGGTTTTATATGCAACAACAAATAAACGTAGGGGTTATTGGCCTGGGCAACCGGGGCCTGAGCCTGCTGACCAACTGTATCCTGCCGCAGCCGGGCGTGACGGTCACGGCGGTATGTGACAGCTATCAGGATCGTGTGGATACCGCGGCTAAAGCGGTGCAGGATACCGGAGCAGCGCTGCCTTTTGGCACCTTAGATTACCGTCAGGTCCTGGCCCGGCCAGACATTGACGCGGTGGTCATTACCGCCGCCTGGGAATCACACCTTAATCTGGCTTGTGAGGCCATGAAAGCCGGTAAATATGTAGCCGTGGAAGTAGGTGGCGCCTACTCCATTGATGACTGCTGGCGGTTGGTGCGCACCCATGAAGAAACCGGTTCTGAGTGCATGATCCTGGAAAACTGCTGTTACGGACGGGATGAACTTATGGTTTTGAATCTGGTCCGTCAGGGCCTGTTTGGTCAGGTGATTCACTGCCAGGGCGGCTACCGTCATGATCTGCGTGATGAGGTAGCGTATGGCCGCGAAAACCGTCATTACCGCTTTCGCAATTATCTGCACCGCAACTGTGAAAACTATCCCACGCATGAACTTGGCCCCATCGCCAATGTACTGGACATTAACCGCGGCAACCGCATGCTGACTCTGGTTTCCGTTGCCTCCAAAGCGGCCGGCTTGCATGAGTATCTGCTCAGAGAAAAAGGCGAAGCTTATGATGCAACCAATCTTACCTTTGCTCAGGGTGACGTTGTGACCACAATCATCAAGTGTGCCCAGGGGCAGACCATTACCCTGACGCTGGACACCTCCTTGCCGCGCCCCTATTCCCGTGGCTTTCATGTCCAGGGGACCAAGGGGATGTTTATGGAAGACAACAACAGCATCTTTATTGACGGCAAAGACAATCAGGATGATTTTAACTGGAAAGCCCGCTGGAACAACGCGGAGGATTACCGCGCGACCTATGACCATCCGGTCTGGAAAGCTTATGAGGCCGAAGGCGTGCGTGGCGGCCATGACGGCATGGACTGGCTGGTGCTGAGCGCTTATTTTAAAGCCGTTAAAACCAGCGGCCCGGTACCCATTGATGTCTACGACGCCGCAGCCTGGATGAGCATTTCCTGCCTGAGTGAAGAAAGCGTAGCCCTGGGCGGCCAGCCCCGGCCCATACCTGACTTCACTAACGGCCAATGGATGAACCGCGCGCCCTGGGAGCCGGGTATCTGATTGAAGTCTATTTTATCCCCTAAAGGGTATAAATTCTATGTGAAACAGATAGATTATACCCTTTAGGGGTCAATAACTGCTTTGACCTTGACAAATACACCTTATCGGGTGTAATAGTAAGCTATGAACAAGATAGCTGAGTATATTAAATCTAGCCGACGGGCTGCGGGACTGACCCAGCAGGAGTTTGCGCTGCGCTCCGGCCTGGGGCTTCGTTTTGTGCGGGAACTGGAGCAAGGTAAACCCACTGTGCGCCTGGACAAAGTCAACCAGGCTCTGGCCATGTTTGGCATGGAAGCGGTGCCGGGGAGAAAGGTGGATACCTGATGACGGTGCTGCGCAGCGCTTCAGTCTACGTGCGTGACCGTTACGCGGGCAGGCTAAATGAGACTGATGAGGGATATGTCTTTACCTATAGCCAAGCTTATCTGGCGGAGGCTGAGGCTACGGCTGTTTCCTTAACCTTGCCCTTGCAATCAGCAGCCTTCACCTCTAAATATCTTTTCCCTTTTTTTGATGGCTTGCTGCCGGAGGGCTGGTTGTTGGATATTGTCAGCCGCAATTGGAAGCTGTCGCCCGCAGACCGCTTTGGTTTGCTCTTATGTGCTTGCCGTGATTGTATTGGCAATGTGAGTATTCAGGAGGCGCAGCCATGAATTGTTTGTGCTGCGGCCAGCCGCTGCCAGAGTCTGAGCAAGCACAGGGCTGGCACCGCCAGTGCATCAAACGTTTTTTTGGCAGTCGGCAGCTGCCCCAGCTGGAGCTCAGCCATGAGACGCTGCTTGACTTAGCCCGGCAATCGCTGCAGCAGGGCTATACCTTGGCGGGGGTGCAGAAAAAATTGTCTTTACACCTTAATATGGCCAAGTCGCCACGCTTAACCTTAAGAGGCTATCCGGCAGGTTATATTTTGAAGCCTCAGGTGGAGGAATTCTCCTGTATGCCAGAGTCAGAACAGCTGGTGATGTCTATGGCGGACCGCTGTGGCATCAGGACGGTACCCCATGCTTTAATCTATTTGCAGGATCACCAGTTAGCCTATATTAGTAAACGGGTCGACCGGCCGCAACAAACGTCTGAAACGGCGGAAAAACTTGCGATGGAAGATTTTTGCCAATTGGATCTCAGACTGACGCAGGATAAATATAACGGCTCTTATGAACGCTGTGCAAAGCTGATTAAACAATACTCCTTCAGACCCGGTTTAGACCTGGCAGAATTCTTTCTCCGCCTGGTGTTTTGCTATCTCAGTGCAAACTCGGATATGCACTTGAAAAATTTCTCACTTCTTGAAACCAGTCCGGGCAGTGCAGTCTACACCCTGTCACCGGCTTATGACTTATTGCCGGTCAATATCATTATGCCAGAGGATTCAGCAGAGACCGCGCTTACCCTGAACGGCAAAAAAAGGCAATTGCGGCGGAAGGATTTCCTGCAATTTGCCGCCGGCATTGGGCTGAATCAGAACGCCGCCTTGCGGTTGATGCAAAGCTGCCTGAGTAAGTTACCGGAGTTAGAGCGGTTGATAGCCGCATCTTTACTTCCGGCTGCAGCGCAGGAACGCTTTACCAAACTATTACAGGAAAGGGCCCGGAAACTGCGGCCAGGTGAAACCTGAACCGGGCCGCTGCCCCCGGGCTGGCGCGCTTGCTGGTTGGCGGGGCGTTAGCTGAGGCAGGCGGCAGGCTGCCGGGAGGGGATCAGATCAAAAAACCGATTGCCGGCAGCAGGCATCCGCCTAAAAACAGCCAGTCCGGCAGCCTCAGCGGATCCGGCCGCCAGCTGCTGCGTGGGGCGTGGCCTTCAAAACCCTTGGACTCCATGGCCATGGCCAGCGCCTCTGACCAGCGGACCGACTTAATCAACAGCGGCCGCAGCAAGCGCGGAGACAGCGGGGTGACCTTGATCCCCCGCGCCCTGAAGGCAACGCGCGCCCGGGCGTATTCCAGCTTCATCTGACTAAACATACCCCAGGCCGCCAGCAGTCCGTAGGTGAAAAGCGGCGGGAGCCGCAGCGATTGCCCCAGAGAGCGAACCAGCCGCACCCGGTCAGTCGTCAGGGCCAGCAGCAGGCCCGGCCCGGCAAAGCCAAACACCCGGCTGGCCAGGATCAGACCATTGCTGACCCGGCTGCTCTCCGCCTGAGTCAGCAGGCTGCTCTTAAACGGCAGGCTGGGGCTGCCGGTAGTAGCGGCGGCTTGCCGCAGGGCACTCTCAGCCGCAAAGCGATAACCTGAAAAAAACAGGCCCGCGCCCAGGAGCAGCAAAGGCAGTACTGCCAGCAACAGGGTGGGGGGGCGAACCCCTGAAAGCAACAGCAGCAGGCCGCACAGCGCAAAAACACCTAAGTTTAACCAGGACTGCCGCAGCGCTGCCAAAATCAAGGTCAGCAAAAGTAAACTCAGAGCTTTTAAACTAGGATTCAAATTGCGCATGTTGTAATGTTTCCCCTTGAATCTCTAAGACTTCATCCGCGTATTCAAACGCCAGCCGGCGGTCATGGGTGGTAAATATCAGCAACCGGCCGCCTTTACGGCAAGTCTCTAGCAGCTGCGCCATCAGTGTCAGGGTAGCCGCCAGATCCTGGGCATAAGTCGGTTCATCACACAAGAGGACCCGGCAGGGCGCCAGCAAGAGACTGGCTACGCCCAGGCGGCGCTGCTGGCCCTGACTTAACTGATAGGGCGACAGGTCCCTGAACCGCCACAGCCGGATTTGCCGCAGCACGGTTTCAGCTTGCTTACGGCTTGCCGCTGAATCGGGCTGACCGGCGCTGATTTCCTCCCAAACACTGCCCCCCACAAACTGATCCTGCGGGCTTTGCGTGATCAGCCCCAGGCTCCCGGGCCGCGGCGGCCGGCCCGGTTTAAGCCGTTTACCCTCCAGCCAAATATTCCCTTGATAGCGGTTCAGCCCCAGGATAGCTCTGAGTAAAGTCGATTTACCGCAGCCGCTGGGTCCCAGTAAAGCGTAAACCTTGCCGGTTTGAAAGCTGGCCTTAACCTGCCGCAGCAAATATCGGCTGCCTTGCTGCAAGGTCAGGTCCTGCAAAACCAGGGTTTGGGGCATACCTGCCCCGGCAGCGACAGCGGCAGACGCCGCCGGCCAAGGCACGCTTGTCTGCAGCCGGTCAGCCTGTTCCCGGTAAGGCCTGCCTGGTACAATCAAGCCGTGCTGCTGCAGCCAGCTGTCAAAGGCCTGACGTTCCTGCGGCTGCTGCGGAAATGGCTGGGGTGCGGAAAGGCTGCCGTCTGGCCGCAGTAGACAAAGTTCATCCGCATAGTCAAGCCAGTTTTCAATCCGGTGGTCTACGGCCAGGACACTAAAGCCTGCTTCCTGCTGCCAGCGCCGCAGCCGCTGCAGCAAACAGCGTCCGCTGGCCGCATCCAGATTAGCCAGGGGTTCATCCAGCAAAAGCCAGCGCGGCTGCAGCAGGCGGAGACAGGCCAGGGCCACCCGCTGCTTTTCCCCCCCGGACAAAGTGACCAGCTGTCGCTGCCTTAAGGCTGACAGCCCGGCAAAGTCTACCGCTTTAGCCACTGCGGCTGTAATAGCTGCCGGCGGCAACGCCAGATTTTCCAGACAAAACGCCAATTCGTTTTCTACCGTATCCAGACAAAACTGCAGATCCGGATTTTGAAACAGTAAGCCGGTGAGGTGGCAGCGCTGCCGGGGCGGCAAGGCGGCCGGATCCTCACCGTTAATAAGCACCTGCCCTGAGGTGATCTGACCTGCCGCATCGGGATACAAACCCGCAGTCAGGTATAACAGGGTTGACTTACCCTGGCCGGATGGCCCGGCCAGGACTGTAATCCGGCCATCCGGGATCTCACCGCTGAGCTGACTGATCACATCCGGACCGTCCGGAAAATAGCGGAAACTTAGTTGCCTAAAGCTTAAACTCATGCCAGCGGCCGTCTACTTTGCAGAGCTGAGGCCATCCGGATTGACCGGAGCGTCCACACTGACCGGAGCGTCCGCAAAATACGCATTGGTGTATTCACGTGGCCAACGCTGTGTAATCACCCCGCAAGTCAATAAAAACTCAGCCATGCGGTCCCAGCGTTCCGGACGGATGCGGCCCCAGCGGCCCTGCGCATCCAGCAAAATCGGCGCCAGGTGCCGCTGACTGCGGAGCAATAGCTGCTCACTGCAGTCTGAAGGCAGCGCTGAGCGTACGGCTAAAACCGCTGCGTCCGGGTCATGGGCTGCCAGCCGGTAGGCTCGATCTAAAATGGCTAAAAATTTCCGCACCATTTCCGGCCGCTGCTCCAAAACTGATTCCGGTGCGGCGATGGCCGGAGCGCAAAAATCAAAAATCGGATCAAAATCACCCAGATTAAAGTAGTTAATCTCTTTACCGGCCTCCAGCAGCACCTGATTTTCCCAGTTTTCATAGACCCAGGTAGCGTCGGCTTGCTGTCCCAGCGTGGCCACAATGTCCCCCACATCCAGCTGTACCAGTTGCACCTTATCATAATCGCCGCCATCCTGAGCCATCACCCGCCTGATGGCTGCGTGGAACCAGGCCGGAGCCCAATGGGTCAGACGTTTCCCTTCCAGTTCCCGCGGACGGGTAATCCCGGCGCGCTTAAGGGACACAATGCCAGAGTCGCATTTTTGCGTCAGCACGGCTATGCCGGTCAGCGGCGTTCCTTTTTGCCGGCAATCAAGCATAGAAATTTCAGGCCCCAGGACAAAATCCGCCCCATGCGTGTCCATGACGCCATGCACATCTCCCTGAATGCTAACCGCCAGTCCGGCCTCTCTAAACCAGCCGCGCGCCTGCGCCAGCAGCAGGCCGGTATGATTTGTGTTGGGGAACCAATCCAGTACGACTTTTACAGTCTCCATGGTCACTTTACCTCCTGATCGTCATCCTCAGCGTAAATGTGGACGGCTTTTTGCCGCGCGCCTAAGGCATAGCTTTTTAAAACCCCGGTGCGGGCCAGCGCGTCTCCGGCTAGCTTACATAACACGGCGGAAAACAAGATAGCGCTGAGCAGCCGGACGGCCAGCTGCCCGGCTAATACCACCGGACTAAGCAGATAATAGCTCAGGTACCAAAGCTCATAAGTAAAGATGAAAAGTGCGGACAGCACGGATGCCAGCGACATTGACGCCAGGTTCCATTTTTTATAGCGAAACAAAGCGAACCCCAGTTCCGCGCCCAGCCCCTGAATTATACCGGTCAAAACCACGGTCAGACCGCCGGAGTTACCCATCAGCAGTTCAATCGCTGCGGCCAGCACCTCCGTCAGCAGAGCCGCGCCTGGTTTTTGCAGAATGTAGGCAGCCAGGGTCGCTGCCATGAACCAGATGCCATAGACGATTTCAAACGCGTAATTAGCCAGGCCCAGCGGCGTCAGCAGCGCGGACAAGGCCAGACCCCCCTGAAAGACAGCCAGATAGATAATAGCAAAGAGCAAACCCAGGATTGCCATCAGGATGACATCCCGCAGTTTCCAAACATAGCGCTTAGTGACCGCGCCGGCCGCAGTTGAATCAGATTGTGACATAGTATGTGCCTCCCAGATCATAATAAAAAGCACCTGAGCCTATCTGTCAGGTGCTTTTAAACGTGAGGCGAAATACAGCTGCTTTCCCTACGCTGGCATTACCCAACAGGTTCAACGGGTCACAAGCGGTATCAGTCTGTATCTCAGCCGGCTCCAGCCGGCCCCCCGATCGGTGTTTTCAGGCGTTCAGTCTGCCACAGCAAAGTCTGAAATGCAAGTCCTGACAGCAACGGCGCGACAGCCTGGGCTGCTTCGCCGCAGCCCGCGCTACTGCGCCCAGGCCGCCGGGGTTCGCCGCAGCCCGCCGTGACTGCAGCCTTGCAACCGCTGGTTAATGCAGCCAGAAACCCAGCAGCGCCAGGGGCAGCAGCAAGGCCAGATTCAGCAAGGTGAAAACCCGCAGGTAGCGTCCGGGCCTGGCGCCTGGCATCGCGGTATAAAAGCGAAAACTAATGAGACTAGCCAGGGAGGCAATCAAGGTGCCCAGCCCGCCCACATTGGTTCCGGCCAGTAAGGGCCCGGGACGGCTGGTAAAGCCAGACAAAAGCACCGCCGCCGGGACATTGCTGATCACCTGGCTCAGCAGCACTGCCGTGGCAAATTCATGCGCTTGCAGCCAGGAAGCCAGTAACTGTTGAAGCGCCGGGACCTGGGCCAGATTGCCGGAAACGACAAAAAAACAGACAAAGGTCAGCAGCAGCCCGTAATCCACTGCTTTGAACAGGCGTCGGTCAGCGGCCAGCAGGCCCAGGACGACCAGCCCTAAAAGCATCCGCTCATCCAGCAGTCGGAAGACCGTCAGCAGACAAGCGATAAACAAACCCAGATAGAGGTAGCTGCGCCAGGGTACAGCTTTAGGTGCCGCGCTGTCGCCGGTAGCCTGGGGCCGCGCGGCCGGATCTGGGATCGCCAGGGTCAGTGGCCGCCCTGGCGCCAGGCTGGCTGCGGCCAGACACAGCAGCAGACCGGCCAGACTCAGGGGGATCGTGTAATAAAAAAACAATCCCGGCGTCATTTGATAATGGGAGTATAAGTAAAGATTCTGCGGATTCCCCACCGGCATCAGCAGACTGCCCAGATTGGCCGCCACCGTTTCCAGTACCACCGTGTAAATCAGCTCCCGCTGCCAGCCCAGCTCACCAAAGAGCAGGATGGTGAAGGGGACAAAGGTGATCAGGCTGACATCATTGGTGATAAACATGGCTGAAAAAAAGCACAAAAGCATCAGGATCAAGGCTAACTGCCGGCTATTATGAATGCGGCCAACCAGCCAATGCCCTAAGGCGTCAAAGCGGCGTTCCGCCCTGAACCCGGCCACCACCGACATCAGACAAAAAAGTAAAATCAGGGTGCGCCAATCCAGGTACTGAGCGTAAGCCGGCGACGGCTTCACCAGCAACATGCTGAATAAGGCCGCTATGGCTGAGCTCAGCAAGACGGCCTGGCTTTTAAGGAACCGGCGCCAGCCGGCCGGTGGCTTGCTGACCGTCTTGGCTCCAGCCGCACGGGGTCTGGACATACGCTCAGACCGCCGCCAAAGCCTGGCGCAGATCTGCTATCAGGTCTTCGCTGTTTTCTACCCCGACTGACAGGCGGATCAGGTCCGGCGCAATCCCGCTTTCCCGCAGCTGCTCATCGGTCAGCTGCCGGTGAGTATGGCTGGCCGGATGCAGCAGGCAGGTTTTGCTGTCCGCGACGTGGGTCACAATGGTGATGAGCTTAAGGCTGTCCATAAAACGGATCGCCGCTTCCCGCCCGCCTTTGACCGCAAAGGCCAAAACACCGCAGGAGCCTTGCGGCAGATATTTTTGCGCCAGCTCGTGGTAACGGTCACCTGGCAGATCCGGGTAGTCAATCCAGGCTACCTGCTCTTGCTGGCTCAAAAAGGTCGCCACCGCCAGACCATTCTGGCAGTGCCGCTGCATCCGCAGCGGGAGTGATTCTAAGCCCAGATTCAGATAAAAGGCGTTCTGCGGCGCCTGAGTAGAGCCAAAGTCCCGCATCAGCTGGGCGGTAGCCTTGGTAATATAGGCGCCTTTGCCAAAGGCTTCCGCATAAACCAAGCCGTGATAAGAAGGATCCGGCTGGGTCAGTCCGGGGAATTTATCTTTATGCGCCAGCCAGTCAAAGTTACCGCTGTCTACAATGCAGCCGCCTACGGTTACGCCATGACCATCCATATACTTAGTGGTGGAGTGGGTGACAATATCCGCCCCCCATTCAAACGGCCGGCAGTTTACCGGGGTGGCAAAGGTATTGTCAATGATCAAGGGGACGCCATGACGGTGAGCCAGCCGGGCAAATTTTTCAATATCCAGGACTGACACCGTGGGGTTGGTGATCGTTTCGCCAAAAACGGCTTTGGTATTGGGCCGGAAATACTGTTCCAATTCAGCTTCAGAGAGGTTTTGATCCACAAAGCTGCAGTCAATGCCCATCTTTTTCATGGTGACGCCAAAAAGGTTATAGGTGCCGCCGTAAATAGCTGAGGAAGCAATAAAATGATCCCCGGCTTCACAGATATTAAACAGGGCAAAAAAGTTGGCCGCCTGACCGGAGGCAGTCAGCATACCGGCTACGCCGCCCTCCATGGCAGTGATCTTAGCCGCCACTGCGTCATTGGTGGGATTTTGCAGGCGGGTGTAAAAATAACCGGATGCCTCTAAATCAAACAGGCGGCCCATCTCTTCACTGCTGTCGTATTTGAACGTTGTGCTTTGATAGATGGGCAGCTGCCGCGGCTCGCCGTTCTTGGGCTGCCAGCCCTCATGGATGCATTGCGTCTCAATATGCCTGGATTCTGCCATAACTTAGTCCCCCTCTGAGGTTTTTTTATATTATAGGCTATTCAGGCCGTAAAACCGATCCTCAAAACTCCTCATAGGTGGCCGGATCCTGACCTCTTAAGCGGCCATCGGGACGGGACTGCCGGTCAATCAACGCCATTTCCGCCGGCGTCAGCTCAAAATCAAATAGCTGCAGATTCAGCTCTTGATGCGCCCGGGAATGGGCCTTAGGTATGGGCAGGACGCCCCGCTGCACGTGCCAGCGCAATACAATTTGGGCCGGATCCTTGTCATGGGTGCGGGCGATGGAACGGATTGCGGCATTGTCCGCCAACGCGGCCGAGCGCGCCAGCGGACTCCAGGCTTCGGTCACGATACCGTGCTCGCGGTGCCACTGCAGCTGCGCGGCCTGGTTAAAGAAGGGATGCAGCTCGATCTGGTTGACGGCCGGCAATTCGCCCGTTTCCTGCTGCAGGCGCTCCAAATGCTCCGGCAAAAAGTTGCAGACTCCCGGCACACGGACCAGCCCGCGACGTCTGGCTTCCAGCAAGGCTGCCCAGGCTTCCGGGTAAAGCTCCCGCTTGGGATTTGGCCAGTGAATCAAGTACAGATCATAATAGTCTAGCCCTGCCCGGTAAAGCGACTCCTCAATTGTGGCCAGCGCCTCCGCATAGCGCTGATGCCGTCCGGGCAATTTTGACGTAATCTGCAGCAGGTCCCGTGGGACCCCGCTGAGGCGGATACCTGCACCGGTCGCGCCTTCATTTTCATAATTAAAGGCGCTGTCAATCAGTCTGTAGCCTAACTTAATCGCCTGGGCAATGGCTTGAGCGCCGGCTTGACCATTGAGTGTATAGGTACCCAAGCCTATGGCGGGCAAGCTGTTGCCTCCGGGCAGTTGTAGTTGCGGGATGGCTGTATGCATGGCTGAAACCTCCTGTCATGCTGGCCTCAAACGGCAGTCATCAGACTGCGTTCAAGGCAGGACCTATATGACTACTATAGCCCGAACTGTCTGATTTTTGCTGTCACCTGCGGTCTGTTCACCTTTAGTTACGCCAAGTGTTTGCACATTTTCAGGTGATTGGCTAAAAGATTTGCGCTAAAAGCTGTATATAATAGCCTCAAGACTGAGATCCGCACCGCGGAGTCTGGACTTGCCCCGCAGGTCTTGCCGCTCCGTGAATCAGGTCATGAAAGAGGTCGTATATGAAGATTAGCAGTTCTGTAGCAGAGTTTGGGGTGCGCCGCGTGGTAGACTCTATCACCAGCAATCCTGAAAAAAATATCCCGCGTCTGATGACCTGGGTTGACCGGCTGGCTAACGGAAGCTTTGAAACCCAGCGCGCGGTTGTTCGCAAGGCGGTTTATGATAAGGACAACCCCTATCATGAATTTATTTATAAAACCGCTTGCAGTATTGATAAGGAAACCTTGAAGACGTTTGTGGTGAACTTTATTGTTCACGCTAACCTGGAGGGGTGGGAAAAGCAGCAATACTACCGGGATACCTATCATTGCAATGTCCCCTGGGCGATCCTGCTGGATCCGACTTCCGCCTGCAATCTGCACTGCACTGGCTGCTGGGCCGCTGAGTACGGCAACAAACTCAACCTGACCTTTGATGAAATTGACGATATCATCAATCAAGGCAAGGAACTGGGCGTATATTTTTATATTTATACTGGTGGTGAACCACTGGTGCGCAAAAAAGACCTGATTGCGCTGTGTGAGAAACATCCGGACTGTGAGTTCCTGAGCTTTACCAACGGCACGCTGATTGATGAAGCCTTTGTGGCAGATATGCTGAGGGTCAAAAACTTTATTCCGGCTATTTCAATTGAAGGCTTTGAAGAAGCGACGGATAACCGCCGCGGCCAGGGCACATATGGCAAGGCAACCCATGCCATGGGCCTGCTGAAGCAAAAGCATCTGCCGTTTGGCATCTCCTGCTGTTATACCCGGCCTAACTTTGAATCCATCACGTCGGAGCCTTTCTTTGATCACATGATTGAACTGGGCAGCCTTTTTGTCTGGTACTTCCACTATATGCCCGTCGGCAATGATGCCTCGGTTGATTTGCTGCCCACTCCGGAGCAGCGCAAAGCGATGATCCACCGCCTGCGGGACTTTCGCAGCCGCAAGCCGATGTTTGCCATTGATTTCCAAAATGACGGCGAATTTGTGGAGGGCTGTATTGCCGGCGGCCGGCGCTACCTGCATATAAACGCTAACGGAGACATAGATCCCTGCGTGTTCATTCATTACAGTGATTCCAATATCCGGGAAAAGAGTCTGCTGGATGCGCTGCGTTCGCCGCTCTTTATGGCTTACCATGATGGCCAGCCGTTTAATGATAATATGTTACGGCCTTGCCCCATGTTGGAAAACCCACAGTATTTGCGGGAGATTGTAGCTAAAACCCATGCTAAGTCCACGGATCTGCAATCGCCTGAAAGTGCGGAGCATCTGTGCGCCAAATGCGACCGCTATGCGGCGGACTGGGCGCCTGAAGCCCGGATCCTTTGGGAGGGCAGTCCTAATGAAGCCCACTTTAAGGCTAAGGTAGAGCGGAATCGGGCGGAGGATGAAGCGCGACTGGCTAAGCTCAAAGCTAAACCCAAAAAGGAAAAGCTTAAGACTCCGGTGCGCTAAGCGCTGAGCCGGGGGCACGCAGATGAACCGGCGCCTCCGGGGCGGCGGCAGGCCGACGCTCAGCGGTCCGCCTGGGGCGCCTCCAGCAGGGGGGTCAGTAGTTCCTGCAGCACCTCCGTGTGCGACCGGCGTTTTTTAGTGGCGGTGCCAATCAGGCAGATCCGCTGATAGCGTCCGTAATGCTGGATGAAATAGGCGGTCACATCGGCCGCCTGCATCTGATTGCGGTAAGCGCCGGCATAGCTTTCCCAGGACAATTCCCGCTTGATATAGCGGGACAGCAGGCCAGGCTCCGGCGCAAAAAAACGGTCGCAGACATAATCGGCCTGACACAGGGCCGGGACCAGCCAGGCTAAGTCGCGCCGTTTGCTGAAACCGGCCAGCTGGGACTCATTATGCAGGCGCACGTCCAGCACCAGGTCTGCCTGGGCTTCCTTAATAGCGGTAAAAAAAGCTTCCGCGCTGGTTTGATAAGCACTGATGGCAAAAATAGACTGCATCATACCCTCCTAAAGCTTACATAATCAAGGCAAGCCGCTTTCAGTTAAGCACGGTCAGATCGCTTTGCAGCGTGCGGTGCCCGCTGAGGGTATAGCGGCGCACGGTCAGCCGCCGCCCGTCAGAACAGGCCTGCCAGCAGGTGACGCGCTCCGGCGTTTCTACCATAGCGGGTACGGTCAGGAACGGCAGACCATGGATAAATGAAATCTGCCCATCATGTTTGTGCCCCTGAAAAACTGCCACAATATTAGCATAGGGCAGCAATAAATGCCGTACCTCAGCTGCATTGCAGACGACATAGGGGCTGTCTAGATCGTCCAGTAAGGCGTGACAAAACAGGATGACCGGCTGAGTCTGATGGGCAGCCAGCTCTTGGGCCAGCCAGGACAGCGCGGGTGGGCTTACCCAAAGCGCTTTCCAACGCATGGTACCTGGTGTATAGGGGCGGCCGTCAGGCTGACTCAGGCAGTCCAGCACAATTAAGCGGTGTCCGTCCTGGGTCCAGGCATAGCATAAACCCGGCCCCCGCTGGCCCGGCGCACCAGTCAGGTGCAGCCAGCTGCTTTGATCCAGGGAATCAATATCGTGATTACCGGCGGTCAGCCAGACCGGCACTTGCAGCAGCTGCAAGGCACTCCAGATTTGCTGGGCACAGTTCAGCGCCCCCACCGGATCATGCGGCACATCCACCACGTCTCCCATATGCATCAAAAAGGCAGGCGCAGACCGTTGCAGCAGCGGCAGGCAGGCATTAATTTTGTCCAGCGAACGGTTGTAAAAGCGGTTGTTCTCTTCTGTCCGCGGCGCATAGTGGGTGTCTGCGATTAAAGCAAAATTCAGCATGGCAGGGGCCCGCCTTTCATATCTGGCTTGCGGCTTTGTCTTACTGCGGATTATACTGCAGGCCGCTGTGATTGTTTTCCAGCTCGGCCGGCAGGTGCGGCGTCGCCCCCAACTGGGTGATCCTGACGTTAACCCGGCTGTCTTCCTGCTGCTCGAGCAGCAGGCTGCTGATACTGGAAGGCGCCAGCCAGACCCGCTTCCAGAGCAGCGGCGCCGGCAGACCGGTCAGGGCAGATATCAGCAGCAGACCGGAACCCAGGTGACAAAAAATAGCCACATCACCCTGCGGCAAGGGCTCATGACAGGACCAGCGGTTCCCCGGGGCAGGTTTAATTCCAAACCCGTCCATAAATGAACGCAGCCCCTTTTGCAGGCGCTCCAGGTAAATTTCCGCGGCCGGATGGACCAGGCAGGGATCCCGGTACCATTGGTTGCCTAGCGTTTCCAGCCGGTCCAGATCCCGGGCGGGAATGTCCCAGGCTATGACCGACGGCCCCAGGGGGTGCAGGCGCGGAGAAGCCGCCGCCGCGTCCTGATCTGCTTCGGCCTGGCTTTGTGCCGGCGCATAGCGGTACTGCAGAACGCCAGCTTCTTCAATCCAGGGCAGCAAGGTTACTTCTTGATTTAGCGCTCTGGCCGTATAGGACGCGGTCTCCCAGGCCCGGCCCAGCGGTGACGCAAACAAACGGCGGGGGGGCGGCAGGCGGTGGCTCAGGTAATGGGCCAGCAGCTGCGCTTCTTTTTGGCCCAGCTCGGTCAGCGCATCGTGCTGATAGTCTGGATCTCCGTGACGAATAATCAATAATCTCAAACGAACGTTCCTCCTCATCTTGCCAGCCTGGCCGCGGGGCACTTAGCAGCCTCAGCCTTTGGGGGCAGGCTCAGGCTGCAATATTAAGACTATAGCACGCTGGCCGCGGCGGGGAAAGCACCGCGACCAGTGTCCGGCAGGCTGCGTGGCGCTGGCCACAAGCCAGGCGCTGGCCACGGCCAGGCGCGGCTTGCTATAATCAGCTACATATAAACCTGGCCAGGCGCTGGTACCGCAGCCTCAACACCAGGGACTGAAAAAACTGTTGACCGGCGCCGCTATATTCGACGGCAGGGAGCATAGGATCGATCATAAAGGGGGATCTGATGATAAAAACCATAGATATTGTTGGCCTGGGCGCCTTGGGCGGCCTTTACGCGAGTTTGCTGGCGCCGCATTTGGCGCCGGGACAGCTGCAAATCCTGGCAGATGAGGACCGCTGCCGCCGCTACCGCCAGGCCGGGGTCTATCAAAATGGGCAGCGGCTGGACCTGACCTATGTCAGTCCCGGTCAGGCACAAAAACCTGCCGACCTGCTGATTTTTGCAGTCAAATATCAGCAGCTGCCCGCGGCTATGGCGCTGGCGGCCGGTGAAATTGGCCCTGACACCACCATCCTGTCACTCCTGAATGGCATCTGCAGTGAGGATGAGCTGGCAGAACGCTTTGGCCGGGAAAAAGTGCTGGATACAGTAGCGCAGGGCATGGACGCCATGAAACAAGGTAACCGCCTGCATTACACCCAGTGCGGCAAGCTTTGCCTGGGCGAACGGCAACCGGGCCTGAGTCAGGGTCGGCTGGCCGCAGTGACGGCGCTGTTTGACCGCTGCGGGGTGCCTTATCTGGTGGATCCTGACATGTCCCGGCGCCTGTGGGGCAAGTTTATGCTCAATGTAGGGGTTAATCAGACAACGGCAGCCTACAAGACTAACTATGCCGGCGTACTTAACCCGGGCCGCCCCCGGGATACGATGATTGCGGCTATGCGGGAAGTCATGGCGCTGGCGCCTCACGCCGGGGTCAGCCTGACGGAAGCGGATCTGCAAGCCTGGCTTAAGGTGCTGGAGCCGCTGGATCCCGCGGGCCAGCCGTCGCTGCGCCAGGATACGGAAGCAGGGCGCAAAACGGAGGTGGAATTATTTGCCGGCACCGTCATCCGTCTGGGACAGCAGTATGGCGTGTCCACCCCGGTCAATCAATGGCTGTTTGAGCAGATTACAGCGCTGGAACAAGCCTACGGCGCACGCGCTGCGGCAGCGGTGCCCCGATAAACCAGGCTGAGTGGAACCAGCCGGACAAGGACTGGCGCCACTTTTAGCCCAGGTCCATTAAAATCGATTTAGGCAAAGCCAGCATTTCCCGGAAATAGAGAGCGAAAGCCAGCCGCCAGTCAGTCGGGGCC
Source organism: Oscillospiraceae bacterium (assembly GCA_028704415.1). GTDB lineage: Bacteria > Bacillota > Clostridia > Saccharofermentanales > Fastidiosipilaceae > JAAVLZ01. The sequence goes on along the minus strand of JAQWFM010000017.1, from coordinate 16,426 downwards.
GCCAGGCCCAGGGGGGTTAGCCCCTGGGCACGGGCAATCAGGCTGGCCCGGAACAGGTGGAAGCGGTTAGTCAGCACGACCACCTCCGGCCCCAAGCCCCGCTGGCTTAGCAACTGCTGACTGAAACGACAGTTTTCCGCGGTGTTGGTGGAGGCCGTTTCCTGAATCAGCCGCTCCGGGGCAATGCCAAGCTCTGTGGTCAGTACCCGTGCCATACAGGCGGCTTCACTCTCCGGCTCATCCGGGCCCTGACCGCCGGACAGAATCGCTACCGCTTCAGGATGCGTGTTCAGGTAGAGCGCCGCGGTTTCCAGGCGCTGCCGCAGCAAAAGACTGGGTTGGCCGTCAGGCATGACCTGAGCGCCCAGGACAATAACCGGGGTATCAGCTTTGGCTTTTTGCCAGGCCTGACTGTGTCCGCCGGCTATAATCACGCTCAGATCCACGACCGCCGCGATGGCCAGCAACAACAAAAACCAGTGCAGCGCTCGCCTGCCCGGTCCGGACCACCATTGTCCGCGCCCCGGCCTCCGCCGCCTGACCGTCCAGAGCAAAAGAACCAGTCCGGCCAGCGCCGGTAGCAGGGTAAACAGATTAACGACACCTAAAGACAGTGGCGGAAAAAAAGTCAGTAACAAACAGACCGCCGGCAACAGCCATAGTAGCTGCCGACGGCAGTGTTTGGGGGGTGTAGGTGGCAGCGCCGGGTGGCTGTCCATTGGTCCTCCTGATGGCCAGCTTAACTCTGGGCTTGCAGCCGGGCCGCTTGAATATAGGCCTGTACCTGCGGTACCCCGGCGTATTTATGGGCCTGTTGCCCGCGGACGGTCACTAAAGTAGGCGCCTGCAGGATGCCAAACTTTTCTACCAATTCAGGGTGTTCGGCCGCGTCCATCAGCCGGTAACTGAGGCCAGCCTGGGTCAGCGCCTGCTTAGCCAGGCGGCAGTTAACGCAGGTAGCGGTGGTAAAAAGCAAGCGCTCTTCTGGCTGACTCTGCCCCCGGGTCTGGCCTTTGCCTTCGCGTTTGCCAGTTGCGGGCCCGGCTGCCGCCATCGGCTTAGCGCCGGCGGCATTTTCAGCGGCCGTTTTGACCGCGGCCTGAACGGGGTCAGGCAGACTGTCTGTCTGGACCGCATAAAGCTGGCGGTCCTTAAATTCCTGCAATTTGCCGTCATTCCAGTTTTTAACCGGCCGATAATAGCCGGTGATGCGGCTGTAAACCTCTGCCGGCTGGCCGCAATGCGGGCAGGTCCAGTGTTCGCCGCTCAGATAACCATGGGTGCTGCAGACGGAGTAGGTAGGAGACAGCGTGTAATAAGGCAGCTTGTAGTTTTGCGCAATTTTATGTACCAGCGCCGCGGCCGCCTGCCAGTCCGGCAGTTTTTCGCCCAAAAACGCGTGGAACACCGTACCGGAGGTGTAGAGCACCTGCAGGTCGTCCTGCGCTTCCAGTGCCTCAAAAATATCCTGAGTCGCGCCTACCGGCAGATGCGAACTGTTAGTGTAATAAGGGACTTCGCCCGGGCGGCCGGCAGTGATGATGTCCGGATAGCGGGAGCGGTCATGCTTGGCCAGCCGGTAGGTGGTCGATTCAGCCGGCGTGGCCTCCAAATTGAACAAGGCGCCGTACTGCTCCTGATAGCGGACCAGCCGTTCCCGCATGTGATTCAGGACGTCCACCGCAAACTGATGCGCTGCAGGCCGGGTCAGATCTTCACCCAACCAGGCGGCGTTGAGACAGGCTTCATTCATGCCCACCAGACCAATGGTGGAAAAATGATTGTCAAAGCTGCCCAGATAACGTTTGGTGTAGGGGTACAGTCCCGCATTGAGCAGCTTGGTGATGACGGTGCGCTTGGTGTCCAGCGACCGGGCGGCCAGATCCATCATGTGATCCAGCTGCTGGTAAAACGCGGCTGGAGTTGGGGCCAGATAGGCAATCCGGGGCAGATTGATGGTCACAACACCGATGGAACCGGTGCTTTCGCCGCTGCCAAAAAAGCCGCCGCCCTTGCGCCGCAGTTCCCGCAGATCCAGCCGCAGCCGGCAGCACATGCTGCGCACATCACTGGGATTCATGTCACTGTTGATGTAATTGGAAAAATAGGGCGTGCCGTATTTGGCAGTCATCTCAAAGAGCAAGCGATTGTTTTCCGTGTCGCTCCAGTCAAAATCTTTGGTGATGGAATAGGTGGGGATGGGGTACTGAAAACCGCGGCCGTTAGCGTCGCCCTCAATCATGATTTCAATAAAGGCTTTGTTGACCAGATCCATCTCCGCCTGGCAGTCTCCGTAGCAATAATCCTGCTCCCGGCCGCCCACAATGGCCTTTTGTGCCTTGAGATCCGCCGGTACGGTCCAGTCCAGGGTCACATTGGTAAAAGGTGCCTGCGTACCCCAGCGACTGGGGGTGTTGACGCCATAAATAAAGGATTGGATGCACTGCTTGACCTCCCGGTAGCTCAGCTGATCTGCCCGGACAAAGGGAGCCAGATAGGTATCAAAGGAGGAGAAGGCCTGAGCGCCCGCCCATTCATTTTGCATGATCCCCAGAAAATTGACCATCTGATTGCAAAGCGTAGAGAGGTGGCTGGCCGGCGAAGAGGAAATCTTACCCTCAATACCGCCCAGACCCTCCAGGATCAGTTGTTTGAGCGACCAGCCGGCGCAGTAGCCCGTCAGCATGGACAGATCATGCAAATGCAGATCCGCGTTGCGGTGGGCGTCAGCTACCTCCTGATCATAGACTTCAGACAGCCAGTAATTGGCTGTGATGGCGCCGGAGTTGCTCAGGATCAGGCCGCCGACGGAATAAGTCACCGTAGAGTTCTCCTTAACCCGCCAGTCATCTATATTGACATACTTATCCACCAGTTCCTTATAGTCTAGCAGGGTGGAATTGGCATTGCGCACCTTTTCCCGCTGCCGGCGGTAAAGGATGTAGGCCTTGGCTACATCTGCGTAGCCGGCCTGACTCAGGACGTTTTCAACGCTGTCCTGAATCCGCTCCACTTCAATCAGACCGTCGTGAATCTGATCCTGATAATCCGCTGTCACTTTCAGCGCCAGAAAATCAATGGTATCAGGGGTGTACTGTTTATGTTGCGCTTCAAAAGCCTTGGTAATGGCCTGAGATATTTTATTGATTTTAAACTCGGCCTTCTGGCCGTCGCGCTTGATGACCTGGTACATAAAACCTTCCCTTCTCACAATGCCTTGATGGAATGAGCTAAACCAAAGGATACCCGCGGGGACAAGACATTGGGAATAGTCAGGGCGGGCAGCAGCTGCAAAACCACCCTTAACTCATTTCTGCCTGTGGGGGTAGCCTGTCGAGGCTGTGTGCTACATATTGTATGGTCGAAAAGATAAAAACGCAAGATGTTGTGGAACAAGGCGAATCGGCCCTGAGCCGTGAAACAGCCGCGGACTGGGCCTTATAGCGATCCGGCGCCTCTCAGTGCAATTTTACAGTATTGTGACAGTTCCGTTGCGCCGCCGCCGGGGCTGGTCGCGCCGGACAGCCGGACAGCCGGACAGCCGGATCGTCGGATTGCCGGACAGCCGGACAGCCGGATCGCCGGATTGCCGGACAGCCGCCCGGCGCTTAGTCGCCGCGAATCGCGACTGATGGCACCAGCGGCCGGACCGCCGCGGCCATTGCCTCCAGCTCCGTCCGGCTGAACCCGCTCAGACCCGGCTGAATCAGGTCCCCGGAATCTTCGCAGTTCTGCAAAAAATACCGCTTGGCACCCGGGATCCAGGCGCCCAGCCGGGCTAACCGCGAGGCATCATGATAACCGCGCACCACGGTGGTTCGGAATTCATAATCCACCGCATCAGTCAGCAGCCAGTCCTTGGTCACGGTCAGCGCCTCCAGTACTGACGGCAGAATACCCGCGGTGCGCGCGTAATCCGCCGGGGCGTTTTTGATGTCCATGGCGACATAATCCACCAGCCCCTGTTGGACCAAAGCCTGCAGCCGCTGCGGAAAACTGCCGTTGGTGTCCAGCTTGATGCTGTAGCCCATGCCTTTGAGCCGGACCAGAAAATCCGCCAGATCGCTTTGCAGCAGCGGCTCCCCGCCAGTGATGCAGACCCCGTCCAGCAGCTTGCGCCGCCGGCCCAGCTCAGCCAGCACCGCTTCAGGGTCCAGGAGGGTGAGCTGGCGCCCCGGAATCACCAGGGACGCATTTTGACAATAGGGACAGCGAAAGTTGCAGCCCACCGTAAAAAGTGTCGCCGCGACCTTGCCGGGATAATCCAGCAGCGTCAGTTTTTGAAACCCGCCAATTTGCAGCATATGCCTTCACCTGTTTCTTTGATTTGGCTGAACAGCCCAAACTGCTTTCATCCTAAGATCCTGCAAGGCTAAAGTCAAATCCGTGCATGAGCAACGAAAAATGTTATTCAGGTAGCACGAAACCGAAATAATTTACGCTTAGTTGGAAAAACCACATAGATTTTGCCGCACCTGCCGTAAGCTTGGGCTAACCCAAGGCGGCCATCAAATCCAAAGCCCACCGCCAGGCTAGTCTCACCCCCGTCATTGTTTGAAAGGAGCTAAAATGAGCCAGGAAATCAACAATCACCAGCACCGGGTCCAGCTGATCAAGGACATCCTCAGGCAACTGCATGAGGGCAAATCGATCGAGGCAGTCACTGCCCAGTTTGAGCAAGGCTTTGGCAGCGTTGACGCGTCAGAGATCTCTGCCGCTGAACAGCAACTCATTGCCGAAGGCCTCCCTGTAGCTGAAATTCAAGCGCTCTGTGATGTCCACGCAGCCGTATTTAAAGGCAGTCTGGCGGATATCCACCGCCCGCAGGTCCCTGAGGCCCAGCCCCCCGAGGCCCAGCCAGGGCACCCCATTAATACCTTGATCCGGGAAAACCGCGCGCTGGAGCGTCTGATCGAAAAAACTCTGGAACCGCGGCTGGCCGCCTGGTCCGCCGATCCCCGCCCTGCACTGCAGGCGCCCCTGCAAGCCACCCTGGAACAGCTGCTGCAGATTGACCGTCACTACAGCCGGAAAGAAAATCTCTATTTTCCCTACCTGGAGCAAAAAGGTATCGCGGGACCGCCACAAGTCATGTGGGGGGTGGATGATGAGATCCGCGCCGGCCTGAAAACCTTTTACCGTGAGCTGGCACAAAATGACGTCTCCGGCGTAGCGGCGTTTCGTCAGGTGCTGAAGCGCCTGGAGGAAATGATTTTTAAAGAGGAACGGATCTTGGTGCCGTTGCTGCAGGAGTCCTTGTCACCGGACGCCTGGGTCAGCATTGCCCGGGAAAGCGCTGAGCTTGGTTACTGCCTGATTAGCCCACCGCCACTCTGGCCGGATCCGCTCCAGGCCCAGCCGGCTGCCCCGAACGCCGCTGCCGCTGCCCCGACCGCCGCAGCCGCTGCCACCTCGGACGCCGGCCCAGACGCCGCCTTGCCGCCGGATAAAGGCCAGCTCAGCCTGCGCACCGGCCAGCTCAGCGCGGCCCAGATGGAAGCTATCCTCAATACCCTGCCGGTTGATCTGACCTTTGTGGATGACCAGGACCGCGTCCGTTACTTTTCTGAAGGGCGTGAGCGCGTCTTCCCGCGCACCCGCTCCATCATCGGCCGCCAGGTGGTCAACTGCCATCCCCCGGCCAGCGTGCACATTGTTGAAGGTATCATCCGTGACTTTCGCAGCGGCGCTAAAGATCAGGAAGACTTTTGGATCCGTATGGGTGATAAAATGATTCTCATTCGCTACTACGCGCTGCGCGACCGGGAGGGCCGCTATCTGGGCGTGCTGGAGGCTACCCAGGATATTGCGCCCCTGCGGGCGCTGGAAGGCGAAAAACGGCTGGTATCAGGCCAGAATGCTGATGGCAGCCCGGCATAAGCCACTCAGCATAAGCAGATGGAGGTAGAAAGATGTCAGTTCCAAAATTGAAAAACATTCAACCTGGCCAGGTCCTGGCTTTAGCGGATCTGGTTGAATATCGGGATGGCGAAGTGGTCAGCCGCACCTTAAGCCAAAATGAAGCCGTCAGCCTGACCTTATTTGCCTTTGCGGCGGGCGAAGAAATCAGCACCCATACCGCGGACGGCGATGCGCTGGTCACTGTATTGGATGGCTGCGGCAGGATTACGCTGGCAGGCCAGGTGTACGCGGTTGAAGCCGGTCAAAGCCTGGTCATGCCTGCCGGTGTTCCACATGCGGTGGCGGCAGAAAAGCCCTTCAAAATGCAACTGACGGTTGTGTATTGAAGCAAGGCTGAATTGGCCTGACCCTGCCGCAGCTGCTGCGACAGGGTCATTAGCTTGTAAAGGATAATCATTATTTATAATTTGTTTAATGCGATCGGCTTGCGAAGGTGTTGCGAGGATAACTTTGTGTTTGCTATACTATAAACGTGCAATATGGTCGCGCAGCCTCACCAGACTGAGGCCTTGGCAGGAGGTAAGATATGCCACTGTTTGCAAATCCGTTTGAAGGTAATGTTCCGCGTAAACTGAGCAAGGCGGAGCTGGTGCAGGCGCTGAGATTAGACATAGCCGGAGAGCTGGAAGCCATTTTTCTGTATGACGCGCATGTGCAGGCTACCGATGATAAGCTGGCTAAAGCGGTCCTGGCGGATATCCGGGATGAGGAAAAAGCTCACATGGGTGAACTCATGACGCTGATGCGTCACCTGGATCCGGAGGAAGCGGAGCACTTTGCTTCCGGTGAAGGTGAAGTCCAGGAAATGATGGAGAAACTGGGCATTAAGTAAAGCCGTCTGAGTAGAGTTGTTAAGTCAAACCTGACTTTCAGGGGTGATGAACCCGTTTACCGTTGCCCGCCCAACCCAGTACTATCTGCCGGAGTCAATCTTGTCGGACTTTAGATAAGCTTGACCCCGGTATTTTTGTGCCATAACGCCACGAGCCCCTTTTTTGCCCAACTCAATAAGACAACTAAGAATTATCCATGCTTAGACAATAATGACTAAAATTCAGACATTATTCGCTAGCAAACCGTTGCTGTATTGTATAGGAGAATGAAGAATAAATGAAGCAAGGGGGATAATATGACATGAAAAGGCCTGCCGGGCGCTATCAATTGCTTAAACGGGCAGTTGGGTATAAAGAGCTCTATCTGATGCTCGTGCCAATTCTGGCTTTCTATTTAATCTTTTCTTATGTGCCCATGTATGGCATTACCTTGGCTTTTAAGGACTTTAACTATGCTAAAGGGATTTTAGCCAGCCCCTGGAATCAATTTGCCAACTTTAAAAAGCTTTTTGCCAGCGCGGATTTTTGGAGAGCCTTCAGAAACACAATCATTATTAGTTTAGGCCGGTTAATTATTGAATTTCCCATTCCTATCATTCTGGCTTTATTTTTGAATGAAATATCCCGCAGCAAACTGAAACGCGTTTATCAGACCATCCTGACGTTTCCGCATTTTTTGAGCTGGGTTGTGCTTAGTGGTATCGTCATCACCTTACTGCAAGATCAAGGCGTACTGAATCAGATTCTGGCGCTGTTTGGCTTAGGCAAAAATCGCCTTTTAGTCAACGGCAACCAATTTGTGGGCCTGCTTTTTGCCAGCAATATCTGGAAGGAAGCCGGTTGGTCCACCATTTTGTATATGGCCGCCATAGCCGGGATCAATCCGGAATTATATGAAGCGGCTACCCTGGACGGCTGCTCCAGAATGCAGCGCATGTGGTACATCACCTGGCCGGGGATTCTGTCAACGGCTGCGGTTTTGTTTATACTCCAGGTTGGTTCAGCTATGAACGGTGGCTTTGATCAGGTATTTAACCTGTACAACAGCGCGGTGTATAGCAAAGGCGACATTATTGATACCTATGTTTACCGCAGTGCATTTCAATCTTCGGACGGCTTTGGCTTTTCTACCGCAGTCGGTTTTACTAAATCGGTCATTAATTTTGGCCTGCTCTATCTGGCTAATAAGGTAGTGTCCCGTCTGACGGGTACGGGGGTAATTTGATATGAAACGGCGTAAACATTTTTCCCCAATGGAGTTGGCCATTAAAATCATCATTGGTTTGTTGTCCTTAATCTGCATCTTTCCTTTTTATCAGACTTTGTTGATTTCCTTGTCCCGCCAGGGTGATAAGTATACTCAGCTGGTTTTTCTTTATCCGGTACACCTTGATATTTCCGCCTATAAATATCTGATCAATGACGGCAAAGTGGTCAACGGCTTTCTGGTAACGGTCTTTATAACGGTGGTTGGTACGGCGCTCAGCCTGGCCCTGACCATTCCTGGCGCTTACGCACTGACTAAAAAGCAACTGCCTGGGCGCAACCTGATTATGAATTTGATTATTTTCACCATGTTTTTTTCCGGCGGATTGGTGTGCCCTATTTCCTGACGATCAAAAATCTGGGCCTGGTGGATCACATCGCGGTCATGATTATTCCGGTTGCGGTCAACACCTTCAATCTCATTCTTATGAAAAACTCTTTTAATGAATTGCCGTCTAGTTTAGAGGAATCGGCCAAGATAGACGGGGCCGGATATTATACGATTTTGCTGCGCATCATTGTCCCGATTTCCAAGCCAATTATTGCCGCTATTGCCTTGTTTTACGCCGTAGACCGCTGGAATGAGTGGTGGATGGGTATGCTGTTTATCAATCAGATCAACAAACAGCCGTTGCAGCTTATTTTACGTAATGCCATTGTCAATATGAGTACGCTGTTCAACAATGTCTCTGCTCTGGATAAGGTCAGTAAGATGGGCAATTCTTACTCAGAATCAGTTCAAAATGCCATCATTGTCATCGCGGCAGTGCCAATTCTCTGTGTCTATCCCTTTATTCAGAAATACTTTACGCAAGGTATCATGATCGGTTCTATCAAAGAATAATCTTTCCGGGTTTACCCGCCCGCAGCTACAGAAATAAACCGCCAGGCGTTTATTTTGCATATAAACCGTCGCGTGTTTATCAATAAATAAAGAGGAGATGTGATTATGAAAAAGATTAAGCTGACCGTAAAGAGCTTAGCCGCAGTGCTGAGTGCTGCCTTGCTGCTGACCGGCTGCGCCAGCGCCGGCAGTACAGCGACCACCGCAGGTGCGGCTGCGACCGATTCAGCTGCGACCGCCGGAGCGGCAGACGCAGGCGCGGACACCACCGCCGCGTCCACTACAGCGGATAATTCTGAAAAAATAACCTTAACGGTAGCCTACTGGGGCATCCAGAATGCCTTCAATGCTGAAAATGCCGACAGTGATACGATTTACCAGCAGCTTTGCCAGCAATTGAATATCGAGATATCACCGATTGAAGTAACCTGGAATGACTATTCGGAAAAAAACAAGGTATGGGCCGCCTCTAGTACCCTGCCGGATGTTTTTGTCGATGCTTTAGCGACGGATAATTTTGGCCTGTATAAGAACTGGGCTGAACAGGGCATCATTAAAGAATTACCGACTGACCTGAGCGCATATGCTAACCTGGATACCTTATTTAGTCTGGACTTAGTTCAGGCGCTGGCGCTGGACGGAAAGTTTTATATGATCCCGCGCGGCGGTGACCTGACGCAATCGGTCAGCGAAGCCAGCGGCATGTCCCGGGCGGTTATGTACCGGAAAGACTGGGCCGCAGAGGCTGGCTATGACAGCGCACCGGAAACCTATGATGAGCTGGTGGAAATGGTTAAAGCCATGCAGGCCAATCATCCTGACGCGGTAGGCATTGCCATGAACAGCACGGCCTATATGGGCACCCTGGCGCTGGATATCTTTCCCGAGCTGGCTAACCCGTCTTCCTGGGTTTATGAGAATGATCAGTGGATGCCCAGTTATGTTTCAGAAAAAACCATTCCCTATTTGGAACGCTTGCAGAGTCTGTATCAGGAGGGTCTCCTGGATCCCGATTTCATTACCCAAAAAGACGGTGATGGTATCGGCAAATTTATGAGCGGTAAAGCCTGCGTCATGCTGGGCGGCGATTTTGATCCGGAAGTCTTTATGGAATCCAATACCGATGTAACCAGCTTCACAGATGCTTTTGGCTTTATTCTGCCCTTTGCGGCAGAAGACGGTAACGCTTATGTTTATACCAGCACGCCTTACTGGTCAGAATCCTATATCAGTGCTCAGGTAGATGATGCCAAACTGGACCGCATTCTCCAACTGCTGGATTATATGTACTCGCACGAATATGCTACCTTACTGAATAACGGTATTGAAGGGGTAGACTGGGAAAAAACGGATGACGGGAACGTCAGTTTGCTGACGGACACCACTCTGGGCGATAAATATCCGATCACCGCCAGTATTGGTTATCTGGCCAGTTGGCATACTGGCTATGAGCTCAGCGGAGACAGCGTGACCAGCTCCAATGAAGTGATTGCCAGCTACAATACCCTGAAAAATGAAACGGCCAAATACGAAAGCGAAAACGCGGTTGCTGCTCCAATTAACTTTGATGTCTTCTTAATGAATAACGACGCTAAAACCAATATTTCCAGTTTGTGGCAAGATTACCAGGCTTATGCCAATAACATCATTATTGGTGACGAAGATCCGGCTACGGCTCATGCTAATATGATCAGCGAATTTAACAGCAAAGGCCTGCAGGAAGCCATAGCATCAGTGACCGACCAGGCCAGCAGCGAAGGTATCCAACCATAAGATCACCACATAAACTGTAACCATCCACTGTCGAAGATAAAGGCGGTCCATGCCGGACCGTCTTTGCCGTGTCTTTAAGGAGTTTAGGAAACAAGTGTCTGTGAAGATCCTGCATCGCTTCAGATCTATCAGAACCCTGATTTTTTCAGTGTGTATTCTCAGTCTGCTGATTATGCAGCTGGTTCTCTTTATGTATTACAGCCGCAGCAAAACGATGATTGTTCGTAATAACCGCAGTAATTTTCAGGGCTTGATTGAACAGATGAATGAATCCGTACAGCTCAACTGTAGTTACCTCAACGGTATGGTCGAAAATATAGCTTACAGCCGTTCTGTACAGAGCTATCTGGAGCTGGATAATGCAACCGCCATCCAGAATGATCACGCTGCGATCTTGAACTTCATCAAACCCTTTGCTGAAATTCAAAGCGGTATTCGCGATATTGCGGTGATTGGGTTGTACGGCAATGTGGTTAATATAAATCTGGAGGAGGATGTGGTCCGCACGATTGCGCAGGAAATACCGGAAAAAACCTTGTGGTATTATACCGGCTTGCATAAGATGACCATCAACCATCATGAAGACTGGCTGTTTACCGTAGGTGCTAACGTTTATTCCACGACTGACTTTACCAACAAAGCAAAAATTGGTACGGTGCTCATTACCTTTAATATGCAGAGTATTTTCGGCTTTTCCCGCTATCAGGCTAATGATCAATACCCGGAGATGTTGATTTTTGACCGCAATCAAACGCTGGCTTACCAGAATGTTGCGGAGGGGACCAGTACCGATTACAGCCTGTATTTCAATCAGGCTGGCAATTATCTGCAAACGGTCCAAACCTTTAACGGTCAGACGTATTACATTGAAACGGGCAGCTTCGACACGCTGGGTGGACATATTGTTTTCCTGATTACCGCAGATGAACTGGTTCAGGGTCTGGAAAGCACTAAACGCTGGACACAGGCCGCCTGCCTGATTGCGCTGGCCATTATGCTGCTGTTAACGTTTTTGTCCAGCAATGATATTATCCGGCCCATCCGTCAGTTTGTAAGCTATTTGAACGGCGTCCGCCAGGGTGATCTTCGCTTGCTTAAAGTGCCCATCCATCTTAATGGGGCCTCTGAGCTGGTGCTGCTGGCAGATGAGTTTAATCGCATGATGAACGAGTTGAATGATATGAACCACCGTCTGGTGCAAACCTCTATGCAATTATATGAGAGTGAACTGGCTCAGAAACAAGCTGAATTAAATGCCTTGTACAGTCAGATTAACCCTCATTTTCTGTTTAATACGCTGGAGGCCATCAAAGGCTCGGCAGTTGACGAAAACGCTCATGATACGTTTATTATGCTGACTGACCTGGCCAGGCTATTCCGATATGCGGTTCGTGAGGATAAGCTGGTGCGATTGAGCGCAGAATTAGACGTCATCAGCAGCTATCTGGCGCTGCAAAAAATGCGCTTTGGTAATGAGCTGAAGTATGAATATCAGATTGAGCCGGAACTGCTGGGACAACAGATTCCCAAGCTATTACTGCAGCCGCTGGTTGAAAATGCCGTGCTTCACGGCATGGAACAAAACGGTTCCGTGATGATTTGGCTGACCGGGCACAGAAAAGGCGACAAAGTTCTGCTGGAAGTTCGGGATAATGGTGCTGGAATTGATGAAAAACGCCGGCAGGAAATTATGCGGCAACTGCGGCAGCACAGGGGCAACCAGCACCTCGGTCTATATAATACCTATAATCGCCTGACTAATCTGTACGGCAAAAAAGGCGGCCTGGTTATTCGTCAGATGCAGGGTCAAGGTTTTGCGGTGGATATCTATTTGCCCTGGCAGCCGACCCCTTCGGCAGAAGCTTGAGCGCTGAGGATAAGATACAGGAGTACATATGTATAATATTCTGCTGGTAGATGATGAAAAGCTGGTTATAAAGAGCTTACAGGCTACAGTCAATTGGGCTAAGTATGGTTTTCAGGTGGCAGGCTTTGCGTTGTCTGCTCAGGAGGCACTTGAAAAACTGGAACAGTTAAAGCCTCAGGTGGTGATTACCGACATTAAAATGCCTCATACCACCGGGCTGGACCTGCTGCGCCAAATCAAGCAACGCGCGCCGGACCCCTATTGCATGGTGATCAGCGGCTATGCTGAGTTTGAGTATGCTCAACAGGCTTTGTCTATGGAAGCGGTTGGCTACTGCCTCAAACCGTTTGACGCAGAAGAAATCGGCCGGTATCTTGAACGGATCCGGCAGCGGCTAGATGAGGATTGGCGCCGGGATCTGGATCATATCCGGCTGCTGGATGCCGTTCAGAGTAGTTCCGAACATGCCTTACAGTATATGGATCAGATCTACCGGGAAAAAGCAATTGATTTTAAGACGGATACCATTTTTGCGGTTTTTGCCAACCATTTGCCATCATTGACTTGGCTTAACAGCCCGTTAACCTTCTGGGCCGGCTACCATAAGGCCATTGGCTTTTGTTCGCAAGCCTGCCTGGAGCAGTTTGAGCAGCAGATTAAGCTTAGCTCAGACAAAACAAGCCTGCATGTGGGGGTGAGTCGCCAGATTTGCGGACCCGAGCAAGTGGCGGCGGCAATCCGTGAAGCCAGGCGTTGCGCTTATCAGGTTTTTTGTCATCAAAGTCCGGGAACCGGTTTGCTTACCAGAGCGGGAACTTGTACAGATAATCTGGTCTTGCTGGTAGAGCTGGATCGTATTTTGGGCCAGGATGCGGTTGAAGCCCAGCCGGGGCAAGCTACTTCAGCTAATTGGCAAGCCTTGCTGGAGCGACTACTGCGGCGGATTACAGCAGATTTTATGCAGAATTAAAACAGCATAGATTACACCTTGCGGATTCATCATATCTATAATAAATGGCTCATTCGCCATAATTCAGAGCAGGTCGGCGAAATAGCTGATTATGAAGCCATGGCAGAAGCCTATCCTAATGTATATGCCATGCTGGATGAAATCCAGGCCAGTTATGCAGCCTGGGCTGCGGCACCAGTCAGCAGACCTGTGGCGGGCGCGCTATCAAATGAGACGTTCAAAAATATATATCAGTATCTGGTTAACCACTACAATCAAAATATCAGCCTGACCTATCTGGCAGACCTTTTTCATGTTAACCCTTGCTACATCAGCCAAATGTTTCGCAAAAATCTTGACTGCACCCTGGTGGAGTTCCTGAATCAGCAAAGAATTGATCAGGCGGCCTTATTGCTCCGTACATCCGGGAGTAAAATCGCCCAGATTGCTGAAGATGTGGGCTTTAACGATTATTTCTACTTCAGCCGGGTTTTCCGCAAAATCATGCACTGCTCACCGAGTGAATACCGCAGCCGGACCACCGGACCCAAACCATCCTGAGTCAGGCTGACAGGGTATAACTCAAAAACCGGTTTAGATAAAAAAGAAAGCAGGTATTATAACATGGATAAAACCAGCCGTTACCAATGGTTCAATCAGGCCCGTTTTGGGTTGTTCATTCACTGGGGGCTCTATAGTCTGCTGGGCCGCGGTGAGTGGGTACGCTACCATGAGGCCATTCCAGCCGCTGACTATCACGCTTTAGCCGATCGCTTTAATCCCCAAAGCTTCAGGCCGCGGGAGTGGGCAAGATTGGCTCGTCAAGCGGGGATGAAATATATGGTGCTGACCGCCAAACACCATGATGGTTTCTGTTTGTTTGACAGTCAGGAAACCGAATTTACCTCTGTAAAAACCCGGGCTGGCCGGGATTTTATCGCAGAATACGCGGAAGCTTGCCGTGCCGAAGGATTAGGCCTGGGCTTGTATTTTTCAGTTAAGGACTGGGACCAACCGGCTTATTTCCGCGGGCCGGAGCAGGATCCGGACGGGTGGCAGGCTTTGGTCGCTTTGTTTCATGCTCAAACGCTGGAACTCATGCGCCACTATGGGCCGATTGATATCTTGTTCTTTGATTGTGCGGATGATGCCAATTTCAGAGGCGGCTGGGGGGATCAAACAGCTGATATCTGGCAAAGCCAGGCTTTGTTCAAACAAATCCGAGCGCTGCAGCCTGATATTCTAATAAATGACCGCGCCGGTCTGCCTGGGGATTATGGCACAGCGGAACAAACCATTCTCAACGCCACCGGCCACAACGACCGTCTGTATGAAAGCTGTGTGACCCTGAATAATTCCTGGGGTTACACGCCCTTGGATCAGGCTTGGAAAACCACCGAAACCATTATTAGCCAGCTGACCGCCTGTGCTGCCCGTGGTTGTAATTATCTGCTCAATGTCGGGCCGGATCCAGATGGGGTGATTCCCTGTACGGCGGTCAGCCGACTGCAAGAGACTGGCGAGTGGTTGAAGGTGCGAAGCTATCTATGGTACAGACCGGCAGCTGCCTGACTGGTGGGACTATGTGAGCGGTGGTCGGCTGACGACCTGTGGGGACAGGGCCTACCTTGTACTGCAGCATTGGGATAGCCGGGGCGAAGTAATCGTGACGGCGCTGGCTAATAAGGTGCGGCAGGCAACACTGCTGGCTAATAAGGTGCGGCAGGCAACCCTGCTGGCTACCGGCGAATCCCTGCCGGTGCGCCGGGATGGCCGCCGGCTGATTATCTCAGGTCTGCCGGTTCAACCGCCATTCCCCTGGGCTAATGTCATCCGGCTGGAATTGGATGGTCCTGTCCGAACTCAGTATTATTATCAGGCAGATTGAGCGGTTCAGGCGATCGGCCCGCTTAAGGGGCGAGGGGTTTTTGCCCTGGGCAGCCTGTTTGCTTAGCTTCGCGTTACCTTTACGACGACCACGTCCTAATCATGTAAATATACTATGATGGCTGACAGCAGTATGCTTTTCATGGCCTTTACTTCAGCCAGAAGCACAAGTGGCGGATTGCCTGAAATAGATCAAACTGGGCCTGACTGCTTGCTGCTCTGGACGATGAGGATGTAGCTGAGCTCACTTTGCGGTAAACGGGGACGATTTTCGGCCCTGTTTTGCTGTGTTTGGTCAATGCACTGTCCATTAGGCCGCTAAAGCCGTATAATATAATCATTTCCTCATGTGGAGGGCGATTATGAAGCACCATCAATATTCAAGGAAAAGACGGGTCATGACGATTTTGTCTGCATGTCTGACTTTTGTGATGCTCTCCAGCGGATGCAACAAATCCTACTTAACGTCCCCGGATTCAGAACCGGCGGTCGGTGGAGATACCGTGGTCACGCAGACCACTTTGGCGACCTCTGACAACCAGGCGGCTAAGTTAGCTACAGATGAGCTACCGCAGACTTTGGCTTACAGTGAGCAAACGACTACCACGGAGCCGCTGCCGGTGGATCCTTCACCTACCCCCAGCCAACTAAACCGCCAGGCGGAGGCTACGCCCGCAGCTACGCCGGAGCCCACCGCTACGCCGGAGCCCACCGCTACGCCGGTACCCACCGCTACGCCGGAGCCTACCGCTACCCCGGAGCCCACCGCTACGCCGGAACCTACGGTTACCCCTGAGCCCACGGCCACGCCTGAGCCCACGGCCACGCCGGAGCCCACGGCGACGCCTGAGCCCACGGCGACGCCTGAGCCCACGGCGACGCCTGAGCCCACGGCCACGCCTGAGCCCACGGCGACGCCGGAGCCCACCGCTACCCCGGAGCCCACGGCCACGCCGGAGCCCACGGTCACGCCTGAGCCCACGGCCACGCCTGAGCCTACGGTCACCCCGGAGCCTACGGTCACGCCGGAGCCAACGGTCACGCCGGAGCCTACGGTCACGCCGGAGCCTACAGTTACCCCGGAG
>JAQWFM010000016.1 GCA_028704415.1 Oscillospiraceae bacterium | reverse complement strand
GCATACCCATGTGGCGCGGCCGGATTTTATGCAAAAGGAGGGACCGATCCGGGATTTAGTCCGGCACATGTCCATCTGCACGCTGCCTGAAGATGGCCGCCTTTCTTTTGTCACCCGAATTAACCGCCAGCCTACGGTGTTTAAAACGCGATTATTTCAGGCCAAACCCGGAGATACGCTGGCTTTGTTCAAAATCGGGTCCTGCCTGCCGCTGGCGCGCGATGGCCATTTGTTTTTGAAGACGAACTGACTGAGCTTCGGCTTAACGGCAACAAGCTGGATATAGAGGCGCTGCCAGGGCGGGCGGCCTTACGCGAACGTCTGGCCCTGCTGCCCCAGTTGCCGTCAGCCTGGGTTTATGTAGTTGGCAGCGAGCTGTTCATGATGGATCAGATTGATAACCTGCGCCAGCTTGGCGTCCGCGATGAGCAGATCCTGCTGGATCGTAAACCCGCCAAGGCCGCGGTCTATTTTAAGTTAACGGTGTAAGGAAACGGCCGGTACAACTTATTCAGCTACTAAGCCTGACCGCTGCGGCGGCCTTACCCTGCCCAATTTAACGCTAAGCGGCGCTATCTGAACCAGACAAACTGGCAGAAGAGTAAAAACAGCGCCATGAGGCCCAGGTAAATACCGGCAATCATTAACCCGGCCAGCACGACATTAAGGCTCAGCCGCCGCGCTTCTTTGCGGCTTAGTGCCGGCACGGTGGCCTGGCGCCGCCGGGCCTGATCCGCAGCCCGCGCTTCCGGAGGAAGATGACGCCGGGGGTCAAAGACAGAACCCTCCAGCCAGGAGCGGCGCTGCTCCCCCTGGGCCAGGCCGCCTGCGTCCATGGGCGCAATTGTGCGCCCATCATCCTGTTCCTCCCAAAGCCTAAAGCGGCGGGCGCGGCGGCTTGGCTCCTGCGGGTTTTGGTTATGCACTGATGCGGCCTCCTTACTGCTGCTGCCTGCGGCTTAGTCTGTTGTTTCATTATATGCAAAGGCGGCGGTCTGCCGCCGCCTCATGGGTCACGAGTAAAGCCCGGAGCGGTTATTTTAAGCTTTCTTCCGTTTTTGAGCTGTCATCCGGCCGCACCGCCGGCGCGGCTTCGTCCTGAAGGGCTGCCGCGGCGGTTTCAACCTGACGCCGGTCTGCCTGCATCCGCTCCAGTTGCTGTTCGCGTTCTTGCATCCACTTTCTGCCGCGGTCTAAAACTGCCCCCTGGCTGTCCGCACGGGCTTCTTCCTTCAGGGTCTCCGAGACAATTTCCTCCGCGCTCAGCTGGCCGCGGGCAGTTGCGGCTCCGGCCGCTATGTCGCCAGAGGCTGCCAGTTTTTCCCGGGTCAGCTGTTGTTCCATATCATCGGAGCCGACCAGATCATCCACCACCGGGGAGCCAGCATAAAGATGACAATTAACCACATGCCCCGGTTCCACTTCATAAGACGGTGGCACCTGCTGTTTGCAGATTGCCATGCAGTAGCGGCAGCGGGTGTGAAATTTACAGCCCGCGGGAGGGTTGGCCGGAGACGGAATGGAGCCTTCCAGGATGATCCGATTCATCTTGTAATCTGGATCCGGTACCGGAATGGCGCTGAACAGCGCCTGAGTGTAGGGATGCAGCGGGCGGGCAAAGACTTCCTTTTTGGTGCCCCGCTCAACCAGATCGCCCAGATACATGACCCCAATGAGATCTGAAATATGCTCCACGACGGAAAGGTCATGCGATATAAAGAGATAGGTCAGATTATACTGGGCCTGCAGATCCATCAGCAGATTAATAATCTGCGCCTGAATGGAAACGTCCAGGGCTGACACGGGCTCGTCACAGACAATAAATTTGGGGTTGAGCGCCAGGGCGCGCGCGATACAGATGCGCTGACGCTGCCCGCCGCTGAATTCATGCGGATATCGATCCCGGTGGTAAGGCTGCAGGCCGCAGTCCTTCATGATCTTGTCAATATAAGCGTCAAACTGCGCTTTGGGCACAATGTGGTGTTGGCGCGGAGCTTCCGCAATGATTTCGCCCACCGGCATGCGCGGAGAGAGACTGGAATAAGGGTCCTGAAAAATCAGCTGCATTTGCGGCCGCAGTGCCCGCAATTCCTGCGCATCCAGCTGGTAGATATCTTTACCTTCAAACAACACATCACCGGCCGATTTCGGCGTCAGGCGCAAAATGGTCCGCCCGGCTGTCGTTTTGCCGCAGCCGCTCTCGCCCACCAGACTCATGGTCTGGCCGGGATACAATTTAAAGCTGATATCATCCACGGCTTTTACATAACCGGTTACACGCTGCAAGACCCCCGACTTGATGGGAAAGTAGGTCTTGAGATGGCGTACGGACAGGAGTTCCTGAGCCTCCCGGGTGGTTTGACTGGCATTTGATGTTTTATGATTAGCCACGGATTTCACTCCTTTGTATCAGCGGACTGCTGGTAGCAGTAGCAGGCGACTTTATGGGTAGGCGACAGACTGATCATGGGCGGATATTCACCGAAGCACGGCGCGAAAGCCCGGTCGCAACGGTCTCTGAAGTAGCAATAATCCGGCATTTCAATAGGGTTAGGCACATTGCCGGGTATGCTGTACAGCCGCTCTACATGGCGGGATACCACCGGCTTGGAAGCCATCAGACCCAGGGTATACGGGTGACTGGGATGTTTAAAGATCTCCTCAACCGTCCCTTTTTCTACAATCCGCCCGGCGTACATGACCACCACCTCATCCGCCATTTCCGCGATGACGCCCAGATCATGCGTGATCAAAACAATGCTGCTGTTGATCTGATCCTTCAGCCGGCGCAATATATCCAGAATCTGGGCCTGAATGGTGACATCCAGCGCGGTCGTCGGTTCATCCGCAATGATGACCTTGGGACTGCAGGCCAAAGCTATGGCAATCATGACCCGCTGGCGCATGCCCCCGGACAACTGATGGGGATACATGTCATAAACGGCGCGGCTGTTGGCAATGCTGACCAGCTCCAGCATCTCTATGGTGCGCTCTTTCACCGCTTCCCGGCTCATATCCGGATTGTGCAGGCCAATCACCTCATCCAGCTGACTGCCGATTTTGAACACCGGATTCAGGCTGGTCATCGGCTCCTGAAAGATCATGGAGATATCCTTGCCGCGGATCTTTTCCATGGCGCTGATCGGCATTTGGGTGATATCCACAGCCTGGCCCTGGTCCTGAGTCAGACGGATGGCGCCGCTGACGATCTGACCTTGCGGCCGCTGCAGCAGCTGCATGATGGACAGGCTGGTGACAGATTTGCCGCAGCCGCTTTCGCCCACCAGTCCGATGGTCTTGCCGCGCGGGACAGTGAAGGAGACGCCATCTACGGCTTTAACCGTTCCGGCGTCCGTAAAAAAGTAGGTTTTCAAGTCTTCTACTTCCAAAACATTGGCCGGATCTTTCATCGTGGTCGCATATTCAGACGGCGCCACATGCTTGCGGTTCAGCTTTTGTTCAAATTGTCGGGTAATGCGGCGGTTCTCTTTAGCGGTACGGCGAATGGTTCGCGCCGACAAATAATTCGCACTTTTTTGGGATTTTCTTGCCATTATGATTATTCCTCACCGTTTCATCTTAGGGTCAAACGCGTCGCGCAAGCCGTCACCGATAAAGTTAAAGCCCAGCACCGTAATCAGAATACACAGACCTGCCGGCAGCCAGACAAAAACGTAATTGGTCATCACGTACTGGGTGCTGACCGCATTGATGATGTTACCCCAGGAAGCAAAGGGATATTTGACCCCCAGGCCCAAAAAGCTCAGGGTGGATTCAGTCAGAATCGTGTCGCCCATACTCATCGTCGCCATAACGATCAGCTGGGGGATGACATTAGGTACCAGATGTTTAAAAATACGCCGGCCTACGGTCAAGCCGGTGGCTTCCGTTGCGATCATAAACTCCTGATCTCGCAAACCTAAGATCTGACCTCTAACCATACGGGCCACGCCAGACCAGCCCAGCACCCCCAGCAGGAGCATCAGGAAGTTCATGCGGGTTGCCGAATCCACTTTCATTTCATCCATAACCGCGCCAATAATAATCATGATCGGCCAGGTGGGCAGGCAGTAAAAAATATCTACCAAACGCATAATCACAAAATCAACCCAGCCGCCAAAATAGCCGGACAAGCCACCTAAGGTAATCCCCAGGATCAGACTGATCAGCACCACCATAAAGCTAATCTGGATGGAGACGCGGCCGCCATACATCAGACGGGTCAGGATATCCATGCCATAACCATCTGTGCCCAGCCAGTGCGCGCGGGAAGGAAATGCGTAAGCATCAAATACGGTTTTATCCTGCTGCAAGGTGAGCGTCCAGCGGTTGTTCTGACGACTGATGTCATACTCATTGTTATCATAAACCAGCTGGTCTTCACCACTCTGGACCGCTTCAACGATTTGCTGGCGTAAGTCAATCCCGATATGCACGTCAGACTGCACGGAGTTGACAATGTAGTTACTCACAATGGCATAGGCCGAGGTCTGACCCGCCTGATAAATCAGTGCGGCATCATCGGCCTGATTGTATTCAAGCGTATATGTCTGACCTTCGGCTTGAAACGTCACCGTTTGACCGTTAGCCATAGCTGTATCTTCGGCCTGTAGAGCAGCAATAGTAAAGTCAGTGCTGTTCTGGCTGTCCGCCGAGTCAAAATCAATCAGTTTCATGGTGGCGACGCCAATATACAGACTGGTTTTAGCATAATAGGTTTTGCGATCCCGCTCCACCTGATAGGTCGTATCCCCCAGTGTAAAGCTTTCGGACTCATCTTGAACAGCCTGGGTAAAGGCTTCTTCCAGCCCCTCCGGCAGCTCATTGCTGTTAGCGGAGCTTACCGTAATGCTGCCACCCAGTGTTTCTGCCTTGGCGACTGAAGCCATTTGGGAAATGGTATAGCCTTCGCTGCTGATTTTATCCAGCGTAAACGTATCATTGTCTGCGGTAAAAGTTGTTTCCCCGTTTTTAATAGCCAGCTGGGCTTTGGCCTGGCTAGCCGTAGGAAACGCCTGACCCTGGGCGGTAATAAAGCGGTAGGTACTGCTTTGGGTCACACCGGCGAACTCTTCAGACATTTCCGTGGTTTTATAAAAACGCTGGGTTTCACTATAGGGCGAAAATATGCCGCCTAGATATGAAAAGAGCAGCATCACAATAAAAAAGATCAAGCCGGTTACCGCCAGGCGGTTGCGGATAAAGCGGCGGAATACCAGCATGGACGGCGATACCACTTTAACCCGCTGCTCATCATCTAATCTCCGCGATGACGACTCAGGGGTTTCAGCTGATGGGGTAACAGGCCTGTTCAGATCCTCAGCCATAGAGACTTCTTCCTTTACTTTCTTGTCTTGCTTCATCTTGCTCTCCCCTCTTAGCTCACGCGAACCCGTGGGTCCACCACGGCATAAAGCACGTCAGATATCAAGGTTCCCAGCAAAGTCAGGATAGCCATGAAAGTCAGATAGAACATGGTAAAGGGGATATCTCCCGCCAGCATCGCTTCATAAGAGGTATAGCCAATCCCGGGGATTTTAAATAAGGTTTCCGTAATCAAAGCACCAGAAAACAAACCCGGCAAGGTACCGCCAATGATGGTGACCAGGGGAATCAGGGTGTTTCTGAAGGCGTGGTGATTAATGACCCGGCGTTCGGACAGGCCTTCGGCGCGCGCGGTACGAATATAGTCGGAGTTCAGCACTTCGAGCATATTGGTACGAGTATAGCGCAACAAGGATCCGGTGCCGATAATCACCAGATTAAGGGTGGGTAAAACCATGTGCTGGCAGATATCCAGAAATTGACGGAAGGGCGAATAGGTGTCATGCATCCTGCCGACAATCCCGTTGAGGTCAAACCAGCCCAGGTTGACCGCAAAAACCATTTTTAAAATCGTAATAAAAAAGAAACCCGGCAAAGATATGCCAATTAACGCAAATACGGTGGTAGCGTAATCCAGCGTGCTGTATTGCTTGCGGGCGGATTGAATGCCCAGAGGAATAGCCAGAGCGACCTGAAAGATGAGCGCGGCGGCTCCTAACGCAAATGAGTACCAAATAACGGAACCAAATTTTTGGGTCACTGGCACACCATAATACCAGCTGTCGCCAAAGTGACCGCGGAGGGCCTGAGACAACCAGATAAAAAAGCCCTGGAGCGGATTAACATTCAGACCATAAAGCTCATTCAAGCGTTCCAGCCATTGCTTATAGCTGACCTGAGGATTAGCCGCTGCGCGCTCCCGGGCTACAGTTTCCACATAGGAGGATGGTAGCGAACGCATTAAAAGATAAATCAGGAATGAGACAAAAAACAAGATCAGAATGCTCCACAGCAATCGTTTAACAATGTACTTCCGCATGTTACTACCCTTCAAAGTGTGCTTTGGCAAATACACCAGACCGTCAAGCGCCTGGCGTGCCGGTTGACAGGTAATCAATCAAGCCACAAACATGGGCCCCCCCTGAGGAGGGCCCATGCCGGTCCGCCTGGTACTGCGATCCTGGCAGTCAGCGGCAGGCTTCGGATTTAGTTTAGCTCCAGCTTTTCAATCTCACTCATCCAGCCCCAGAAGGTGGTGATATCCGGCGTCAGCGTGCTGATATTGACCCGCTCGGTACTGAAGATGTTGCAGTTAAGTCTCTGATATACCGGGATCTCAACCGCCCAGTCCAGAATGATATCCAGGGCTGCTTTATAGGTGGTTTTACGGAAGGTCTGATCATCACTGGTACGAGCTTCCATAATCAGCTCATCCAGATCGGAATCAGTGATGTGGTAGTGGTTGGACTCTGAAGAGCCTTCCACACCGGGGACGTTGCCGCTGTAGTAAATCTGATACATATCAGGATCAATGGTGGCGCCCCAGGCCGCACACCAGAAATCCTGGGTGCCGGCATCCAGGGTATCCCACAGGACGGAAGAATTGCTCAGGTCATTGACCACAAAGTTGATGCCAATGGTCGCCAGGGCAGCACTGGTATCAGAAACGATGTTGAAGGAAGGATGGTTGCCCTCACCATCACCCGGGATCAGGACTTCATACTCAAGGCGGGCGCCTTCAGGCGCAGCCGTGAATTTTCCGGTAGCGTCGTCAAAAGTATAGCCGGCGGCCTTGAAGTAACCAATGGCGGCCTGCAGAGCCGCAGCCTGTTTTTCTTCATCCGTCATGGAAGAGGTATAAATCGGGTTGCCGTCCACATCAACCGAATAGGCCAGCTGATAGCCTTCATCAGACTCCTGCGGCGCGGCCCAGCTGGTATTGGAAATGGGGTAGTTGATCACCGTGGCCGCATCCCCATAATAACTGTTGATAGCCACATCACGATAGGAAGCCAGCACAGTGGCAAAGGCCTTGCGCAGGTTCTTGCTCTCTTCAGAGGCAGGATCATCACCCACCTTTACATTAGCCGCGTTAGCGCCAATATAGCCATAGCCCAGATTATCTACAGTGTAAGTGGTGATTTTGTCACCGACTAATTCACCGTTGCTGTTGTCCTGCTTGATCTCTTGCGCCGCGTCCAGCGTAAAACTGGGGTCACTGCCGTCAATGGTGCCGGTAATGACACCGGAGATTTTATCAGAATCATTCATTTCACGGAACTGAATGTATTTGATTTCGGGCTCGCCTTTGTAGTAGTTGGGGTTGGCCTCAAAATAGACGATCTTGTTTTCATAACGGTCAAAAGTATAGGCGCCGGCGCCCAGCGGCTTAGCCGTTTTGTCCTGCACCGAGGACAGGTCGCCAAAGTCAAAGCCAAACTGGTTATTGTCATAGTCATATTTGGAGGAGTCGCCGTAGTAATGCAGCGGCGCAACCTGGATATCCAGCTGATAGATAGCCGCGGCGTCAAAGCCGTCCGTGGTCACGGTCATCTCATAATCGTTAACCTTTTTAATACCGGAAATATTGGCCACGCCACCGCCATTTTCAGGATCAGCGGAACCTGCCGCCACAATAAAGTTCTCCTTGGCTACCGATACAACGGAGGTATCATCGGCAGCCTCTGTATCCCAGTAAGCCTCTGGATCGCCCTCATATGCCTCATACGCATCCGCATACAGATCATCAATGGTGGGATAGGTGCCGCCGGCCAGGTCAAAGGTCGTATTATTGGCGGTATAGGTCAGGCCGGTGCTCTCATCATAAGAGGCAAAGTTCCACATGATAGAGGCAAAAGCCACCTGCAGACCCGGATCATTGGTAATCTGTTCTACTGTGAAACCAGGCATAGCCTTGCTGACATAATCCTCAGTCAGGTAATCAGTGATAACACTGTCTACAATAGCCTGTAAATCGGCCTTCCACTCGGTCGCGATGCCATCCCAGACGGCGGTGTGCTGCTCTTCAGTAAAGCCGTCACCGGAAGTGGCGTCCTCGCCGGCCGCATAAGCTGCATCCCAGACCGCCGCGTATTTATCATATAATTCCACAGGCGTTTGAGTCCGATAAGCCTGCAGGCCCTCAATATTCAGGGAGCTCAGGGTTGCCGAACCGGAATATGTCGGATCCAGCAGAACATACATGGAGAAGATCACGTCATCAATGTTCACCGGCTCCCCGTCGCTGAACTTAAGGTCGTCCCGGAGCTTGATGGTATAGGTGGTCTGCGTATCGGTCCGCTCAATGGAGAAGTCGGCCGGTCCGGTATAAGTGTACTCCGTGCCGTTATAAGTAGTGGTTTCTCCCTCAATGGCATTCATAATGATGGCGCCGGCGCGGTCGGTGGTCAGCAAATCGATGTTCACCATCGAAGACACATCCTGATCATAGCCGGTATCGGCATAAAACGGGCTGAACTTTTCACTAAATTGAGAATAGCCAATAACCAGCGGGGTCTCACCATCGGTGGTTTCACGGCTGGTTTGCTCAGCCTCCGCAGTTGCTTCCCCTCCTGTAGCAGATTCACTGGCCGCAGCGCTGGTTTCCTCCCCTTGACTAGCCGCCGTGGTGGTATCCGTACCGCCCGCGGTTGTAGTGGCTGTGCCGCCAGACGAACAGGCTGCAAGCAGCGTGCCGGTCATGGCCAGAGAAACAGCAAAAGACAACAGTCTTGCAGATTTCTTCATTCTAAAATCCTCCTCATTAAACTAATGGACGAGCTGCGCCGGATATGGCGCCTGTCCCCCTCCGAATTGAAAGGTTTCGTTAATTATATGAAAGCTTTACCAATAATTTCAATCAAAGGTGTTACTAAATGGGGCAACTGTGACCTCGGTGCTGTGCCCCAAAGCTTTAAGGGCAGTTTTTATAAATACGTATTCAGGTAATCTTGTATATTTTGCTTGCAAAAACGCTGGAGCTTCGCATGGATTAATATTTAAGCACGTTTCTATATCTTGATTAAGAACAGAATGAATTTTTCAATCACTTAAAATGCTTTACGTACTCTATTCATTCATTTATATGAACGTTTTTACCTCTATCTTGAGATTTAGCCCTGATCAGCTAGCTTTAGGATAATTATTCAAAGCATAAAAGGCACAAAAAGCAGGCCGCCTGGGTATTATTATGCAGCCTGCTTTTTCATTATTTTATATCCAATCAGGGGCAGCGGCCGCCGCCAGACGGCTGGCGGCAGTTTAGCGCGTGGTTTTGGTACTGTAATCGCGTTTAATCTTATGTTCCGTGTTTTTGTTAAATTCCGTATCCCTGACCCTGACCTGTCTAATATACTGGTAAGGCTGCAGTTGTGCGTTTACTTCCCTCACCCTGGCCTTTAACTGGGCTTCAGCTTGCTGCGGCGTATAATTTTTATTATTCAGTACAGTTGCCATGTCTTCTTTACTGGGGAAGATCTCCGCGGTAACAATCACATCTCCCCGCCCGTCCGGCTCGCCTGAGACTACAGTCTCAGCCACCTCAGGGAAGCGGTTTAACAGGGTTTCCAATTCCTCAGGATAGATATTTTTACCATTTTGAGTGACGATTAAATTCTTTTTGCGGCCGGTAATCACCACAAAGCCATTATCATCAATAAAGCCCAGGTCTCCGGTGTGGTACCAGCCGTCTACAATAGCCTGAGCGGTAAGGTCCGGCGCGTTATAATAGCCCAGCATCATATTAGGTCCCTGGGCAATAAACTCTCCGATACCATTTTCATCCTGATTAATGACCTGTACCTGATCACCCGGCAGGGGCAGACCGGCGGCGTCAATGCGATAGTAATTCTGCCGGTTCAAGGCCAAGATCGGGCCAAACTCGGTCAGCCCGTAGCCCTGGACGGCGTAAAAGCCAAAATCAATAAAGGCCTGGATGACATCCGGGTCAATCGCCGCTCCGCCGCTGATAAACAGGCGCATATGACCGCCAAAGGTATCATGAATACTCTTAAACACCAGTTTACGCAGATCAATTCCCACCCGGCGCAGGGCCCGGGTCACTTTGATCATGCGGCGCACCAGTTGTTCTTTGCCCTGGGCGCGAATCTGGCGCCAGATCTGTTTATGAACCGCCTCCATTAATAGCGGTACCATTAAGATGCAGGTGCATTTTGACTCTTTCATATTGTCAACAATAAAACGCAGCCCTTCACACTGAGCCACCGTGTCTCCCGCGTAAACCTGATACAAAAAGCCGCAGGTGCATTCATAAGTATGATGCAGTGGCAGGACGGACAGCAGCACATCATCTTGGTTAATACCGACAAATAGAATCCGCCCCATAGTTTTGATATTGGAGCTGATGGTGCCATGTGAATGCATCACGATTTTGGATTTATCCGTGGTACCGGAGGTAAACAAAAAAATACGCGGCTCAGCCGGATCAATGGGATAGTCTAAAAAGCTGCGGTTACCGGCGGCCAGCAGGCGCCGCCCCTCCCGGAGCAAATCATTCCACAAATAAACCGGTACCGGCTCAGGGCGGCCTTCAGGCATAATGTGGTCCGCGCCCTGATAGGCCTCCGCCGGGTCGTCAGCGGTAGTCAAGCCGCTGGCAAACTTAACATCATTCATCCGGATCAGATACTTTAAGGACGCCAGCTGGGGGGCTATGGACTCAACCGCCGGTGCCAGCTTTTGCGAATATATAACCATATCCACCTGAACTTGCTGCAGATGATTGAGCAGTTCATACGGCGGCAGATCTTTATCAGTTGGCACCACCACCGCAGGGCCGTTGGTTACCGCCAAATAGGATACATACCACTCATAACGGGTCTCTGCCACAATGGCAATCCGGCTCTCCGGGCCTGCGCCTAAGGCCATCAGAGCCGTACCCAGCGCGTTAACCTGTTCGCCGTACTGTTTAAAAGAGACCGGATGGTAAGGTTGCCCTTTGACTGGTTTAGTCAGGAACGCAGTCTTATCACCATACCTCTGCACTGACTGCTGCAGCAGATCCTTCAGATCCCGGATCTCGTGGTTTGGGTATAAATCAAGTTGCTTTACTGGCATGCTGTCGCTCCTCCTGGGTCAGGCTTGCCACCTGACTAACCATAGACTTTGAACAAATTTTAACAGAAAAAGTTTGAATTTCAAACAATAGCTCCGCCAAAGCAAGCCATTTTAGCTATGTTCTGAGCGTAAAGTCTGGTCAACCGCTGCTTCCCATTCATACACGGGACGGTTGAGTCTGGCCTGACGCCAGATCAAAGCAAAGTTGGCGCTTAATGTCAGCAACCCCAGCAGCATAACCAGCCAGTGATAAGCTAAATACTGCCCCAGAAATCCACCTAAATAGTAGAACAGCACGCCCCCGGCAGATAACAGGCTGTTCAGCAGGGCATTGACCTTGGCCCTCATATCCGGTCGCAAATAGGTCTGAACTGCCGCCTCCCTTATGGTTGCGCTGCTGATCCCTAAATAACCGCAGATAAAGCGGTTAAGCAGCATGAGTGGGAAGGGCAGTAAAAGCAAGCCTGTGTCAAAGCAGTCATAAACGGTATAGACCCATTTACTAAAACGATACCGCCGGCCGCGAGGGACAGGACGCTGGTAGCGACGCCAGCCGCCCAGCAGGCGGCCTGTCGTTTCAGCACTTTTCAGCCAGCCCAAGCGGACGCTGCCCAGATAGGGCCGGCTTTGAAAAAAGGCCTGGGTCAGGATAGCTATAGCCTTGCTGGCGCCATTAGTTATACTCATATATAAATAAATATGCGTCAGTCCGCCTTCACGTTTAAGATAAGCAAACGCTTGTTTAAAATCAGACCGGCTTTGCCGCAGTTGCCGCCGCCAGATAACCAGCAGCTGCCGGTACCGCGGCAGGCCAGAGACGGGGTCAGCCGCCTCCGTTTGTGTCTGCTTTGGTTTCAGATCAGTCTTGATCTGGGCTTCCAGCAGCACATCAATCCAGCCCAAAGCAGCCGTAAAAGCAAAGATCCAACTGATCGGGACCGCCTGATAGAGCCAGGTTCCCAGCGGAGCCATAATAATGACCACGGAGGGATAGATTAAACCGGCAACTGAAAAGGCCTGTTGCTCGCAACCGGGAGCTATGAGGTCAGGATACCAGGCTTGATAAGCCACCTGATAGACTGAAGACAGACTGGCTACGGTAAGGGTAAAAATATAGTAGCGGGTCAATGAAAAGGGCCAGAACGCAGCCGACAGTGCCATGATCAGGTAGGCCAGGCTCTGCAGGATATCCAGGGTCACCAGCCAGCGCTTTTTACGCTGCCGGTCCAATATTGGAGCCAGCAACAGGGGTAAAAATAGGTCAGGCAGCACGCTCAGGATAACCACCCAGGCCGTGTCCAAGGTCGATCCAGTCTGGTCAAACACCAGCAGACTGATGGGCAGATTCAGCGCTTCGCCCCCTATGGCGGATAAAACCGTGGACCCGGTCATTAAGGAAAAGTCACGAGTCCAAAGGTTGGAGCTGGAGCGCCGCCGGCGGGGACGCAGTCTGTGAACTATGTTGGTGGCGCGTTTTACTGGCATCAAGACCTCCTGTACCCTGGCAATCCACAAGTTGACTGACAATTACAGCCTAAGTGTAAAGTCCGGGAGCGGACAGGAGCGGTCAATTGTTGGGACATATTGCTTACAACCACCGGTTTAAAGCAGGCAGTTTGGGGGGTAACAGTCAACATTGCGGAGGCTTGAAGCTGTTGCTTCAGGTGGTTTTTGCTCCGGCCTTATTGGTAGCGCTGGGCTGACGCCAGTAGATCCAGCGCGTCTTTATAACGCCGCTGCAGGCGCAAGGCTTTCAACATAAGCGGTTGGTAAAACAACTTAAAGCCTGGATGCCGGTCTGTATGGAGGCGCTGCAGCAACACCGTCATCAAATTAAGGAAAGCCGGTAGTTTAAGCCCCTCTGCCAGACTTTCCCATAAACAGGCTTCATACATCAGCGCTTCCACACTGAGACAGTTCAGCCGGTTGGGCTCGGTCAGCCGCTTAGGCGGAGCCCAGACTGGCAGTAGATCTGCTGCCGTCAACGGGCGCAGCCAATCTGCCGGGTTTTGGCTCAGGTCAAACTGCTCCCGCATTTGTCGGAAATAAGGCCTGGCTTGATCCGGGCTGCCCCGACGCAGATAGCAAAGCGCCAGCTTATGATAAAGCAAAAAACGGTCCTGGTAATTTAGCTGACCAGCCTGCAATGTGCCAAGCTGACTGGCCGCTTGCGTTAAATAGCGCTCAGCCGCAGCATAATCCGCCAAATTTAAATAAGTTGCCCCCAGGTTGTACAACAGTATAAATGACTGATCGGCAAAGCAGCTGTCCTGCAGCAAGTTTAGCGCTCTGGTATAGCAAGGCAGCATTAAGTCACAATGATTAAGACAGGCATAGGCTGAGCCTTGCAGCATGTAGACTTGAGCCAAACGGTAAAGGTTGCCTTCCTCTAAAGCCTGGCTGACCGCCCGCTGCAGCCAGGGTTGCAGCGCAGCATAGCGGCCCTGCGCATACAGGTAGTAAAGGTAAGTCAGCAGACTGAGACTGCAGCCTTGCGTCTGAGCGGCCAGGAGCAGACGCAAGGCCTCAGTCTGCTGCCATTGGCGGTAGCGGCTGTCCGGTTTCAGGATAGCCGCCACTGGCTCCGGCAGCGCCTGCCGGAGCGCCAGGGATAATTGAATTTGTTGTTGAGGGCTAAAATCCGGGCTGATCCGGATCAAGTCAAGGATTTCCGCTGCGGTGGCTGCCGCCGGAGTACCGGCCCTCCCACCGGCGCTTGTGGCCGCCGACGGCGCAGGCGTTAAAGCAGGCGGGGGCTGTACCTGAGCATAAACCAGGCGCCGGGCATCATCTGCCCGCCGCAGCTAGGCTAATTGGTGGTCCAGCCGGATAAACCGCCAGTCAGTATTGAGCCGGCTATAAATCAAGCTGTCGGCCTGGCAGTTAAGCTGTTCAAAACTCTGCCTGGTGGGACGGCCGTACAATCTGGCTTCCTCATAAGCGGCCATAAGCGCTCTGGCATGCGTCAAAAAGCCCGGGCCCGACTCCAGATGCAGCTGCAGACGGCTGAACAAGGCTTGCAGCAGGTCCGGCGCCGGCTGGCTGTGGCCAGTTTCAATTTTTCATAAATAAGACGGGGTACAAAGCCCCCGGCACAGCTCCCGCTGTGACAAGCCGGCCTGCCGGCGGCGCGCCCGCAGCAGGCGGCCGATCTCAACTGAATCTGATCCGATTTCAGGCATATGCCGCGTCCTTTGCATAAACTGCCGGAGCAGTTGATCAGGGGATAAACCTGGGGCTGAAGCGCTTTGCTCAAGCCAGGCTTATTCACTTTATCATACCCGCGCCAGCAATTGAGGCTCAAAGCTGCTTAAGTTTAGCAAAAGCGGGTTGCAAGAGCGGGTAAAGCTGGTCATAAAGCTGATAGGTTTTTTGGTAGGCCTGGGTTGCTGCCGCATCCGGTTGGCTGGAGGCGCCAAGCTGCACGGTTTGGGCACAAGCGGTCGGCACATCCGGATACAGCCCGGCTCCGACTGCGGCCAGAATGGCGGCTCCCAAGGCCGGTCCGCCATTTGGTTCCAGACGGCTGACGGGGCAGCCATAAGCATCTGCCAGCATCTGCCGCCAAAACGGACTGGCGCCGCCGCCGGTTGCCCGCATGTCATCCACCTGCAGGTCCAGCCCACGCATAATATTCAAACCGTCAAGCTGTGAATAAGTCACCCCTTCCATCACGGCCCGGATCAAGTGTGCCTGGGTATGCATAGCCGACAAGCCAAAAAAGACGCCGCGGCAGTCCGGATCCAGCCAGGGGGTCCGTTCGCCCATCAAATAGGGCAGATAGATCAGGCGGTCACAGCCCACCGGTATATCCGCGGCCAGTTCATCCATCAGGCGGTATACCGATTCTCCTTTTTGGGCGGCGACAGTACTCAGATTTTGGCAAAATTGATCCCTGAACCAGGACAAAGAGAGACCGGCGCCTTGCGTGACGGACATAATGTGCCAGGCGCCGGGGACCGCGCAGCAGAAGGTGTGCACCCGCCCCTGCGGATCCACTTTCATCTGATCCGTATGAGCAAAGACTACGCCTGACGTCCCAATCGTAGTAAAGGCGCGCCCCTCAGTCACCACGCCGGTACCTACTGCGGCCGCGGCGTTGTCGCCGGCGCCACCGACTACCGGAGTACCCACCGGCAGGCCGCAGGCTTGAGAACCAGCCTGATCCACTCTGGCGGAAACGACGGGCGATTCATAAACCGGGGCTAATAAATCCGGGTCGATATCCAATTGCTTCAGCAGCGGCAGCGACCAGTTGCGCCGGCTGACATCCAGCAGCTGCATGCCCGAGGCATCGGAAACCTCCGTGGCGAATTGGCCGGTCAGGCGGAAGCGGATGTAGTCCTTGGGCAGTAATATTTTACGGCAGCGCGCGTAATGATCCGGCTCATGGTTGCGCACCCACAATAGTTTTGCCAGGGTAAAGCCGGTTACAGGCGGATTGGCGGTCAACTCAATCAGGCGGTCTCGGCCAACGTGCTCATTCAGCCACGCCACTTCTTCACCCGTGCGCTGATCACACCAAATGATGCTGGGCCGGATCACCTGGTGATGCTCATCCAGCATAACCAGTCCGTGCATCTGCCCCGACATGCCTACCCCGGCAATTGACGTGGCCGGTACGCCGGACTGTTTCAGTACCTCCCGGATGGTCTTAGCCACCGCGTCCCACCAATCCTCAGGGTCCTGTTCCGCCCAGCCATTGTGCGGCTGATAGAGCGGATAGGCTGCGTCAGCCTGGGCGGCTTCAGTGCCGTCCTCCCGGTAAAGTCCGGTTTTGGTGGCTGATGTTCCAATATCAATCCCTAACACATAACGCATAAGTCCCCTCCTACCGGGACAGCCGTCTGCCTCAGGGGCTAGGCGCTACCTGTGACAGACGGCTGTGTTAACAAAAGCTGGCGGCTTGAGTAAAGCCTCAGCCAAACATGATCTGGTTCAAAATAGATTCCAGATACTCTTGACGGCCACTTTGAGGTTTAACGTCGCCTTGCTTCAGCGCATAGGCCTCCAGTTCCGGCAGGCTAGCCTTGCCGTCCAGAATCAATTTGCCAATGCCGCTTTGGAACGAGCTATAGCGCTCAGCCACAAACTTGTCCAGCCGACCGTCTTGCTGTACCTTATCCGCCAGGCGCAGGCCCAGCGCAAAAGCGTCCATACCAGCAATATAGCTATAGAAAATATCCTCAACCGTATTGGACGCGCGACGGGCTTTGGCGTCAAAGTTCAGGCCGCCGTTGGTAAAGCCGCCGGCTTTGAGGATCTCCAGCATAGCCAGCGTCGTGTCGTAAACATTGGTGGGGAATTGATCTGTATCCCAGCCCAGCAGCAGATCGCCCTGGTTAGCGTCTACAGAGCCAAAAGCGCCGTTGACCGCGGCTGTTCTGAGCTCATGCTGGAAAGTGTGCTGAGCCAGAGTGGCGTGATTAGCTTCAATATTCAGTTTGAAGTCACCCAGCAGATCATGGGCGCGCAGGAAATTAAGCGCGGTGGCCGCATCAAAATCATACTGATGTTTCATAGGCTCTTTGGGCTTGGGCTCAATGTAAAAGTCACCTTTAAAGCCAATGCTGCGGGCATAGTCCACTACCATATGCATCAGCCGGGCCATATTATCCAGTTCAAAGGCCATGTCCGTATTCAGCAGCGTCTCATAACCTTCACGACCGCCCCAGAACACATAGCCGTTGCCGCCTAGTTCAACCGTGATCTCCACCGCTTTTTTCAGTTGCGCGGCGGCAAAAGCATAGACATCCGCAGACGGCGAAGTCCCCGCCCCGTTCATGTAGCGCGGATTGCCAAACAGGTTAGCCGTGCCCCACAGCAGTTTTTTGTGGTAGTCCTTCATCAGCTGCTTCAATAAAGCCGTGATTTTATCCAGCCGGGCATCCGTCTCCTTGAGATTATCTGCCTCCGGAGAGATGTCACGGTCATGAAAGCAGAAAAAGTCCAGATCCAGCTTATCCATCAGTTCAAAAGCCGCATGCGCCTTATGCTCAGCCTGGGTCATAGGATCGGTGGAGCCATAGCTTTTGTCCATGGTATTGACGCCAAACATATCGGTTCCCGCCGCCACCATGGTGTGCCAGTAACTCATGGCAAAGCGCAGCTGCTCACGCATAGACTTGCCGGCCACAACCGCCTCAGGATCATAATACTTGAACGCCAGCGGATTATCTGACTTGGCGCCTTCATAGCGAATCTTGGGAATCGTAGGATAGTATGCTTGCATATAACTGCCTCCCTGGGGGTATTTACCCCTGCTTAATTACGAAATATAGACCGTTTCATTTGTTAGTCTAATTAACTAATTCACTTCGATTTTAGCAGGATGTATCTAGTTGTCAAGGTATTTTTGTGTTATAAATTGTGAAGATTGAGGCAGCTTTTGCTTTGGAGTCTCCAAATTTCTGTCAACAGCTCGCTTGTCCTGAACTTAGTACCGGCAACCATCGGTTTTAAGACCGGGAGTCAGCCAACAGGTGGTATACTCATATCAAATATGGATGCAAATGGTTTAGTAAAAAGATGAATAAACATAGTCAGACTCAAATACGCGCTCACAATGAATCGCTGGTGTTGGAGACCTTACTGCTGCAGCAGCCGCTGTCCCGGGCTCAGCTGTCCCGGCGCACCCGCCTGAACAAGGTCACGATTTCTGAGATTGTGAGCCACCTCATGGCGCAGCAGCTGATTGTAGAAAGCGGCAGCGGGCAAAGCCGCTCCGGCCGCAGGCCTACTTTGCTGGAGATCAATGCCGGCACCAGACTGGCGCTGGCAATTGATCTGCGGCCGGATGAATGGGTCTTTTATGCCGCCTGGCTGGATGGCAGCAGCTGCGGCCCGCCGTTGATCATGCCGGCCCCGGTCTATCAGCGGGATGCGTTTTTGCCGGCGCTGCAGTTAGCGCTGCAGCAGTTTTTGCAGCAGCTGCCGGAGCGGCCGCTGGCGGGGCTATGCCTGGGTATCCACGGCAATGTTTATGAAAACCGAATCTTGTTCACGCCTTATTATCACCTGGCTGAACTGGATCTGGCCGGGCCGCTGCAGCTCAGTCTGCACTGCCCCGTTTATCTTATGAATGAAGCCAATCTTTGCGCGCTGGGTGATTTAGGTTTAGGCTTGGCGCAGGATAATTTTATCAGCATCAGTATCCACAGTGGCATTGGCGCCGGTCTGATTCAAAACGGGCGGCTCCAGAGCGGCCAGCAGGGCTTCAGCGGTGAAATTGGTCATCTGATCGCCGTCCCCGGCGGCAAGCCTTGCCCCTGCGGTAATTACGGCTGTGTGGAGCAATATGCTTCGGAACGGGCCTTGCTGGACCGTTACCGTGAGCTTAGCGGCGCCACCGGCGCCAGTTTTGAGCAGTTTCTCAATGCCTGCCGGGCGGATCAACCGGCCGCAGCGGATTGTCTGAATCAATTTGTGGCTTACATGGCCATTTTGCTCAATAATGTCTGCCGCTTAACAGACCCCGCGGCGGTGGTCCTGCATAGCCGGCTGGCCACCGTCCTGCCCAATCTTTTACCGCGGATCGCGGCCGCGCCGCGCTGCCGGATCCCTAACGGCCAGCTGCTGCAGCCGTCCCAGCATGATCTGGACAGTACCGGTGCCGGCGGCATTTATCTGGTGCTGCAGCAGTTTTACGGCGTGGAGCGGCTGAAGCTCAAACGCTGACCGGGCCGCGGTAAGTCCAGCTGCGACCGGTTGACTGCGGCGAGTCCTGCTCCTGCCAAAACCTAAGGTATTCATAGGCGCCGTAAATCCCACCGTGCTCGGCGTCATGCAGGCATAACTGACATTGAGCCAGCCCGCTTTGCTTTAACACCAGCTGCTGATCCTGTAACGTATAAGCTACCTGCCCACAGCTTGCTCCCACGCTGTTTACAACGGTTATTTCCGCAGCGCAGACTGCCGGGTCCGCATAGACATGCAGCTCACTGCCGACGGTATAGTCATAATCCGGATGCCTGCTCTCATGGCCCAGCAGCAGGATGCTGCCTGGCCTGACATATAACGGCAGCCAGTCCGCGGCGCAATAGCGACTGTACCAGCGGCCGCCTTGCAGGCGTTCGCCAGTCAGCAGGTGGGTCCAAACACCAGGGCCCGGCAGGTAAAAGCTGACCCGGCTGTCACTGCTGAAGACCGGAGCCACCAGTAGCTGCGACCCCAGCATATACTGGCGGTCCAAAGTACGGCAGTTTTCATCTTCCTGAAACTCCAGCACCATTGCGCGCAGCATCGGCAGGCCTTGCTGCCAGGCGGCAGAGGCCGTCTGCATCAGATAAGGCATGAGTTTAAGCTTCAATTTGGTGTAAAGCCTGGTATTATCCACTGCTTCCTGCCCGTAAAGCCAGGGCACCTTGTACATACCACTGCCGTGGTAGCGGCTGTGCGAGGACAGCAAGCCAAACTGAGTCCAGCGCCGGTAGAGATCCGGCTCACAACCGTCCTCAAACCCGCCGATATCGTGACTCCAGTAGCCAAAGCCGCTCAGTCCAAACGACAGCCCGGCCCGCAGGCTTTCCGCCATGGAGACATATTCCGCCGTACAATCTCCGCCCCAGTGGACCGGAAACTGCTGGCCGCCGACCGTTGCGGAACGGGCAAAAAGCACCGCCTGGCCGTCTCCTTTTTGCTCGCGCAACAGCTCAAATACGGTTTGGTTGTAAAGATAGCTGTAATAATTATGCATGCGCTGGGGATCTGAGCCATCATAGTAAACGCAGTCGGTGGGGATGCGTTCGCCAAAGTCGGTTTTAAAGCAGTCCACGCCCATATCAGTCAGCTGTTTAAGCAGACCCTGGTACCAGCGCACGGCTTCCGGATTAGTGAAATCCACTATGCCCATCCCGGCCACCCACAGGTCCCATTGCCAGACGCTGCCATCCGGTCGCTTAATAAAGTAGCCCTTTTCCAGCCCCTCTTTAAACAGCGGCGACTTTTGGCCAATGTAAGGATTGATCCAGACACAGACCTTAAGCCCTTTTTCATGCAGCCGCCGCAGCATCCTCACCGGATCCGGAAATTTAGACTTGTCCCACAAAAAGTTGCACCACTCAAAGGATTTCATCCAGCGGCAGTCAAAATGGAAAACCTCCAGGGG
This sequence comes from Oscillospiraceae bacterium, assembly GCA_028704415.1. GTDB lineage: Bacteria > Bacillota > Clostridia > Saccharofermentanales > Fastidiosipilaceae > JAAVLZ01. The sequence continues at coordinate 16,376 of JAQWFM010000016.1, read as the reverse complement.
GATATCCCGCTGTGCCATGCCGTCAACAAAATCCAGGACGGTTTTTTCATCATAATCCGTCAAAAAGGAGGTGCTCAGCCAGAGACCAAAGGACCAGGCCGGCAGCCTGGCCGGATGGCCGGTCAGATCACAGTAACGGCTGAGGACCGCTTTCATATCCGCTCCGCCAATAAAGCAATAGCTTAGTTCTTCCCCAGGGACCGAAAACTGCACATCGGATACCTTTTCACTGGCTATTTCAAAGGAAACCCGGTCAGGACTGTCTGCCAGCACCCCGTAGCTGCGGCTGCTGATATAAAAAGGTATACATTTATAAGCCTGCGTCGTGCCCGTTCCACCGTCACGGTTCCAGGTGTCGACCGCCTGACCGTTTTTTATCAGCGCGGAAAAGCGTTCGCCCAGGCCGTAAATCTGCTCGCCAACCTCAAGACTCAGACGGGTGGCGCTGTGCGGCTGGCCCTGTGGATCGGTTAAATAAACCTGTCCGCGCGGTTTGATCTGAGTGCGGGTTTCATCCGCATAACAAAAGCGCCAGCTTAGCGGCGGTCCGGCTTGAATGACCAGCGTCGCTTTGCCGCTGCGAAAGCGCCAGGTCGGGCCGTCCTGGCTGATTTCAACCGGTACGGTCTCCTGGCGGCACTGAAACGCAGGGCGGGTTTTGACCGTGCCCAGATGATGATACTGCCGCACCCGGATGATGTCCTCCAGCGGCGAGGAAATCTCCACGGTAAGCAGGCCGTTATTCAGGACCCCGCCCTCATTTTCCACCTTTTGAAATGGAGCATAAAGCGTCAGCTGCTGGCCCTGCGGACCCTGTTCAATCCGCGCGTCGTAGATCTGCTGCGCAAAGCTGACCTGATAGCCCTCATTAATAAGCCAAACACCATCAAGATATTGCATGTGCTGACCCAACCTTTCTTTTTGTCCGCAGGTGCTGCCCGGCCAGGCCGCAGGCTGAAAAACCGGGCCAGTCCAGCCAAGGGCAGCCACCACGCTTATCTGAAGATTATCAGCTTGGCCGCCAGGCTTCAAGCGCCGGCCTGATTTTCGTAAAAGTTGCGTCAGGCCTGGGGGCTGCCTGAACCCCGGCTGGCGCTGGGGCCGCTGGCCCCCCAGACTCGGGCGTTTACTCACATCAGGCAGCTCTCTGCCCCTCTCAGCTCAGGCGGGCGCTGTCTTTATGTACAGATCTCAGCCAGTCAAAGTATAAATAAATCCAAATTTATCAATTGCCTTTTTGCCGTAAATGGTATATTTTATTACCGATGCCTGAATTTCTTTGCGTCAAGCAGGCGGAGGCCCGGCGGTCTGAGTGGCCGCGGCTGCTTTTTCAGCGCTTATCCCGCAAAAGCCCCAGGCAAAAATGTGACGGCATAATACAGGAGGTTAATTATGGCTGACATCAATGCAATCGCACTTAAAAAACATGAGGAATGGAAAGGCAAAATTGAAGTAATCGCCAAAGCGCCCGTAGGCACTCCGGAAGAGCTTTCAATTGCATATACGCCCGGCGTGGCTGCGCCTTGCCTGGAGATCCAAAAAGATGTCGATTTATCCTATAAGTATACCCGCCGCTGGAATCTGGTGGCAGTGGTGACTGACGGTTCTGCCGTGCTGGGTCTGGGGGACATTGGTCCTGAGGCTGGTATGCCGGTTATGGAAGGCAAATGTGCTCTCTTTAAAGCGTTTGGTGATGTTGACGCCTTCCCGCTGTGCGTCCGCACTCATGATGTGGATGAGATCGTGCGCACGGTTGAGCTGTTACAGGGATCTTTTGGCGGCGTCAACCTTGAGGATATTTCCGCCCCGCGCTGCTTTGAAATTGAAAAGCGGCTTAAAGAAGTCTGTGATATCCCCATCTTTCATGATGACCAGCACGGAACCGCAGTCGTAACCATGGCCGCTATGCTCAACGCTTTGCGTTTGACTGGCCGTAAGCTGGATGATATCAGCATTGTGGTTAACGGCGCCGGCGCCGCGGCTATTGCCATCACCAAGCTGCTCATTTCTCGCGGCCTTAAAGATGTGGTACTTTGCGACCGCAAGGGAGCGATTTATGAGGGACGGGACGGTCTGAACCCGGCCAAGGAAGAAATGGCTAAAATCACCAATCAAAAAGGCAAAAAGGGCGGCCTGGCTGATGTGATCAAAGGCGCTGATGTCTTTATTGGGGTTTCAGCTCCCGGTGTTTTGACGCAGGATATGGTCCGTACCATGGCCAAAGATCCTATCATCTTTGCCTGTGCCAACCCCACTCCTGAAATCTTCCCGGATGATGCTAAAGCTGCCGGTGCGGCCATTGTCGCTACAGGGCGTTCTGATTTTGCCAACCAAATCAATAACGTGCTGGCTTTCCCTGGTATCTTCCGTGGCGCACTGGATGTCCGGGCCAGTGATATCAATGACGACATGAAGATTGCTGCGGCTGAAGCTATTGCCAGCCTGGTCAGTGACGCCGAGCTGCGTGCAGATTACATTATGCCGGCGGCCTTTGACAAACGCGTCAAGGATACGGTTGCGTCCGCGGTAGCTGAAGCTGCCCGTAAGAGCGGCGTCGCCCGTATCTGAGTCACTTAGCGGCCCCGACGCTGGCAGTTAAGCCAGGGTACACCGGGCGCCAATCATTAAAAGGAGCTGTCCCCCGCCTCTGCTGTGAGGTCCGGGGGCAGCTCCTTTTATATAGCTCTTAACCAGGACCTGGCCGTGCGTCATTGCTCCGGGCAGCTAGGCGGAACGAGTGGGACAGGCTAAATAGCCCGGAAATTTTTGCCAATGGTTTCACTGGAATTGACAATGGTGATGAAAGCCTGCGGATCCGTCCGGCGAATAAAATTCCGCAGCAAGACTGCCTCCCGCCTGGTTAAGACCGTACTTATGACTTGCTCTTCCTTGCGCGAGAAGGCGCCGGACGCGGTGTACACGGTGGCGCCGCGATGCAGTTGCTGCATGATGTAGCGCTGCACGGCTTCAGGGTTAGCGCACACAATATTGACCAGCTTTCTTGAGTTAATGCCATCTATGACGCCATCGACTACAAAAGCCTTGGCCAGCAGGCCTAACACACAATACAGGCCGGTCCTGACCCCATATAGCCCGCCGGCAAACAATGCGATGCAAAAGTCAGACAGCAACAGGGCTTTGCCAATTTCAAGGCTGGTATATTTGGCCAGAATCATAGCCAGGATGTCCGTGCCGCCACTGGAAGAGCCCAGATTAAAAATGATAGCGCTGCCGGCAGCAGGCAGGACAACAGCGTAGCAGAGCTCCAGCAAGGTGTCAGCCGTAAAGGGAGCGGTCATTGGCCAAAGACGGTCCAGCAGCCAGACCAGAAAAGACAGCATCAAGGATGAGTACAGCGTCGCGCCGATAATTTTTTTACCCAGAAAAACAAAACCCAGAAAAAGCAGGGCCCCGTTGACGATGAACATAAACGTGCCGACATCTATCCCCGGCACCAGGGTGGCCGCAATAATCGACAGACCGGACGTGCCCCCCATGGCAAAATGATTAGGCGCTTTAAAAAAGTGAATCCCGGCCGCCAGTAAAATCAAGCCGCAGTTTTGCAGTAAAAACCAGCTCAGGCGCGACCGGCTGAGTTGCTGCGATCCACTGGGCAGTGGCTTCGGATTTGCTTGCATAAGCCTTTTCTTCTCCTTCTTTCTCCTGCTTTTCGTCTTCTTAATACGTTCCGTCAATAATGACCACCCCGCCTGCGGGCAGCTGGATCCGCTGCCTTTTACCGGTATAGGTCTTGCGCAAGCGTTTTTTTCCGCTTGCGCTATAGGTAGATAAAGTCGTTTTCCCGGCCCATTCGCCGGCCGCCAGCGTGCAGGACTGCTGCTGCTCGCTCAAATTCATGATGATCACTTTTACCTGGTCACCCTGGCGAAAAGCCGCACAGCGAATCCCGGTCAGACCCTGGACCGAGCTGTCCAGGCGCAGGCCGCTTAAGGATAGATCCTGCTGCTCCGGCAAGCCTGCCAGGGTCTGCTGTGGCTGGAGGTCTGCCGTATCCAGTTGCACGGTCAGCAGGCTGCTGGCGCTGTCACTGCCCAGCCCGGCCAGGGCGCTCCAGCTAAGTGCGGCCTGACTGGGGGCCGGGCTGGCGGTAAGGTTAGTCGCGGCCGGGGTTAATGTGAGGCTGGCCGCCGCGGGGTCCGTCTGAACCGTGCCGGTAACGGCCGGGGTCTGCGAGGCCACAGTCTGGATGGTTAAGCCGCTTAAGAGCTCCGGAATCCGGGTGCCGGGTAAATTCACATGGCGGGGACTGCTGCCGGCGAAGGCTTTGTAGGCGCTGTCAATCTGGTCAGCCAGGCTGGCCTGATGATCTGCTGTCAGGAGGTTCAGGTTCAGGTTGCTGCTGTGATAGTCCGCCGCCGACAGCATCACCCCTTCCGTATAATTCATGCCGTCTACAAAAATGATCTGATTCTTAAGCAGCGGATAGTAGGAAGAAGAGCGGACTGCCGCAAGCAGCTGATCCACAAAAGCCGCCCGTTCACTGTCAGACCGGCACAAGTCCTGACTATCCGTAAACTCAAAGATAAAGCGGCTGAACGTACTGGTCCAGGGTACCGGCGAGCCATTCTGCAGCCGCTTTTCACCAATTGGTTCTGACACCGGCCCGGCTAAATACTCTATCACTTCAGTCAGATCTTCCGGCGTGCTCAGGCTGTCAAACACCAGCCAGGGAGCGGCCCGGGCGGCGGCCGCCTGACTCAGCGCGCTTTCAAGGTTCAGCCCCGTCTTTTCGGTCCAGCCATTCTGATCAAAGCTGGCGACGGTGTTCTGGCGATTAAGCGCCCAGTAGCCCGAAGGAACGTTTGCCTGACCAATTGCCGCGTAGCTGAAGCGAAGGAGGTCCGGGCTGACTGCACTCAGCTGCTGGGACAGCAGGGTATCGCCGCGGTCTTCGGCTAAAGCCAGGCCCAGATAGCAATCATCCAGATCCAGGTCCCCCGTACCGCTCCAGTTAAGGGTAACGGTCAGCTCAGCCTGCGGATCATTATCGGGCGCAATAAAGGTCAGCTGATACCGCCGCCAGGTCTGGTCGATCCGCTCCAGGCTGTATGCAGCCAAAGCAGTCTGGCCGCCAATGGTCAGGGTCAGCTTGCCCGGATCCTCCGCCCTGGCGCTCCGCAGGTAAGCCGAAAAGCTGTAGACCTGCTGATCCTGGAATAAGTCCTGGTCACGGCTGGACAAAGTCTGCTGCAGCTGAGGCAGCTCTGGCGAAAGGCTTACATATTGCCGGCCCTGCGGCAGGGAGCTGTCATAGTTTGCAGTTTTTTGAACGGCCTCATCCTGCGGCATAAACTGGAGTCCGGCCGGATTAGCTGCGCCCTGCTGGTCCTGCTGCTGCCAGGGGTAGGCCTGCAAGCCGGATTCAGCACTGCCGGTCGCTGCCTGGTAACCTTGGCCCAGGGGATCATTAACCCAGGTCTGCAGCAACAGGCGGTCCCCTGCCGCCACAGTCGTATCCGACCGGCTCCAGCTGATGTCCAGCTGGGTGTTAAGCGGCAGCCAAGTCAGGCCTGCGCCGCCAAGCAGGTACAAGCGGCTGTTGCTAAGCCAGGCTAAGCGCTTGACAGCGCTCCCCGCCTGCTCGTCCTGCGTGCCGGACTCAAACTCAAGCTGGCGCTGAGGATCCAGCCTATCCCAGCTGCTGCCCTGATTACGGGTAATGTAAATTGTTCCCCGCAAATCCAGGGCCAGCCAATCAGTCTGGGTCAGGGGCAGGAGTTGCTGCCAGCCGGCGGCCGCGGGCAGGGCCACCGGCTGGCTGAGTACATAGGGCCGGGCCGGCTCAGATGTGGCCTTCAGGCTTACAACCTGACCGGCCTGGCTGCGCAGTAAGTAGAAGCCAGCCTGGCTGGAGGCGGCTTCTGACCACCGAGTCAGACTTGGCTCGGCTTTCATGCTGTCGCCCCACAGGCTGCGCCAGGTCGCGGCCTGGGTTGGCTTGACCGGCTGGGCTGTGAGGGCGGCGTCCCGGCCTTCACTGACCAGGTGGAACCCGGCAGACTGATCCAGGTAAGCCGTGCTTAAACCTGAGCCCTGATTTAAGAACAGCAGTCTGCCGGCAGCAGACAGCAGCAGCGCGTCCTCCTGACCGGCCGCGGCAGCCACCCAGCGGTCGTCATCAGGTAAACAATAACTATCGGCTACCCAGGACCATCCGGCCTCATCCAGGCGCAGCAAACCCTGGCTGCCCCAGACATAAATCACTTCATCCAGATTAATAAAGCCCTGCCAACTGCCTGCCTCCGGCAGCCGGACTATCCCGCCGCCGGTATCACGCTCACTTAACTCAGCAGGTCCCAGCCGTTCCCATTGGCTGAACTCAAGGTTGCCCCGCCACAAATCCCCTGCGGCCGACAGCAGGTAAACGGCGTCAGCAGTCAGGGTCACGGCCTGACCGTCTGCTTTGGCCGCCGTTTGTTCCGCCCGCGGCGCAGCTGTGTCCAGACTGGATATATCACCGGTTAACGTATCCAGTACATACGCATTCAGACTGCCGCCCTGCAGCGTCTGCAGCAAGAGCCCGCTGTTGCCGCAGGCCACGCTGCCAGTCACATGCCCTTCCGCATCGTAGCTTTGCGCTATGTCATTGATCTGCCGTAAATCCGCAGTCTCCAGTCCGGTTGAATCCGTCCTGTTTCCGGGCCAGATTTGCTGCTGCTGCTCAAAAACCGGTTCCCAGCTGATCTGACTGAGCACCCGACCCTGGTCCAGCTGGCTGCGGCTGCCGTCTTCATTCACATGCAGCAGGGTGACCTCAGCCTGATTGAAAAAGCCGCTGGCGTATAAGCCGGACTGGGCTTCCGTAGGTGTTATCCAGATGCCGGCGGCATCTGCCAGATTAACGGTCATGATTGCGGTAAAATAAGGCGGCTCAAACGAAGCATCCTGTAACAAATTGCTGCTCTGGGGCTGCAGCAGATTCAGCCCGCTGCCCAGAATTGATACCTGCGTTTCATCCGGATCGCTCTTAACCGTGATCAGGCCGGTGGTCTCCTGCCCGGCCAGCGCGGAGATGAGGGCCAGGATGCCCCAGCCCAGCATAAAAAACGCCAGAATCAGGGCCAGCAAACCCAGGCAGGATTTGTGCCGCAAGTACTGTATGGCAAGCCAGGATGCGGCTTGGCGGCGGCCCTTGCGTCTGTGCCCCGGCAGCTTCATGACATCGTCTGGGGCTCCTGTCTGCGGGCTTTATAATGCCGGTACATGATAAATAAAGCGACGGCGGACAGCGGCATGATCCCCACCTCAATCCAGCTCAGGACGTTAGCCGCGGATTCATGGTTCTGCAGCAGACCAGGCAGCACGCTGCCAAAGAAATTAAAGATGCCGTGCATCACGATGGTGAGCGGCAAGGATTCAGACCAGATATAGGCGGCACTCAACACCAGGGCGGGGATCAGCACATAAGAAGATTGAACCCAGTTCATGTGAAAAGCCGCAAAGGCCAGCGCGGTCAGGATAATCGCCAGCGGATCAGAAAAGGCCCGCTTCAGCTGGCCGGCTATGATGCCTCGGAACAGCATTTCCTCTGCTATTGGAACCAGAATACACAAGGTCACAATCTGCACCAGCAGGCCGGACTGGTCAGTGAAGGCAGTGGCCAGATCCTCATAGTATTGCATATTCTGGCGCCAGAAGCTGCTGTAGTCAGCCAGCCAGGAAAGCAGGAGCATAACCAGATTGGCACTGCCGACCGCGCCCAGAATAGCCAGCGCACCCAGACCCACGGCCAGAGCAGTCGGTCGCTTAAACCATACAAAGGCGGGTTGGCGGCGGCGCATCACCGTCAGCGCCGCGCTGTAAACAGCTATGGAAATAAGTGAGGAAAACAAAATAATCAGGGTTTGATGGCTCATCAGCTCCTCATAGCTGAAGCTGCCGCCGGAACGGGCCATCAGGATAAAGGTCGCGACCACCATGCAGATATTCTGGATCACAATATGCACCAGCATGAAGGCCAGCGGAATCAGGACAGCCGCGATTGTAAAGTGCCGTTTTCCGGCCGGCTTCAGGCCAGCGGCCAAAGCCGCAGCAGACCCGGCGCGGACCTGACGCACCGGATATACCGGCTGGTCCCCAGGCTCATAAGCGGTAGTCCGGCCGGCCCCTCTGCCGGTTTGCAACGATCCGGCCTGATTTTTCAGGCCATACCAGGTACCGGGCGGAGGCAGCAGCGGCCCCTGCGCCTGCGGCGGCTGGGCACCGGGATTTACGGAGGGGGCTGACGGCTCCTGTTTCCAATCGTCATTCATACTTATATGCTCAACTTTCTTTACTAATCCCGGGCTGCCAGGCCAGGCTTGACTCAGGCCCGCAGCTGGCGGACATATCGCTCAAAGAAGATATCAAAAACGCGGTTAAGCTCTTTGCGGTTCCGGATTGACTGGTAGTAATGTTCCCCCTGCGGGCCGATATCAAAGCGCATCAGCACAAATTCAGGTTCCCGATGCGTCCCGTCATCCGGTTCATAAGAGCCCATTGCCACATATTCACGGCCATCGACGGTGAATGAATCTACGATAGAAAGATAATACTCATTACCGTTGTCTACATCTTCCAGCACGGCCAGGACATCATCATTTTCATCATGCAGCGGCTCCGTATCCTGGCTCTTGAAGTGTTCCCGCTCCAGGCGGCGCCGGTTGAGGGTATCTCTTAACTGGGACATGTGGTTGCTCCCCGCCTTTCACCTGTAAATCCAGCCGGACCCTTTAAAAAACAAGACCCGCCGGCCATTGACTGACAATGGTTAGCGGGCCGCCGGGCGCCGGTAAGTTTGAGGCTGACCCTTACGCGGGTGTTACTCCTGCTCGTCCTCAGACTCGTCATCCAGGTCATCCGCCTCTGAAAAGCTCTCTTCACAAATACGGTCGTACTCCGCAGAAACCCTGGCAAAGGTCTCATCATCCAGTGTTTCAAAGCCTTCTGTATCATCATCCATGGTCACCACGCGGGCAATCATGATCTCCGGATCATCCCCGGTAGAAACCAGCACGGCGTAAACCTCATCTTCAAAATCAAAGTCATCCGCAATGACAAAGCGATGGGTCTCATTGGTTTCCTCATCAATCATGGTAACCGTGCGATCAGCCAATTCCTCTTCACTCATATCCGCAAAAAGGTCCGCCAGATTAAAGTCGTCAGAATCCAGGCTGTGATCATGACCGCAGCCGCAGGCGTCATCACCACAGCCGCAGCTATCCGCTTCACAGTCACAGGCATCATCCTGACAATCGCATGCCTTTTCGTTTTGGGTACTGCCATCATCGCCGCCCGCCTCAACAGCCCACAGGGGCTTAAATCTATCCATATACATGGGTTTATCCTCCGTCAATTAGTGAACTTCAGTCAGTTCAAGCCATTATAGCATAGGATGGCAATAAATCCGCCGCATCACCCAGCCCAGTCATGCACGGTATGTAAATATTTTTGTAATTTATCATGTCACTGGTCCGCGGTGCGTTGCTTATCCAGATACTCCTGCAAAATAATCTCTGCCGCTACCTGGTCAATCACATCCCGCTTGTTTTTGCGGTAACCTACCTCCAGCAAGGTCCGCTGAGCCATAACCGTGGTATAGCGTTCATCCCAGAACACCGGCTCCAGCCCCAGACTTTCCGTAAGGCTGTCCGCAAAGGCCCTGGCGGCCTCAGCAGACTCACCCGCCTTACCATCCGTCCGCCGGGGCAGACCGATAACGACTGCACAAATCTGTTGTTCACGGGCCAGCTCACTGATCCGGCGCACAGCGGCCGCCTGGTCCCGGCCGTTCCAGCGGACTGTCTCAAGGCCGCGGGCAGTTATACCTAAAGGGTCACTGACGGCTACGCCAATGCGGGAGCGGCCATAATCAATCCCCAGGATGCGCCCCCTGATCCTGGCGCTCAACTGAGTTTATCCAGATAATCGCGGATGATAACCTCAAGCAGTTCATCCCGCTCCATCCGCCGGATCACCCCACGCGCGCCTTTATGATTCGTTATGTATGTAGGATCCCCTGAAAGGAAGTAGCCTACCATCTGGCTGATCGGGTTATAGCCTTTTTCACGAAGGGCTACCAAAACTTCAGACATAATGGCTCTGACTTCATCTGATTTATCCAGATTCATTTCAAAACGAGTCGTTTCATTATTATCCACGATCATTCCTCCTATAGCGATGGTTTTATAGTATTTATTCTAGCATATGCCAAATAGCCTGTCACGAACATTCGTTCAGATTATCAGCCGTCAGGCGCGGGGGAGCGCCTGCAGGACCTGCTTGTTATAGCCGGTCAGGCAAACCGGCATGATCTGACCAGTCTGCCCGGTCTGACCGTCCGGCAGCCGCACCGTGGTGAACTCATAACACCTGGTGTAGCCCTGCCATTCATGGGGCATAAGCTGCTGTTCCAGCAGGACTTCCTCTGTCTGCCCTACTCTGCCCGCGGCCCGCCTGAGCCACAGGGCCTGACTAAGAGCCTGAAAATCCCGGCTGCGAACCGCGGCGATTGCCGGATTTACCTGATCAGGAAACGCTGCGGCCCGGGTACCGGCCCGGGCGGAATAACGGAAGACATGGATTTTGCCAAAACCAATCTGGCGGCAAAAAGCCAGGCTTTCCTGATGATCCGCCTCTGTCTCTCCCGGAAAGCCGACAATAATATCCGTGGTCAGGTTAAGTCCGGGCAGCGCCTGAGCCAGCCTTGCGGCACTGGCTTCATAAGCGCGCGCGTCATACTTGCGGTTCATCCGCCGCAGCGTCCGGCTGCAGCCGCTTTGCAGGGACAGGTGCACATGCGGGCAAAGTTTGGGCACGCCAGCCAGGACTTCAGCAAACGCCGGCGTAACTGAATAAGGTTCCACGGAACCCAGGCGGAGCCGTTTTACCCCAGGAATATCTGCCAGTTTCAGGAGCAGACGGGGCAGGGCGGTTTCATCCAGACCCAGGTCCAGACCATAGGAGCAGATATGGATGCCGGTCAGGACCAGTTCCTGAAAGCCTGCGGCTGCCAGATGCCTGGCCTCCGCCAAAACAGCCGTCTCAGATCGGCTGCAGGAGCGGCCGCGGGCTAACGGTATAGCGCAATAGCTGCAGAAATTATTGCAGCCATCCTGTATTTTCAGCACGGCCCGGGTCTCTTCCTGCCTGCCCCAGGAACCCAGCTCTTCATAAGTCTGATACCGGTCAAGGGGATCGTCATGATCCGGGCTGAAGGCGGATGGCTGCCGGTTGGCAAAATAAGCCGCCAGCTTTTCTGCCACCTGGCTCTTGCCGCGCGTGCCAATCAGCAGATCAGCGGCCTCCAGCTTCGCCCCGCTTGCTACCTGGCACCCCAAAGCGACAATAACCGCCTCCGCATGACGGCGCCGCGCCTGCCTGACCATCTGCCCGGATTTCCGCCCCGCCTCACCGGTCACGGTGCAAGTATTGATCAGGTATATATCCGCCGGCTGGTCAAAGGGGACTTCCCGGCAGCCCAGCGCGCTTAGTCGGGCCAGGATGGCCTGAGTTTCATAGTAATTGGTCTTACAGCCCAGTGTCTGCGCCGCCACGGTCCGTCCCTGCAAAAATGCTTTTAGGTGGGCTTCCGGCTGCCGGCCCTGAGTATCTGTCTTAACTGATGTCATTTTACTTCCTTAATACTAATGGTCCGGTCCGAAGACCGCGAACTTGCCTGACTGTTCTTCCGGCGGATCATAAGGGTTTTACAAAAACCGCTTGCTAGCATTACAATAGCGCTGATGGTCCGTCCACCCGAAAGCCGCCCTGGCAGCTGGTGCTTCAGACCGCCGTAAATAAGGAGATGACTGCCATGACGACACTTACGATAATGCTTAGGTCCATTAATGATGTTAAAGAATTTGTCCGGACTGTCAATGACTTTTCCTATGACGTTGATCTGGCTTCCGGCCGCTATGTAGTCGACGCAAAATCGATCATGGGTATTTTCAGCCTGGATCTGGCCAAGCCGATTAAAGTTAATATTCACAGTGACAGCTGTGACGACCTCAGGCAGCGGCTGGCGTCTTTTGCCATTGGCTAAGGCCCGTTGGTCCCGGGGCTTTGGCCGGCTTTAGCCCAAAGGTTTAGCGCCCGCTTTACCCGGATCCGGCAGCGCAAACGGCCTGGTCTGCATGGTTGCAGGAGAAGCAGCACACTGTGGCCGGTAGTCCGCCCGCATCCGCGACCATACCCGGTTGCCGGAAAGGCCTGCTGCTGCCGCCCGAACAGGCTTGTCATCATGGCAAGGCAGTTTAAGGAGGTCAGGCCGTAGCCGCCTTTGCCCGTTTTTATTTTCGCCTGATGGCGGGGAGGGAGGGTTTTGCCGGCGCTGTGCTTCCAGATAAGCCTGAGCATGATTCTGGCCGCACCACCACCCCGGAAAGCCTATTTTTTCTTTTTATGTTTGTGTTTTTTACGCTTTTTAGCCTGCAAGCCCCGGTCCGGGCCGTTTGTGCGCTCCGGCCAGCGGTCTTTTTTCTTTTTTTTCTTTTTAGCCGCTTTCTCCGCGGTCTGAAGGCCAGCCGTCGCTCCCGGCTTCGTCTCCGCCGCCAGGGGCTCAGCCTCCAGGTCAACGGCTGCCTGAGCTGTTTGCTTAACCTGGCTTTTCAGCTTCAGGCCCAGTTGCTGTGACAAGGCGCTCTTTTGCCAGTCTGCCGGCAGCATAAAATCAATCTGCCGCCGCTCCAGACTGACATTGGCCACCACCACCTCAACCGGCTGGCCCAGCTTATACACCTTGCCATTATGCCGGCCGCGGGCAGTCAGCGTCTGTTCATCAAAGACGTAATAGTCATCCATGGTCCGGAAGGGGATCATCCCTTCCACCGTATTATCCAGCTGGATAAACATCCCGGCGGATATCATCCCGCTGACATGGGCCAGATAGTGTTCGCCCAGGTGGGCCTGCATATACTCGGCCGCTTTGCGGTCCACACTGTCAAACTCCGCGTACATGGCCTCCCGTTCCGTATCAGAACAATGCAAAGCCACTTCCGGCGCCCGCTTGCGCCATTTGCGGTCATGCCGCTGCTCATGCAGATAGCCTTTAATGACCCGGTGAATAAACAGATCCGGATAACGGCGAATCGGCGAAGTAAAATGGCAATAATCTGCTATGGCCAGGCCAAAATGCCCCAGACACGCCGCGTCATACCGAGCCTTGGCCAGAGACTGCAGCAACAGCTGGCCTAAAATAGCTTCCTCCGCCGTACCCTGGATCTGATCCAGAATCTCGCCCAGCTGCCGGGTCGTCGGCTTACCCTTGATTTTAAAGCGGAGGCCCAGCAATTTAGCCGTATTTAGGAAGCGTTGCAGTTTTTCCGGATCCGGATCTTCATGCACCCGATAAATAAAAGGTGCCTTTTTAGCCCGATACAGTCTGGCCACCGTACGATTAGCCGCAATCATGAACTCTTCAATGATCTCATTGGCCTCATTGATGGGATAAGGATAAATGGCGACCGGGTGTCCCTCCGCGTCCAGATCCACATGGGTCTCCGGGAAGTTGAAATTCAAATTGCCCGCCTGACTCCGGTTTTTGCGCAGCAATCGGGCGCAGGTTTCCATCTGCCGCAGCAGATCCAGGAACGGTTTATACTCCGGCAAGACCGCCGCGCCCTGCAGAGCCGCAAACACATCTACATAATTAGCTCTGAGGTCAGAGCGGATGACACTTTCATAAACATCACCGCCGCCTAACTCCCCTTCCGTGCTGACGGTCATCTCACAGGTCAGAGTCAGCCGGTCTTTACCCGGGTTCAGGCTGCAGATGCCGTTTGACAGCCGGGGCGGCAGCATAGGCAGCACCCGGTCCACCAGATACACGGAATTACCCCGGAGCAGGGCCTCCCGGTCCAAAGCGGCGTCTTCCCTGACATAGTGCGTGACATCTGCAATATGGACCCATAAGCGATAGCTGCCGTTATTCATGGCTTCAATCGAAATCGCGTCATCCAGATCCTTGGCCTCTTTACCGTCAATCGTTACGGTGGCAAGCTCGCGAAGGTCACGGCGGCCCAGCTGGATTTCAGTGGTCACGGTTTCAGCCGGCAGCTCCGCCGGTATTCTGGCCGCCGCCCGCAGGACCCCCTCCGGAAAAGTTTCATGCAGTCCGTGCTCCCGGATAATCGCCTGGATCGCCACATCAGAGCGGGCCGGATCCCCCAGAACCTCCAGGATTTTGCCGCGCGGGCTCAAGGCCTCCGGCGGGGTCAGCAACTGAGCCACTACCATCATGCCGTACGGCGCGCCGTTTAAGTCCTGCGCGGCTATGCTGACCGGGGCCAGACGGTTTTTCCCGCTGGACTCCACCACCCCGCCGCGTCCGTTATCCCGTAAAATGCCGACTACTGTATCCATTTAAGTGAGGTTCCTTTCCCCTGCAGGTCGCCGCGCTTTTGCGCGGCCGTTTGCGCTTGCGGTGCTTACCGCAGTCTCCGGCTGTAGTATGACGAGCCAGCTTGATCCCTGCTCCTATTATAGCCTTAAGGCAGAGCGGCTGTCCCGGTCTCAGGTTGCGCCCCCGCAATTATCCCCTTATTTTAAGCCCCGGATCCAGCCTGATCACCGGATCCAGCCTCGCGGAGCGGCCACTTGCGGAAAGCAGCTGACCGGCTGGTCAGTACAGGATAAACCGGCTCAGTTGGCCGCCGCAAAAAAAAACGGAGACCGGGGCTGCCTCCTTGCCGGGGGCACCGGTCTCCGTCCTTATTAATCAGGTCAGGCTTTACTTGATCACAGCATAGAGGACAATAGTCATCAGAACAAAGACTATGGCCAGGATAGTGGTAATCCGCTTCAGCTTGCCGTCAATCGCCCGGCCTTTATTGTGGCCAAAAAAGGTATCCGCTCCGCCGGCAATGGAGCCCAGGCCCTCAGAGTTGCCCTCCTGCATGATGACTAACGTCACCAAAACAATGCACAACAACACATCCAGAACTGCTAAGACTATAGCCAAGGCTGTCATAAATATCTCCTCCGGAGCCAAGATTTAAAATGCAGCTTATTGTAGCACCATTCAGTCAGGATCACAAGCCTGTCTGCCGCTGCCGGAGCGCTTCATTGTCCTTATGGTAATAAATCACCTTAAAGAGCTCGCCAATGATAAACGGTACCAGCATCAGGGGGATCATGATTCCCCAGTCCCTTATTGTCGGCGGTACGGTATTAAAGATCGGTTCCAGGAACGGCACATACAATACCACCATGACCAGGGCAAAAGACAGCAGGGATGCTTTAACCAGGGTTTGATTGCTGAAGAAGCCCATGCTGAAAACTGAATGCCGGTCAGAGCGGCAGCTGAAAGCGCGCAGCAGTTCCGCCATGATCAGGACCACAAACGCGTAGGTTTCCGCGCCGTTGGAAGGCGCAGCGTTTTCATGCCCAAAGAACTTAAAGCTGGTCTGCTCCTGCGCCACTTCAGTGCCGTCAGCCTCAGTCACATAAATCACATTGCCGCTGTCATCGGTCACATAGTCCGGATAAACGTAGCGGCCGATATTGAAAGCCGCAAAGACCGCCAGGAAAATAGCCAGCGACTGAACCACAATTTGCTGCACCATTGGTTTATTAATGATGTGCTCACTGCGGGGGCGCGGCGGCCGGTCCATGATATCCGTTTCAGCTTTCTCATTACCCAGGGCCAAAGCCGGGAAACTGTCGGTCACCAGATTCAGCCAGAGCAGCTGGATCGGCGTCAGGGGCGCAAAAGTCGGTCCCAGAATCATTGAAGACAGGAAAATAATCAAAATCTCGCCCACGTTGCAGGAAAGCAGGAAGGCCACAAATTTGCGAATGTTGGCAAAGATAACCCGCCCTTCTGAAACCGCGCTGACGATGGTGGCAAAGTTATCATCCGTCAGGATCATATCCGCCGCGCCTTTAGCGACTTCCGTACCGGTGATACCCATGGCGACGCCAATATCCGCCTGCTTTAAGGCCGGCGCGTCATTAACGCCGTCGCCCGTCATCGAGGCAATATGGCCGGTATCTCGCAAAGCAGCCACAATCCTCACCTTATGTTCCGGCGAGACGCGGGCATAGACGGCCGTATGATCCACGATTTTGCGCAGGTCCTCGTCCGACATCTCATCCAGCTGAGCACCGGTCACGGCCTCATCTTCCGGACGCATCAGGCCCAGATCCTGAGCAATGGCCACGGCGGTATCCTTGTGGTCGCCGGTAATCATGACAGCCCGGATACCCGCGCGCGTGCACAGGGCAATGGCGTCACGCGCTTCCGGACGAGCCGGATCAATCATGCCCATCAGTCCGACAAAGGTCAGGTGCTGCTCTGCCTCCTCCAGCTTTACTTCCGTATGCGTGCGGTAGGCAAAAGCCAGAACCCGCAGCGCCGTCTGCGCAAACGCGGT
>JAQWFM010000015.1 GCA_028704415.1 Oscillospiraceae bacterium | reverse complement strand
TGAGTAGGGGGAACGTCGGCCCGCGTTATTGGGCTAATCCGTACAGCCCGGATGGGTGTTTGCGGATGAAATAAGTGCATTGCCTGCTCAACATCCTCAGCTGATTGGGCGCAATGAATAAGAGTGGTACCACGGAACATCTTTCGTCTCTTTCAGGAGAGATCAAGGATGTTTTTTTTATGCTAAAGCTTAGGGGGTACACACGCCCAAAGGCTGCCAAGAGGCTTAGATTTGAAAGGAGAGCGTAAGGTAAATGAACAAGATGAATTATCAGAGGTATAAAGCCTTTCCCAAACTGGACTTCCCGCAACGGACCTGGCCGTCCCGGGTAATTGACCGGGCACCAGTCTGGTGCAGCGTTGACTTGAGAGATGGTAATCAGGCTCTGGAAATCCCGATGAATCTGGATCAAAAGCTGGAGTTTTTTCAATATTTATTAGATATTGGCTTTAAAACCATTGAAATTGGCTTTCCGGCTGCTTCAGAAACCGAATTTGATTTCACCCGCTACCTGATTGAAAATGATCTGGTTCCGGATGATGTTGCTATCCAGGTTTTAACTCAATCCAGGCCAGAAATAATCGCCAAAACCTTTCTGGCCCTTAAGGGAGCCAAACGCGCGGTCGTTCATCTGTATAATTCCACCTCGACTTTGCAGCGTGACGTGGTCTTTCACATGAATAAGGCGGAAGTCATCGATCTGGCCGTTTCCGGAGCCAAACTCATCCAGGATTACGCCGCTCAGGATGAAGCCGGTACCGACTTCATCTTTGAGTATTCTCCCGAAAGCTTTACCGGCACAGAAATAGATTTTGCCGTGGAAATCTGTGATGCGGTGTGCGACGTCTGGCAGCCTACAGCGCAAAACAAGACCATCATTAATTTACCGAGCACGGTTGAAATGATTACGCCCAATGTCTATGCGGATCAGATTGAATACTTTTGTACCCATACACGCTACCGGCAGCAGATCGAAGTCAGCCTGCACACGCACAACGACCGCGGTACCGGCATCGCCGCTACTGAATTAGGGCTTCTGGCCGGTGCGGACCGGGTAGAGGGCACTTTATTTGGCAATGGGGAACGGACCGGTAATTGCGACCTGATGGTGGTAGCCTTAAATCTCTTTTCTCAGGGCGTAGACCCGCAGCTTGATTTCAACGATATTAATAAAGCGCGCAGTGTTTATGAAAATCTGACCCGTATGTCGGTTCATCCCCGGCACCCCTATGCCGGCGACTTGGTTTATACAGCTTTTTCCGGTTCGCACCAGGATGCAATTAATAAAGGCATGACTGCCATTAAGAATAAATCCATCTGGGAAGTGCCCTATCTGCCTATTGATCCGGTTGATGTCGGGCGCAGCTACGATCCGATTATCCGGATTAATTCGCAGTCCGGCAAAGGCGGCGTATCCTTTATTATGGAACAGTTTTTTGGCATCAGCCTGAGCAAGCCGATGGCCAAAGCACTATCCGCCCGGGTCACACATGAGTCTGTTATTGGCAATAAGGAATTACAGCCCCAGGAAATATATAACTTATTTATTAACACCTATGTCAATCGGGTCCAGCCTCTAAAGCTGGAATCGTTCCGTGAGGAAATGGTCAGCAACACTGAAATTCGCGTTGAAGCCAATCTGATTTATCAGCAAAAGGCTTATGAGCTGCAGGCAACCGGTACCGGTGCGGTAGATGCGCTCTGCCGCATTTTGGAGAAGCTGCTGGACGTTAAATTATCAGTCACTAACTATCATCAGCAGGCCATGGAGCGCGGTACCCAATCCCGGGCACTTAGTGAAGTCCAATTATTAAGTCAGGGCCAATACTATGTCGGAGCGGGCGAAAGCCGGTCTGTTACGAAGTCATCTCTGCGGGCGGTCGTCAGCGCGGTCAATGATTTGCTGTCTAAAACCCCGGTTAAAGAGACGGCCTTATCCGGTCAAGCCTAAGCGAGTTAACCGGCCGGTTAAGTCTGGCTAAATAAGTTACCAAAGCAGATCAGTTGTCCGGAAGCAGCCTGATCTGCTTTTTTTCAGGGCGTTAAGCCTGAACCCAGGCAGATTTACATTTGCTTGCGGGGATTAAGCCGCTGGGGCGGCTGTTTGAAAGCCGTTTTCCTCTCCCTACATGATCAAAATTATTATTTTGTTTATGTGGGTAAAGCCGCGGCCGAGCCCATGTGTAAGTCCCCTGTTCTCAGCAGGCTGTTGATTTTCCCGCAAAACTGACGCAAGCTGTCAAGCCAGTGTCTGCAGTGATGGCCGGTGATTGCTCCAGCCGCCATACCCGGCCGGACCTGAACTGCCCTGGCCGTTCCACGCTGGCTGGTTTAAGGCGTCCCATCTGACATGATCAGGCCAGCTGGGACCAGACCACCCGGTGTTTGGCGGCAAACCATATTCGGATTATGTTTAAGACTGATCTGTGAGCCAATGAGAATTCAGTTCAGTTATCCATAAAAGTTATCCATATAATTGGCAGCAAAATTCATAACTGTAATAATGTTGTAATATGCATCTATGTAATAAGCCTGTAACAAAGCATTCCGAACAGGTGTGTAGCGTTGTCCTTGACTTATCCATACGGTATGCAGTATAAATGAATAGCATTGCAAGATCTTCAAGTCCTTACGAGTAGAATTATAGAAAGCATTGGGCAATGTTCACAAAATACCACTGATCAGGACCTGCTTATCCGCCTTGTCATCTGATAATGTCATCGGGATGTCTAAATAATAAGATGTTATGGAGACAAGCTGGCTGGTGCCAAAACGCCTGTTTCTATTCCTTATTCTTGAATTCTTGACGCAAAACCTGAGAAGAACAAAAAAACGGCAGCATCTTGTTACCGATACTACCGTTTAAAACCGACGATGAAATTGTTTACATTTGCTCAGGCTTGTTTGGAGCGAATATAGCCCTGTTTGTATAACAGTTCAGCCATTAAGACGCCGCCGCCCGCCGCACCTCTTAACGTATTATGAGAGAGACAGCAGAATTTATAATCAAAAACCGGATCTTCTCTTAAGCGGCCAATTGAGATCCCCATCCCCCGTTCGGTCATGGCGTCCAGCTGGGGCTGCGGCCGGTTGTCCTCTTCCCTGTAAGTCAGGAAAGGCTGAGGCGCACTGGGTAATTGCAGCCGTAAAGCCTCTCCTATGTAATTTTTCCAGGCAGCTATAATCTCGGCCCGGTCTGGCTTATGCCTGAACTTAACGGCCACAGAGGCCGTATGCCCTTCCTGAACCGCCACCCGATAGCATTGCGCTGAGATGAGCGGCCGGCTGGCTAATTCAATATGGTCTGCGGCCAGGCTGCCCCAGATTTTCATCGGTTCTTTTTCACTCTTTTCTTCTTCGCCGCCAATAAAGGGAATCAGATTATGGTCCATCTCCGGCCAGTCCGCAAAGGTCTTGCCGGCGCCGGAAATAGCCTGATAAGTTGAAACAATCAGGGATTCCGGTTCAAAGTCCAGTAATGGGGTCAGGGCCGGAACATAACTCTGAATAGAGCAGTTTGGTTTGCAGGCGATAAATCCGTTCCGGGTGCCCAAACGTTTTCTTTGCGCCTTGATCAAAGCGCTGTGATCCGCGTTTATTTCCGGGATAATCATCGGGACATCCGGAGTCCAGCGATTGGCGGAATTATTGGAGATCAACGGCGTTTCCGTTTTGGCTATGCCCTCCTCCAGGGCGACTATGTCAGCCTTGTTCATGTTAACCGCACAAAACACCAGATCCAGATCTTTGGTATAGTCCTGATAATCCAGACTGTTCTGCACAATCAGGCCGGCCGCCTGCGACGGCATGGGCACATCAATTTTCCAGCGGCCCGCCACGGCCTCTGCGTAAGGTTTGCCCGCAGAGTGCGGCGAAGCAATCACCTTGTGCAGTTCAAACCAGGGATGGTCTGCCAATAATGTGACAAAACGCTGGCCAACATAACCAGTGGCGCCTACGACGCCTACGCGTAATTTCATAAATATCCCCCTCACTATGTTGAGATCTGCCTGAAATCGCCAGAACAGCCCCCCGGGCGCCGGCTTAACTTCAGATTAAATGGGAGTATACGCTATAATGTATCTCAGATAAAGTGCTTAGGTTAACTACCTTGCAGCCTTAGTAAAAGCAGATCGTCTGCTGAAGGAGATATTTACATGTCAACAATGCACGCCCAACCTCATAGCATGTCCGCACCTTTTCCTGCGCTAGAGGATTATTTAGCCTATATGGAAGCCATCCAGGGGCGTTCCGTGCTGACCATGAAAGAGTACCATTACGACTTGCAGCTTTTTTTTCGCTGGTTGCTGCAGCGGCGCGGTCAGCAGACTGACCGGCCTTTAGACGAAGTTGATATCAGCCGGATTGATCTGCCTTTTATTAAGGCGGTTCGCCTGTCAGACTGCTACGCTTTCTTAAGCTGGCTGGTACGCGAGCGTCAGGCCTCCGCCGCTACCCGAGCCCGGAAAATAGCCGCTCTGAAATCTTTTTTCCGTTATTTGAAGCGTAAACGGGACCTGATTGATGAGGATCCAACCTATGAATTGGAAAGTCCGCGTTTAGGTAAGCGCAATCCCCGGCATCTTTCCCTGGAAGAAAGCCGGGGTTTACTGGAAACAATTGCGGCCGGCCAAAGCACTTTCCCGGCCAGAGACTACTGCATCATGACTTTTTTTCTCAATTGCGGCCTGCGGTTATCGGAACTTTGCGGTATTAGTGTGAGCAATATCCGGGAGGATACTTTAACTGTCATAGGCAAGGGCAACAAGGAACGGACTATCTATCTTAACTCGGCCTGTATGAAAGCCCTGCGGGATTATCTGGAAGAAAGATCCGCTTATAAAATCAGGCCGGCCGCCCGCGACGCGCTGTTCATCTCCCGCCAGGGCAACCGCATCGCACCGGCTACGGTGCAGTTGCTGATTAAAAACTGGATGCAGCGCTCCGGCCTTGATACCAAACGTTATTCGACACATAAGCTGAGGCATACCGCAGCCACCCTGATGTATCAATACGGCCACGTTGACATCAGACTGCTGCAACAAATTCTAGGACACGCCTCAGTTTCAACGACGGAGATCTATACGCATGTGGATGACCAGCGCCTGCATGAAGCCGTTGAAGCTAACCCACTGGCGGATGAAGTAAAAGGTACGGCGGGCAAGGCCGAGTAAGGGCCTAAGCCCATCAACCCTGCAAGCCTGTTCATTCGGACCTGCAAGCAGCGTGCATACTTGTCTGCGGTTGCTTATTAATATGAGTACCAAACTCTTGGTCAGAATATGTTCATTTTTTGGTGCTGATTGTAACAACTGTAGTTATCTGTAGCTAAATGGTTGCAAGTCTTCTTTACAGTTAATTCATAAATACCTAACATTATAAAAACCACTACAAAGTAAGGAGAAAGTTGAATAATGAATATGAAACAAGCTTTCAAGAAAGTGATGGCAGTTTCTATGGCCGCAGCATTTGCTGTGATCAGTCTGGCTGCTTGTTCCAAGAGCTCTTCGTCCAGTTCCGACGAAATCGTCATTGGCGGTCTGGCCCCCCTGACCGGCAGTGTATCTCTATATGGTAAGGCAACCACTAACGGCGCCCAGCTGGCCTTTAAAGAAATCAACGCGGCAGGCGGCATTAACGGCAAACAGATTAAATATGTGGTCCTGGATGAAAAGGGTGATGCCCAGGAGGCAATTACCGCTTACAACCGGCTGCGTGATCAGGAAAAAATGGTAGCGCTGCTGGGCGATGTTACCTCTACCCCGTCGCTGGCCGTAGCCCAGCGGGCGGTTCAGGATAACATCCCTATGCTGACCCCCACCTCCACTGACGCCCAGGTTACCCTGACCGGTGATAATGTTTTCCGTATCTGCTTTATTGACCCTGATCAGGGCACGACGATGGCCAAATATGCGTCTGAAAAGCTGGGGGCCAAAACCGCCGCCATTATCAGCAATGCGTCGGATACTTATTCGGTTGGCCTGACCAAGGCCTTTACGGAGGAAGCAGAAGCGCTGGGCCTCACCATTACGGCTTCTGAAACCTACGGTAAGGATGACAAAGATTTCAAGTCGCAGCTGACCAAAATTCAACAGACCAATCCGGATGTCCTGTATTGCCCGGATTATTATGAAACGGATATTCTGATTCTGAGCCAGGCAAAAGAGGTAGGCTTAAACATTCCCATCCTGGGCGGCGACGGCTGGGACGGCATTCTGAATGTAACTGAAGAAGGTAACCCGCAGGAAGCAGACGGCGTCTACTTCACCAACCATTTCTCTGAGAGTGATACCAGTGAAAAAGTGCAAAACTTCATTGCTGCTTATAAAGAGGAATATGATGAAGATCCGGTGTCTTTCTCCGCTTTAGGTTATGATGCGGCTTACATGCTGGCGGAGGCGATCAAAAATGCCAATTCCACCGATTCTGACGCCATTACGAGTGCGCTGCAGTCAATCTCTTACGAGGGCGTAACCGGCAGCATCTCCTTTGATGAGAATGGCGATCCCATTAAGCCCATTCTGATTATCAAGGTTGACGGCGGTGAGTACACCGTAGCCGACAAGATGGAAATCGAACGGTAAAGCAACCAACCGTTAAACTAAATAGCTCAGGGCTGCTCTCGCAAGATTTATGGAGAACAGCCCTTTTGTTTAAGGGAGCAAGGCTATGACATATTTCATAACGCAGTTCATTAACGGCCTGCAGATCGGCGCGATCTATGCACTGATCGCTTTGGGCTATACTATGGTGTACGGCATCATCAAACTCATCAACTTTGCCCATGGCGATTTGATGATGGTGGGTGCCTATATTGCATTTTTCGCCCTGAGTAACTGGGGGCTGCCTATTTATCTGGCGGCGGCTGTATCCATGGTTGGAACCGCTATTCTGGGGGTTGTGATTGACCGGATAGCATACAAGCCGCTGCGAGACGCCTCCCGCCTGTCTGCTTTGATTACGGCTATTGCAGTGAGCCTGCTCTTGCAAAACGCGTGTATGCTCCTGTTTTCCTCTTCGCCGCGCCGCTTTCCTACGGTCACGGCTAATCTGCCTACGATTTCCATTGGAAATTCTACGGTAAATGTGATTGTCTTTATCAGTATTGCTCTGGCCATCGCGCTAATGATCATTCTTAATCTCTTTGTCAATAAAACCAGGATAGGCAAGGCCATGCTGGCGGTCTCCGAGGATATGCGGGCCGCTCAGCTGATGGGAATCAATGTGGATTTCATTGTTTCTCTGACGTTTGCGATTGGTTCCGCCCTGGCCGCCTTCGCTGCAGTCTTGTATTTGTTTTCCTACCCGCAAATCGAGCCGTATATGGGAGCCATGCCTGGTATCAAAGCGTTTATCGCCGCCGTTTTAGGCGGGATCGGCATTATACCCGGAGCTATGGTGGGGGGCTTTCTGCTGGGGATTATTGAAAGCATGGCCAAGGCTTATATTCCCTCCGCCTTTTCGCAGGTTACCGATGCAGTTGTTTTCCTGGTCCTGATTTTGGTGTTGCTGATCAAGCCCTCCGGCCTGATGGGTAAGCCAGAAAAAGTGAAAGTGTAGGTTAAGCATCATGCCTAAAAAGAAAATCCGTTCTTATTTAATTAATATAGCCGCGGCGCTACTGGTCTTTAGCGTGGTCTATCTGGCCTTGCAGCTGGGCTGGATCAACAGCTACTATCGCAGTATCTTGATTCTGATCTGCATCAACAGCATTATGACGATCAGCCTTAACCTGGCTACCGGCCTGCTGGGAGAGCTGTGTCTGGGCCACGCCGGCTTTATGGCCGTCGGTGCCTATACGGCGGCACTGATCAGTCTGAACAGCGGTTTGTCCCCCTATCTCAGCCTGACGCTGGGGATCCTGACCGGGGCGGTGACCGCAGGGATCACGGCATTTATAGTCGGCATTCCGGCTTTACGTCTGCGGGGCGATTATCTGGCGATCATCACCCTGGCTTTTGGACAGATCATCACGATCTTAATTCGCAGTCTGGGCTTTACCGGCGGTGCGCTGGGGCTTAATGGGATTCCCCTGCTGACTGATTTTCCCCTGACCTTTTGGATGCTGATTGTCACCATGTATATTGTGTACGCTTTGATCCGCTCCCGGCAGGGCCGTGCCATCCTGGCCATTCGTGAAGATGACATCGCCGCTGAAGCCAGCGGGATCAATGTCACCCATTATAAGATGCTGGCCTTTGTCATCTCTGCCATGCTGGCGGGAGTAGCCGGTGCCTTATATGCTCATTATCAAGGTGTCCTCACCCCGGAAAAATTTGACTATAATTATTCTATTGATTTCATGGTCATGGTGGTGTTTGGCGGTATGGGGTCCATCACGGGTTCCATCCTGGCCGCGGTAGTGCTGACCATTTTACCCCAGCTGCTCTATGGCTTCTCGGACTACCGGATGCTGCTTTACTCCATCCTGCTGATTGCTCTGATGATCTTTAAGCCATCCGGTCTTTTGGGACAAAAAGAGCTGTCTCAGCGGGTCTTTCAGCGTCTGGGCCGCCAGTTGTGGGGCAAAAAGGCTCAGACGGTGCCGGCGGAAACCGATATTCCCACCACCGTAGTTGATGAAGATACCTATCTCACGGAACAAGGCTCAGGAGACTCCGGCGTGGGCGGATCCAGTACCCGCGGACAGGAAAACCTGCCGGTTTCCGGGACCCCGATTGCTGAAGCGGAAGGCAAGCATCAGGAACGCCTGGGCCTGGATACCCAGGGCGACGAGCCGCTGGCCCGGAAACAGAAGGGCCGCCGTTAGGGGGATACAGAAAGGGCATAAGCATGCATTTACTAGAAGTTAATGAAATGAGCATCCAATTTGGCGGCCTGAAAGCTGTGGACGACATTACCTTTTCGGTAGATAAGGGCGAAATCCTGGGTCTGATTGGTCCTAACGGCGCAGGCAAGACCACAATTTTTAACCTGTTGACCTCAGTTTATACGCCTACCTCCGGGGATATTCTGCTTAACGGCAAAAGTATCGTGGGTAACACTACCTGGCAGACGGTGGACAGCGGGATGGCCCGGACCTTCCAAAACATCCGGCTGTTTAAGAATCTGTCCGCCCTGGATAATGTGCGGATTGGCTTCCACGGCCTGGAGCACTATTCCCTGGCCGCAACTTTACTCCGCCTTCCCTCCTACTGGCGGGATGAAAAAGCGCTGACCCAGAAGGCTCTGGCTATCCTGGATATTTTCGGGCTGAAAGACATAGCCGGCGTGCAGGCTCAAAATCTGCCTTACGGGCAGCAGCGCAAACTGGAGATCTGCCGCGCGCTGGCCTCCAACCCTCAGCTCTTATTACTGGATGAACCTGCCGCTGGGATGAACCCGACGGAAACGCAGGAACTGATGAGCATGATTCGCTTTGTTAAGGAACACTTTGATCTGGCGATTATCCTGATCGAGCATGATATGAGTCTGGTTATGAACATCTGCGAACGTCTGATTGTCCTGGATTATGGTCGGATTATTGCCCGGGGTTTACCGGAAGAAATCAAACAAAACCAAGCGGTCATCACGGCTTATTTGGGTAACCCCCTGGAGGAGGAAGCATAATGTTCTTTAAAGCCAAGCAAAGTGATACTGCCGCAGCCTTGTCAGCTATCGTACCTGACTCCGCCATTCTTGAAGTCAGAGACCTCAGTGTCTATTACGGCGCTATTCATGCTCTGAAGGGCATCAGCTTTTTTGTCAGGCCCGGTGAAATTGTCAGCCTGATCGGCTCCAATGGCGCGGGCAAAACAACCACCCTGCAGACAATCAGTGGCCTTTTGACTCCCAGAGAGGGCGATATTCTGTATCGGGGCAAGGTCATCAATAAAGTGCCTTCCCACAAAATCCTGCAAATGGGTCTGGCGCAGGTCCCGGAAGGTCGGCGGATGTTTACGCAGATTTCCGTGGAAGATAATCTGCTGATGGGCGCTTACTGCAATCACAATAAGAAGCAGGTGACAGAGGATCTGCAAAAAATGTTCACGCAATTTCCCCGCTTAAAAGATCGCCGTACGCAACGGGCCGGGACACTGTCCGGCGGTGAACAGCAGATGCTGGCGATTGCCAGGGCTTTGATGAGCCATCCGCAGCTCCTGCTGCTTGATGAGCCGTCAATGGGCCTCTCTCCGGTCCTTACAAAAGAGATCATGCACATCATTCAAAGAGTCGCGTCAGAAGGTACTACGGTATTGCTGGTGGAACAAAATGCCAGTATGGCCTTAAGTCTGGCTGACCGGGCTTATGTTATGGAAACCGGAAGGCTGACCATCACCGGATCCGGCAGTGATCTGTTACATGACCCCAGGGTCATAAAGGCATATTTGGGCGGCTGATCCGACTGTCAGCCAGCTCAACCGTAAAAAAGCTGTCCCGGGACTGAACCCGGAACAGCTTTTTTGATTAACCGTACCGGCAATTGCCTGGCCCACAAGACAGCAGGCCTGTACCCCCAGGCTTCGTCAGAAGAACCTTAGCTATTCGGAAAAGCCCAGTGCGTGCAGGAGATCCTGAAGCCTGGGTAAAGGATTAAGCCAGATGAACAGCAAAATGAGCGCCAGGATGATCACCGCAAAGGAAATCAAATTATGCGTATGCCGCTTAAGGCGCTCCCGCCGCCGCTTGCGGTTAACCCGGGTAACCGTGGTGTAGCCTTTCAGGCGGTAGATTTTATTTGGTCCCTGGCGCCGCAGGCGGCTGCTGACGCCCCGGTATTTTAGGGGCTTATATATCGGTTTACGCCCGTTGGGCTTACGATGCAGCAGATTTTGTTTCAAAAAGGTAGAAGCATTTTGTCTCCAGCCGGTCAGACTGACGGACTGAGTCTGGCTGGGCGCGACCCCCGCATTGTTTATGCCTGGTCTGACCGCCGCCTTGTCATCGAGTCTGGCTACCGGTGGTTTAGCCTGCGATGGGGAATCGGGACCAGAGACGGACTCCGCTGCCGGAGCGGTTTCACCCGCGGGCATGGGCCTTACTGCCGGCCGCCGGATAGCTCTGATCTGAGTTTGGTCAGCAAGAATCTGAGTTTGATCAGAAACCGCCCTGGCGGCATTAGTCAGCACGGCAGCTGCCGCCGGTTTGGCGGGGGCAGCAGGTTCCGGCGGGGTTGGGGACGACGCGGCCACAGCCCCGGCCGGAACTGTGGCGGGGTCCTCCTTCCCGGTCAGAGCGGCGGCAGCAGACTCTGCATCCTCCTCCTCATCCTCAGACCAGAAAACCGGTTCATAAAGATCAGCCGCATTGGCCCATTCAGCCGGCTGCTGCTCAGGTAATTCAGATTTGGCTTTATCACTGTGATTTTTCATGCAAATTTCTCCAGAAAGCAGCGATAAGCCAGATAGGTATAATAGACATCCAGTTTATGACTTATCTCAAACGGCGAATGCATGGACAGCACCGGCACGCCGCAGTCTAATACCTGCATCCCCAGGTTAGCAAAATACTTACAGATCGTACCGCCGCCGCCGGCGTCCACTTTGCCCAATTCACCGCTTTGCCAGGGTAAATGGTGCGCCTTAAGCATGCGGCAGACTGCCCCCATGTATTCTGTGCTGGCCTCACTGGCGCCGGCTTTGCCTCCCGAGCCGGTTACCTTACAGACAGCCATGCCCCTGCCCAAATAGGCAGAATTGCGCGGATCAGATACTGAAGCAAAGGACGGATCCAAACCGTTCGTCACATCGGAAGATAACATACAGCTATCCTCCAGCAAATGCCGGAAAGCTAGTTCATCATAGCTGCCGCGGCTGCGGGCCAATAAATCCATCAAGAAGGTCTCATAGGGTCTGGCCGCTGCTCCCGTATTGCCGTCACTGCCGACCTCTTCCTTATCACTGAGTAACGTGACACAAGTGTGCGCGGGTACCGCCTGGGGCAGATCAAGCAGAGCCGTGAGTGAAGGATAGGCACAAACCCGATCATCCTGTCCGTAGGCCCCAATCAGGCTGCGGTCGATGCCGACATCTCTGGCTGCTCCTGCCGGTACAATTTCCAGCTCCGCGCTGACTAAATCCTCTTCCGTCAGGCCATACCGATCAAATAGCAGGGCTAAAACCTGCAGTTTAAAGCGGCCGTCTCCTTTATCCGCCAGGGGCCGGCTGCCCAGAATCAAATTGCATTCCTCACCGGTCACAACCTGAGCGGCAGATTTTTGCAGCTGCTCCCTTGATAAGTGGATGAGCAAATCACTGAAAGTAAAGACCGGATCAGATTCACTTTCACCGATGCAGACCGTCACCGCACTGCCGTCCTGGGTAACGGCTATGCCGTGCAACGCCAGCGGGATGGTAGTCCATTGGTATTTTTTGACCCCGCCGTAATAATGGGTTTTCATCAAGACCAGATCGCTGTCCTCATAGATGGGGGTTGGCTTACTGTCGAAGCGCGGCGAATCAATGTGGGCTCCCAACACGCGGAAGCCGCCAGCGCAAAGATCCTGCCCCACCACCGCAGCCATCAGGGCTTTACCTCTCAGCGGCTGATAGACCCGGTCCCCTGGCTTAAGCCTGGCCCCTGCAGCCTGCAGGGGCGTAAAGCCTGACGCCTCCAGCCGCTGGCTGGCCAGCGCTGTAAACTCACGCTCTGTTTTGGCAGCGGAGATAAATTGTTTATACTGATCAGCGTAAGCGTAGGCTTGTTTAAGCGTGGCGGCATCTGTCAGGTCAAATAAATTGGGGTATTTGACTGTCAGCTTTTCCTGCAGTGTCTTAAGCTTAGGCTGATCCTTTTTCTTTTTATCCTTGGCGTTTGATTTCTTTTCTGCCATTTAAACACTTCCTGCTTTCCTGCGCTTATCCATAACATATGATTAGTATTATACCGGATAAAACTGTTAAGATTAAGTCCATATAATAGTTGCTTAACAGGCTTCCTGTTTGCGGAGCCTGTGCTACAGGGAGGGATTAGACTTAATGGAAGCTTCCAAGCTATTTGACAATCATAACCACACCTGCCATTTTTCGCCGGACGGCGAACAAACCCTGGACCAGCTGCTGCAGGATGCGCAAAACCGGGGCCTGAAGGGTTTGGCCCTGACGGAGCATTTTGATAAGGACGTCCGCTCCGGCGAACCCTTTCCGGCTGTCTCAGCCTATGGCCAGCCGGCTGCTCCCGGTGAATGGGTGTTTGATCTGCAGGCCTATCAGGGGCGTCTGATGCAGGCGCAGGAGAAGCTTGACCGGGAGGGTTCGGGCCTGAAACTAACCAAAGGTATAGAAGTTGGCTACCTGCCATATCAGCAACCCACCGTCTGGCGTTATCTGGCCGGCTTTAATTTTGATACGGTCATTGCTTCCGTTCATTGCATTGACAATAAAGATATCTTTTTCTTTCAGGATGCCTACCGTGACGGTGCCAGGGCAGCTTATGACAAATATCTGGATCTGATCATTCAGATGCTGGAAGAGTCCGGAGACTTTGATATTGTCGGTCATTTTGATTATGTGACCCGTTATGCGCCGGGGCCTTATCAGCGGATGACTTATCAGGATCACAGCGAGCGGCTGGACCGCATGTTCAGGCTGATGATTCAAAGCGGCAAAAGCCTGGAGATCAATACCAGGACCCGTTACCGCCTGCTGGATAAGACCGGTTCAGACATTGGTTTGCAAGATCCGGCCATTATCCGCCGCTATCTTGAATTGGGCGGCGAGTTGATTTCGCTGAGCTCAGACAGTCATGAAGATCACAATAACGGGCGTTTTTTGGCGGAGACGGCCGATTGGCTTTATAGTTTGGGCGTCCGCTGGCTCTGCCATTTTGAAGCCAGAAAAGCGGTCCCGGACCCTCTGGACTGACTCTGCTTCAGGGGCGGCTCAGGTCGGCTCTGCGGGGGAAGCCGCTGCTTCCCCCCGCTTACGCTGCAGCCACTGCTAGATCCGTTCTTCAGAACCAGTCTGCCCGGGATGATAAAAAACCGCATCAGCTAATTCCGGACGTAAATATGCCTGGTCAACATAGTGGCCGGGGTAATCATGCGGATATTTATAGCCCACACCATATTGTAGTGCCTGCATTGCCGGAACCGGCGCGTTTCGCAGGTGCATCGGTATCTCCGGCGTAGGTGTGTTGCGTACGATTTCCAGCGCCTGATTGATTGCCAGATAGCTGGCATTTGATTTTGGCGAACAGGCTACCATCACAGTCGCCTGGGATAGCAGTATCCTGGCTTCAGGTAATCCAATCTGACAGACCGCCTGATACATCGCTTCGGCTACAACCAGAGCCTGCGGGTTAGCCATGCCGACATCTTCACTGGCGCAGATCACAATTCTCCGAGCCAGGAATTCTATATCCTCGCCTCCTTCCAGTGCCCTGGCCAGGTAGTAGACCGCAGCATCGGGGTCAGAGCCCCGCATGGACTTAATGAAAGCGGAGATGGTGTCATAGTGATCTTCGCCCTTGGCGTCAAAGCGAAGCCCCCGGCGCTGAAGGCTGTCCTGTGCCTGAGGCAGATCTATGACAATCTGCCCGCTGGCGTCTGCCTGGGTAGACCTTACGCCTAACTCGAGAGCGTTAAGCGCCCGTCTGGCGTCACCGTTAGCCTGATCCGAGAGGAAGTCCAGGGCCGGCTGGGTAACCGTCAGCGGCAGTTTGCCATAGCCTCTTTCAGGATCATGGACCGCCCGTAATAGTAACTGAGTAATATCCGCCGGCGTCAGCGGTTCTAGTTTAAAGACAGTAGAGCGAGAAAGCAGGGCTTTATTAACTTCAAAATACGGATTTTCCGTCGTGGCGCCAATCAGGATCAGCGTGCCGTCTTCGACATAAGGCAACAGGGCATCCTGCTGGGCTTTATTAAAGCGATGAATTTCATCAATAAACAGGATCGTCTTGCCGGCAGGGTTCAGCAGGGAATTTTGGGTTTCAGTAATCACCCGCTTGATGTCAGCCACCCCGGCGGTTACAGCGTTGAGCTTTTGAAAAGGCAGCCGGGTAGCGGCGGCAATGACCCGCGCCAGGGAGGTTTTTCCGGTCCCCGGCGGGCCAAAAAAGATCATGGAACTAAGCCGGTCAGCCTTGATCATCCGCCATAAAAGCTTACCGGGCGCTATGATTTCCTGCTGGCCCTGCACCTCTTCCAGCGTACGCGGGGCCATCCGATAAGCTAGGGGCGGCGCGGCCCCACCTTCCGCTACTGCCTCCCCGGTTTGATCCGGCCTAGCCTTAAGACCGGCGGCGGTGGCGGCGGGAGGTCCCGCCGGCAGGTTTGCGGCGGCGCCAAACTGCCAGATATCATGAGCGGCTTTCTTCCCTTCTGCCAATTGTATATGTTCCTCCGTTATAATGGCCGGACTGCCGCCCGCGCTGGGTGGGGTCCCCCGGCGGCCCGTCCTGGTTCCGGGTGGTGGGCTCCGTCAGGGCAGCAGATCAGCGTAAAGCGGATGCCGGTCGCAAATCTGCCTGACAGCTGCCAGGATCTCAGACTTAGCTGCCGGATAGTCTCTGATGGCCGCGGTAATTAAGTCAGCGATTTGCTTAAAGTCGGCCTCATCAAAGCCCCGGCTGGTAGCCGCCGGCGTACCCAGTCGCAGGCCGCTGGTCACGGTCGGTTTTTCAGGATCAAAGGGGATGGTGTTTTTATTAGCGGTGATATTGACGTCATCCAGACGGTTCTGCAGTTCCCGTCCGCTTACCCCGGTTCCGCGCAAGTCCAGCAACAGCAGGTGATTATCGGTTCCGCCGGATACCAGGCTGATACCATTGGCAATAAAAGCCTGCGCCATGGCCTTGGCATTGGCCAGGATAGCCTGCTGGTATTGCTTGAATTCCGGTTGCAAGGCCTCTTTAAAAGCTACGGCCTTACCAGCAATGACATGCATCAGCGGGCCGCCCTGCTGCCCGGGGAAAACCGCAGAATCGATTTTTTTAGCATAGGCCTGCCGGCACATGATGACGCCGCCGCGGGGGCCGCGCAGCGTCTTATGCGTGGTAGTGGTCACAAAATCAGCATACGGCAGCGGGCTGGGATGCAAACCTGCCGCAACCAGGCCGGCAATATGCGCCATATCTACCATGAGATAGGCCCCGACTTCATCCGCAATGGCACGGAAGCGGGCAAAGTCTATCACCCGGGGGTAGGCCGACGCGCCGGCAATAATCAGGCGGGGCTTAACCGCTATGGCAGTCTGGCGCAGCTGGTCATAGTCAATCAGTCCGCTCTGGGCATCGACACCGTAAAAGTGCGCCTCGTAATTTTTACCGGAAACATTTTTGGCCATACCATGCGTCAGATGCCCGCCATGACTTAAATCCATACCTAAAATCCGATCACCGGGATTTAACATGGCGAAGTACACGGCCGTATTGGCCTGAGCCCCGGAGTGAGGCTGGACGTTAACATGGTCTGCGCCAAAAAGCTGTTTAGCACGGTCAATGGCCAGTTGCTCCACCACGTCCACATACTCACAGCCGCCATAATATCGCTTACCAGGGTATCCCTCAGCATATTTGTTTGTCAGGGGGCTGCCGACGGCTTCCAGCACGGCCTGCGACACAAAATTTTCAGACGCAATTAATTCTATCTTTTGCTGTTGCCGGCGGATTTCCTGAATCACAGCGGCGTAAACCTCAGGGTCAGTCTGAGCCAGATGCGGGTAGATCATGATAGCCTCCTATAGCAGCTAAAGTCTGCAATTATAAGCATATTCTGCGAAGCAATTATAACATATGTCCGGGACCAGGTTCATAAGCCGGACCTGGTCCCGGCAGGCGGCGGCCAGCCCCGACGCCCGGAGCCTGCCGGAGCCGTTACACTAAGCGAAACGTCTCAACCTTACTAACCCCCTCCCGGGTTAAAGCATCCAGTTCCAGTTTTGCCTCTGCTTCTTCCGCCTGAGTCAGGCTGGGTCTGGTTTTGGGATGTTTGGCAACAAAGACGGTACAGCAATCCTCATAGGGCAAAATGGACGTCTCAAACGTACCGATACGGCGAGCCAGCTCAATGGTCGCATCTTTATCCGTTCCGATCAGGGGCCGGAATACCGGCATGGAAGTCACTGCGTCCGTGCAGACAAGGGCTTCCGTTGTCTGAGACGCTACCTGGCCCACGCTTTCGCCGGTGATCAGAGCCTGACAGCCATACTGCCGGGCAAGCCCTTCGGCAATCCGGAACATGACACGGCGCATGACCACGGTCATCATATCTTCCGGTACCTGGCGGCGCAGCTCCATCTGGATGTCGGTAAAATCAACCACATGCAGGAACAGCCTGCCGCAGTAGTCAGACAAGCGTTGAGCCAGCGTGATGACCTTCTCTTTGGCGCGATCACTGGTATAAGGAAAGGTATGAAAGTAGACCGCTTCTATTTCCATGCCTCGGGAAGCCATCATGTAGCCTGCCACCGGGCTGTCAATACCACCGGACAGCAGGAGCATGCCCTTGCCGCTGCTGCCAATGGGGAGGCCTTTGGCAGCAGGCAGCTTTTCACTGTAATATAAGATGCTTTCGCGGATTTCCACAAAAAGGGTAAAATCCGGCTGATGGACATCAACCTGAAGCGTCGGACAAGCCTCCAGCACCGCTTCGCCACAGGCCGCGCAGATCTGGGGCGATGCCCAGGGAAAACGCTTATCCCCTCTTTTGGCTTCAACCTTAAAGGTCCTGGCCGCCGGGTGCTGCTGCAGGTAATCCCTGACAAAGGCAACCGCTCCGGTTAAGAGTCCGGCTGTATCCGCGGGTTGCAGGCTTGATACGGCGGGACTGACTGAGACCAGGCCAAAAACCATTCTGGCCGCTTCAATGGCTTGAGGGATAGCTTCCCGGCTAGGCTCATCCTTAGGTTTAATCCAAATCCGGGACTGGCTCTGAAAAACCTCATAGTTACCGACCGGATGGAGATTGCGACGTAACGTTTTCATCAGGCGGCTCTCAAATTTGCCGCGATTAAGCCCTTTTAGCGTTATTTCACCCATACGGGCCAAAATCAGGTTAGCAGACGTCATCAAAATGCCTTTCTTAGCCAAATTTATAAGCCGGCGCGGCTTTTGGCTGCAGTTCAGGGGTATTTAAGTGTTTAAATCATGCCGCTAAGGCCAGGCGCCTATCCGCGTAGGTTTATTTGCTGCAGCCAGGTCCAGGCTTCATGGATAGCCTGAGCCGCTGTGTCAATCTCTGCCGGGGTATTAGATGCGTCCAGACTGATGCGCAGCGCGCCTTGCAGCCGGTCGCCGCTGATGCCCATGCTGCTGAGCACGGAACTGCCGGTACTGGCCGCACTGTGACAGGCGGAGGTCGTAGATAAATAAATGCCCTGACGGGCCAGGATATGCAGCAAGGTCTCTCCTTTGCTGTTGGCCAGGGAAAGATTAAGGATGTTGGGCAAAGCGTCATCCGGACTGTTAAACTGCACCGGCAAGTCTGCCAGGTCCTGCCGCAGCCGCTGATTTAACTGGCTGACTACCTGCTGATTTTCCGCCAGCTGGCTGCTGCCGATATGGCAGGCTATGGCCAGAGCCTTGGCCAATATCGGATTTTCTGTACCGCTGCGGCGTCCCTGCTGCTGCCCGCCGCCAAAGATCAGCGGTGAAAACGGCCGTTTAGGGGCGACATAAAGCAGACCTATGCCCTTGGGAGCGTGAATCTTATGTCCGGCAAAGGCCGCATAATCAGCCGGCGAAGTATCCAGATTAAGGTTAAGCTTGGTCCATGCCTGCACATAATCCACATAAAGCAAGGCCTGCGGCGCCACTTTTTGCCGGATCTGATCAGCCAGGGCCAGATCCGTTATCGCACCAGTCTCATTATTGACGGCCAGTAAACAGATCAGAATGGTATCCGGCCGGAGCTGACGCCGCATGGCGTCCAGATCAGGTTTACCATTGGCCAGCAGCGGAATGGCTTCCGGTTCAAATTGCTCCTGCTTTAGCTCATGACATAACTGCGAAGTAGCCGGATGATCGCCGGCGCCAAATAAGATATGTCGGCCTTGATGGCTGCGACTCCGGCAGACCGCTCTGATTGCCGTGTTAGCTGCCTCCGTGGCGCCGCTGGTCAGGATTAGGTTTTCCGGCCTGGTGTGAAGGTCTTGCGCCAGTTCCTGTTTGGCCTCCCGCAGGATATGTTCCTGGCTTAACCCATAGGCGTGCAAGGCCGCCGGATTGCCATAATCAGTTAATAAATGTTCGCTTAAGTAAGCCGCCACTTCCGGATAGGGTCTGGTACTGGCAGCGTGATCCAAATAAATCATGATAGCCTCTTTTTCATCAATAACGAGCTCTTTTGCGGCGGTTATTTGCTGCTGGGGTCAAATTTCAGCATACAGATATCTGCTCTCAGGGTCGCGACAGATGACTCACAGATACTCCCGTTTCGCGATTGAAAGACTGCCTCGCTGACCAGTACGGCCGCCCCTTTATTCATATCCAGCGTGCGGGCCTCCGGCTGATTAGACGGGCGGTAGAAAATCCGCCAGTTTGCGCGTTGCGGTAAGAGCGGATATCGATTAGCCGTAATGTCAATCATTGATTTACGGTCATGAATGTCCTCAGTCAAGCTGGGAAACATCGCAGCCGGGATCAGGGAGTGGCAAAGGACATAAACCTGGTGATCCTGACGTTCGGTCCATATGACCTCATAAAAGCCTCGTTCATTGCCGCTTTTATTTAAGGCAAAGATTTGCTGCTGGTCTTTACTTAAGTCAGCAAAATCCAAACGCCGGTAATCCACAAATTGTTTTTGCTCCAGTGACTGGCCGGATAAAAAGGAAAATTTAAAGGCTGAAAAGCCAGCTATATTTAGCCGTTTAGCCTCCGTCCTGACAAAGGTTCCCTTGCCTTTCATAATCACCAGCAGACCCTCGGCCACTAATTCAGCAATAGCTTGCCGGACCGTAGGCCTTGATAACTGCAGTTCCTTGCAAAAAGCCATTTCAGTCGGAATCTGTTCACCTTCCGGATAAACACCGCTGTCAATGCGCTCCGTGATCAGGGCTTTTAACTGTGCATAAAGCGGGACACTACTATACTTATCGATTTCCATGCTTCCTCCAGGTCATATGGTTATGACATCATGTCGCTCAACGTATTATAGCACGGCTGGTCCGGAGCTGCCAAATGCTTTCTGCAAAGCTTCTTTTAGGTCTTGCGGTAAGCAGAAATCAACCTGGTTGCCAGTGCAGCTCTTCCTGGCAAGAAAATGAGCCGGCTAGAGCAACCGGCTCAGATGCTAATCAGGTTGGATGGCCACCATCAGACTTTCAGTTCGCTTTCAGCCACAACAATTTGATTTTGCTCCGCTTTCAGCAGCGGATCCACCACCTCATCCAGATAAGCACTGACCTGACCCGGAGCCCGGCCCACATACAATTGAGGATCCAGCAGGCTGTCAAGATCTACGCCCTGCAAGCCAAAAGCCGGGTCCGCTTTCACCCGCTGCAGCATGTCATTATCCCGGCCCAATTCCTTAACCTGCCGCCCGGCATCCATAGCATGCTGGCGGATCCGTTCATGCAATTCCTGCCGGTCGCCCCCCCGTTTGACAGCTTCCATCAAGATATTCTCAGTCGCCATAAACGGCAGTTCAGCCAGCAGGTGCCTGCGAATCACTTCAGGATATACCACCAGACCCTCAATGACATTGGTATAAAGGACTAACACCGCATCCGTAGCCAAAAATGCTTCCGGAACACTGAGCCGCTTGTTGGCCGAATCATCCAGGGTGCGTTCAAACCACTGTTCAGCGGCGGTGGCGGCCGGATTCATGGCCAGCGTCATGATATAGCGTGAAAGTGAGGCCATGCGTTCGCTGCGCATGGGATTGCGCTTATAGGCCATGGCGGAGGAACCGATCTGCTGCTTTTCAAAGGGTTCTTCAATCTCTTTCAGATGCTGCAGCAGGCGCAGGTCATTGCTGAATTTATGCGCGCTCTGAGCTATGCCGGCAAGGACATTGAGCACGCGGCTGTCCACCTTTCTTGAGTAGGTCTGGCCGGAAACGGCATAAACCTGCGTAAACCCCATCTTCTCCGCAATCATTTGATCCAGACGACGGCAGCGGGCTTCATCGCCCTCAAACAGGTCCATAAACGAAGCCTGGGTACCCGTGGTACCCTTGCAGCCCAAAAGGCAAAGGGAACGCCTGACATAATCCAGATCTTCCAGGTCAGAGATCAGGTCCTGCAGCCATAAGGTAGCTCTTTTGCCCACGGTTACCGGCTGAGCCGGCTGAAAATGGGTGAAGCCTAAGGTAGGCAGATCTTTATAGGTGCGGCAGAACCGGGCCAGCGGGCGGAGGGTCTGCAGCAAACGCTGCCGGATCAGGTCCAGGGCATCCCGCATCAAAATCAGATCCGTATTGTCACCGACATAGCAAGAGGTAGCACCTAAGTGAATAATGCCCTTAGCCTGGGGACATTGCTCACCATAAGCGTGGACATGAGCCATTACATCATGGCGCACGGTCTTTTCCCAGGCCTCAGCCCGGTCATAATTGATATCATCAATATGCGCTTTCAGTTCCGCAAGTTGCTCATCAGTGATAGCTAACCCCAGTTCCTGCTCACTTACAGCCAAAGCCACCCACAGTTTCCGCCAGGTGCGGAATTTGCGGTCCGGTGAAAATATCTTTTGCATAGCGTCACTGGCATAGCGGCCATTAAGCGGGCTTTCATATCGATCTCTGGGCATGTTGCATGACTCCTTTGTCTATCCGTCGGTTTGCAACCTTATTTATGCAATAGTTTTTCTATCGCACATAGTTTAACGCTATTTGTGAATACTGTCATGGCTGCTTCCAAATCAGGCACGGACGGAAAAGACGGTGAGAGCCTCACGCTGCTGTCCTCCGGATCCCGGCCATAAGGATAAGTCGCTCCGGCCGGCGTCAAGGCCACGCCCAGCGCTTTGCAATGGGTAACAACCGCGGCAGCCAGACCCGGCTGCAAATGCACACCTACAAAGTATCCCCCATAAGGCTTTTGCCAGGTTGCCAGACCACTATGGCCTAAATCCTGCTCCAGGCGGTTAACGACTGTATCAAATTTAGGTTTCAGGATTGCGGCATGACGAGCCATCACCGCGTCCACGCCGCCGTTGGCCGCAAAAAAACGAACATGTCTGAGCTGATTCATTTTATCCGGTCCAATGGTTTGAAATTTTAAGCTGCTGCCAATCCAGGCAAAATCCTCCGGACTGGCCGCTAAGGCTGCCAGGCCACCGCCGGCATAGGTGATTTTAGATGTAGAAGCAAATTCAATAAAACGATTGGGATGACCCGCGGCCGCCGCCAGAGAAAGCACCTCCGGGATAAAATGCGGGTTGGCTGGATCCAGATGATGCTTGCTGTAAGCGTTATCCCAGATAATGCGGAAATCAGGCGCGGTCTCCATAGCCGCTAAGCGGCGGCAGGTGGCTGCCGAATAAATAACCGCATCCGGATTGCTGTATAAAGGGACACAGAACATGGCTTTGACCTGGGGATCCTTAACGAGTTCTTCTACCACCGCCATGTCAGGTCCCTCAGAGGTCATCGGCACGGTTACCAAGGTGGCGCCCAGCTTTTGGGCCAGGGCAAAATGGCGGTCATAGCCCGGGGCCGGACAGAGTACTTTTATCGTGCCCTGCTGTCCCCAGGATTGCTTGCCGCCAGGCAAGGGGAACAGCAGAGCGCGTACAAACGTATCGTACATCAGGTTTAAGCTGGAACTGCCCTCCACCATAACCTGGTCGGCCGGCACCTTAAGCCATTGGGCAAATAAAGCCCGGGCATCCTGAATCCCATACAGATCGCCATAGTTTCTGCAGTCACTGCCGCTGGCGCTGCGAAAATCTTCCGCTTTTAGACAGTCGTTAAAACCCAGGCTGCTGATCATATTCAGTTGTTCCGGAGAGGGCTTTCCCCTGGTCATATCCAGGTGATATGCCGCCTGCCTGAATTGGTCATCCCGAGCTTTGAGCGTCCTGTATTCATAGTTTAAATCATCCGGATTCATCTCACTGTAGACTGCCATAAATAATCCTCCTGCAGCATTATCTGCAACTTTGCATTATAGGCAATTATGCATGCAGGGGCAAGCCATCCTGCAAAATCGTTCATGCCTGAACCACAAGCGCGATTAAGCCCTGACTGAACACAGGAGCCAGGCTAAGCCAGCGGGCAGGGATAATACGTTAATGCAAGCAGCCGGCCATCAAAACTTAGCTGACAACTGGCCAGCCATAACTCCACGATATAATCCCATAATTGGCGGCTTTGGATATAGCTTAAGCCGCATTGCCAGATCCGGCGCGCCTGACCGGCGGACAAAGCCTCCTTAGCCAGGGTCCCGGTGTACCGATACAAACGGCGGGCTTTTACTTCAATCAGCAACAGTCGGTTTTGCCGAGCAGCGATGAGGTCAATTTCCCCGGTATGCGCTACCGACCACCGATGCTCCAGCACAGTAAATCCATGTTGCCTTAAATCATAGCAAACGAGCTCTTCAGCCGCTAAGCCGGTTTGATATGCTTGCAGGCCAGTACGACTGCGTTCCGGGTGGCGGTGCTGACCGGTTCCAGGCGGTTCTATTGCGGACATCCGGAGCCTCCCTGAAATTTCAGGCAGGCCTGGTTAAGCCACGTCAGCCGGGCCAAGGTTTCGGCCGTAAGCTGGCCTGAGGCTGCTTGAGGAAAGGCCTGATCCAGCCGGGCTGCCAAGGCAAAACCATCCAGTTGCGCCAGGGGGATTGTCTGGGCTGGCGTCAGCCTGAGCTTGCGGAGAAAAAGCGGCCGGTGCTGTGGGCTGGCGCCCAGCCGTCTTAACGCCTCCGTATGCGCTTTGGTGCCATACCCCTTATTTTGGCTCAGGCCATAACCCGGCCACTGCAGGTCCAGGTCCCGCAGCAACTCATCTCGACTGACCTTAGCCAGAATCGATGCGGCAGCAATGGAATCGGATGCTGCGTCACCGTGATCCGGATAAAATTGTGCTAAGCCGGTCGACAAAAGTGGTTCATGGTCGATGAGCAGCGCGGTTGCCGCGGGCCTTAAAGCCTGTACAGCGACCAGCATGGCCAATCTGGAGGCTTGACGGATATTGATTTTTTCAATGAGGGCCACCGGAACCGCAGCGACGGCATAAGCCACGGCTTGCTGTATAATCTGCCGGAATAACTGCTCCCGCTGCCGGGGTTTCAGGCGCTTGGAATCATCCAGACCATCGATGAGCCTGACCGGTGATAAAATACAGGCGGCCGCATAAACAGGGCCAGCCAGCGGACCCCGGCCCGCTTCATCTACCCCGGCAATCAAGGAATAACCGCTGGCTTCCAGCTTAGCTTCCCACGCCCACTTATGCGGATGACCTGAGGGCAGCGGGCTTAGGTTAGCGCTTATATTCTGCGGCTTCATCCGCGCTCATCCTCCACCCACTCCAGGGAAATCCGGCCGATTGCGCCGCTGCGGAACTCTTTCAGAAGCAAAGCGGCAAATCTGAGGCCATCCACCCTCCCGCCTGACAGCAGACAGCCCCGCCGCCGGCCAGCCTCCAGCCAAAGCGGGTATATGGCAGTGACATTGGCCTCTTCCCGGTACGATTCCAGACCATCGGCCATTTCTGGCGCGGATAAACGAAAGCGTTCCTGTAATAAGTCCGGATACCGCCTGAGCAGGTATAAAAACAGATACAGAGATAACGCTTCAGTGTCAAACACCTCGTCCTTAATGGCGCCGCTGGCCGCAAGCGCAATCCTGACCCGGTCACTGCCCAGATTGGGCCAGAGCACACCCGGCATATCCAGCAGTGCCCAGCCGTCCGTCCGAACCCATTGTGATCCTTTAGTGACGCCCGGGCGATCCTCCGCCCGGGCAGCCTTACGCCCGGTCCAGCGGTTGATCAGGGTGGATTTGCCAGTATTAGGAATGCCGGCAATCATAACCCTGGTTTCATCATGCAGCAGGCCGCGGGCGCTCTGCCTGGCCACAACGGCAGCGCACAGTTGCCGCACACATTGTTTGATCTCAGCCAAAGCATGGTCATCCGTTAAGCTAACCGCCAAAACCTGCAGCGGGGTTGGCTCTGTCAGATTAGCTTCCCCGGCTGACTTCACCTGCGGCTGAGCCTGTCTGAGCAGGACATCAATCCAGCGTTGCGTAGCCTTAGGATCGGCCAGATCAGCTTTGGTCATCAGGATAAGCCGCGGTTTTCTGGCCAATCGCTTTTCAAGCTCAGGGTTGCAACTGCTGACAGGCAGCCTGGCATCAATACACTCTATCACCGCGTCCACCTGCCGCAAGGATTCCTGAATCAGACGCAGGGTTTTAGCCATATGACCGGGGAACCAGTTGATTTGCATGTGTTGGGTACTCCTTAATACTTGCGCTGAGGCAGACTTTAGCGAAGCAGCACTATAGTAAAGCTGATTTTAGCATACCACAGACCGAGGTTAAGGGTTCAGACAAAGCAGGACAAGTTGTGCCGTCATATAAAAAAATCCGCTGCACCGATACCGGCAACAACGGACTTAAGCAGTAACCTGAAGCCTGGCTGTTTAAAACAGTCCTTAAGCTTTTTTGGAGGCCAGCTTTTCTTTAACTTTAGCAGCTTTGCCGACCCGGTCACGCAGATAATAAAGCTTAGCTCTGCGAACCTTACCTTTACGAACCAGTTCAATTTTTTCAATCTTAGGGGAATGAACCGGGAGAATCCGTTCCACGCCAACACCATAAGACAGACGGCGAACAGTAATGCTCTCACCCAGCCCCTGGCCCTTGCGAGATATAACTGTGCCTTCAAAGATCTGAATCCTTTCACGATTACCTTCAGTTATGCGAAGATGCATTTTAACGTAATCGCCGATTTCGATCTCCGGATAAGCATTACGCAGCTGAGTT
Source organism: Oscillospiraceae bacterium (assembly GCA_028704415.1). Lineage (GTDB taxonomy): Bacteria > Bacillota > Clostridia > Saccharofermentanales > Fastidiosipilaceae > JAAVLZ01. Next base: position 11,138 of record JAQWFM010000015.1, on the reverse strand, counting down.
TGTTCAACAGCTTGTAATAAATCCATATTGCGTTCCTCCTCTCTTGCCAGGATGTTCTTACACGCAACTGCAGCGGACCATCCGTAATAAACCGGGAGAATTATATCATGTTAATACAGCCATGGCAAGGACTTTATTTAAGGACATGCCGCCTGAGCGTCGGGCTTGCGGCCGGGCTTAGTCAGACTCTGCTCAGTCCTTTTTCAGCTGAAAACCTGCCGTTGGACTGATCCGCTCCTTTAAGAATGCTTCAAACTGCTCTGCGGTTCCTTGCTTAAAGGAATCCTTACGGACAATCATAAAAGAACTGACGACTTTTAAGAAAAAGCAGCGCTCATTGGCTTGCCATCCGCTTACGTCACTCATATGCACCGTTTGCCGGCGATCGCCTGCGATTTGGCGGATAATGTTGGGAGTAAAGGTATATTCGCGCTTAACAAAAAAGTCTTTGGCATGCTTAAGCATCCTGCGATAGGTCTGTAGGATCAAACCATACGCCGCAAACCAGATGACCAGCAAAGAAAGAACTGTAAGCAAGATACCGCTGACAATATCAGCCGTAGTACCCGCGGTCAAGCCCTGGTAGAGACTGCTGATACCGGTAAAGGTGAAGAAGGCACCAAAAAGAAACAAGAAGATCCGGTAAAGCCAGACCCCCTTACGATTTTTCAAGGTTAGCTTTACTAATTCCTTCAGATCTTCTTTTTCTAGCACGGTCTCATTATAAAAAACGATTGATGCCGGATTAGCCGCAATATCCTGATCCAGCGCTTCTTCAGCGGTAGTCTCCGGATCAGCTCCTTGCTCGTCCAGATATTCCTGATAACTGTACCCAGCCTGCTCCAGGCGGTCCAGCTGAGCCGCTAAAGCCTGCAGTTCCTGCGCAGTCGGTTCAGCGTTCTGGCTGTCCGGAGCAAGAGGCGATCCGGCTGCGGCGGATTCATCCTGGCCGTCAGTAGCAACAGCCGATCCGGCTGCCGCAGATTCATCCTGGCTGTCCGGAGCAACAGCCGATCCGGCCGCCGCAGATTCAGCGGCTGTAGTTTTAAGATCCTGGGTTTGATCTGGTATATCATTATGAGTCATCGTTGATTATACCCCGTATTCATGTTATGCGTGTTGGCGGCGGGCCGGTTGGCATTTAAGCCTGGTCCCCGCATGGACTCAAATAAGGATTTGTTATTCATGGAAACATTTATGGAGGATATAAAATGCTGATTATCGGCTGTTTTTAGCAGCAGATTAATGATGGTCTCAGTGACATTGGCCGAGTCCAGCTGACTAAACGCTTTTCTGATAGACCAAACCGCATCCAGGGCCTGTGGCTGCAGCAGTAATTCCTCCCGCCGCGTTCCGGAACGGTTAATATCAATAGCCGGAAAAATCCGCTTCTCAGAAAGTTTGCGATCCAGATAGACCTCCATGTTGCCGGTGCCCTTGAATTCTTCAAAAATAACCTCATCCATCCTGGATCCGGTATCAATTAAGGCAGTGGCAACAATGGTCAGACTGCCGCCATTCTCAATGTTTCTTGCCGCGCCAAAAAATCGTTTAGGACCAAACAAGGCTCCGGGATCCAGGCCACCGGAAAGGGTCCGCCCGGTGGGGGTGATCGTCAGGTTATAAGCTCTTCCTAAACGGGTAATGGAGTCAAGCAGGATGACGACATCCTCTCCGCTTTCCACCAGGCGCATAGCGCGGGCCAGGACTAATTCCGTTATTTTTACGTGATTTTCAGGCGCTTTATCAAAGGTTGAGTAAACGACTTCCCCCTTAATAGACCGCTGCATATCCGTAACTTCCTCAGGCCGTTCATCGATCAGCAAGACAATTAACTTAGAGTCAGGGTTATTGGTAGAAATAGCATTGGCAATCTTTTGCAGGAGGATCGTTTTACCAGCTTTAGGTGGAGAAACAATCATGCCGCGCTGCCCTTTGCCAATAGGCGCTACTAAATCAATAATCCTGGTGGACAATTCATTGCGAGTGGTTTCCAAAACATATTGGACATCTGGATAGATAGGTGTCAGCCGATCAAAATGCGGGCGATTAAACACGCGTTCCGGAGGTAAGCCATTAACACTCTTGATATAGTAAATAGCCTGATAGCGATCAATTTCACGCTGCACCCGCCCTGGCCCCACAATAAAGTCACCTTCACGAAGATTCAGGCGGCGGATGAATTGCGGCGGTACATAAATATCTTTAGGCCCTTGCAGATAATTATCCCGGCGCAGAAAGCCGTAGCCATCCGGCATAATTTCCAGCACACCTGAAACGGTCTCACCAGAATCAATCTGCCGCTCGTGATGGCTTGAACTGCGGGTCTTGTTGTCGGTCTCCGCACTCAGGCTGGTGTCAGCCTCAGGCTTAGATTCAGGAACCGACAAGCCAGTTTCTGCCGCAACCGGCGGCTTAGCCGCCGTAGCCGGATGGTTGCTCTTTTTTTTGCCAGCGGCGCCCGAGTGGGCCTCAGCCGTTTCAGTGGTTCTGGCATGGTTAGTCTTGCCCGTTGTGCTGGATTTCCTGCTGCTATGCGATTTTCGCGGTTTTACAACTTCAGCTTCAGAAGGCTCACTTTTGCTGTTTTCTAAACCGGAGGGTACTGGCGCTGCCGCTGGCGCAACCGGTCCGGACCCGGCCGTAGTTGCAGCTGGGCTGTCCGTTGCGTCAGCCTTAACTGCCCTGGCGGGAGCAGCGGGCTCTGGTGCCGCAGAAACGGCGGATACCTTTTCTGCGGGCTGAGGTTCAGGCTGGACGTGCGGCTTGGTTTCAGCAGGCGGGATGAGGGTCAGCGGCTTAGCTTCAGCCGGCTCCACGGTAGCCTGAGCTTGCTGCAAAACCACTAAGGGTAATGCGTCTGGCTCAGTTGCGGGCTTAGCCGCAGCAGTCCCCGCTGCGGGTACTGAGTCCGCGGCTTTAATCGTTTTTTTAGCCACCCCCTTACTCCTGGCAACTCGTTTAGGCCTAACCTTAACGTCGGAGCTGCTTGGGGGGGCAGAAACTGCGGTAATATCCGCGGCACCGGCACCTGGCTTGACTTCTGCTGCCGGATTAATATCAGCGGCTTTAGGCGGCTTTCTGCTGTCTGTCTTTACCGCTTTAGCCTGGCTGCTGCGCCGGGTAACCGGCGCTTTGGCGGCAGTTTCATGCTCGCTTTGAACAGTGCCGGCCGGCGTTTCTGTCTTGCGGTGAGCGGAAGCCGCCCGGGACCGGCGGGGTTTTTTAACCGCGGCAGGCGCAGGTGGTTTGTCCGCGACCTCCTTGGCGGGCACAGGTTGCTCTTCCTCCAGCTTGATCAAGTCTTCCGGTGTCATCATGATGCTGCGCGCTCTTTGGTTGTGCTCAGGATGCGATTCATCTCCGGGTTTATGGGTTCCGGCAGCGTGGCTGAGCGTTTGCGCCTGAGCGGTTAAAGCGGTTTGGGCCGTTTCAGGTACTGCAGACGGGCCTGCAGAAGCCTCCGCTGCGGGAGAAGCCTGGGCTTTAGCGTCTGCTGCAGACTGTAAATCTTCCAGCGCGGCAACGAGTTCAGCTTTATTCATCCGGCGGGCGGTTGTGATAGGCATTACACCGGACATTTGGACAATTTCCAGCAAACGCGTTTTTGTTTTAGACTTAAAGTCAAAATTTGCCATGCCAACCTCATATCAAATATATAATAGGTACCATGAAGTTCCGGTATGTAGGTACGGCATCGTAGCCGTAATCAGAAAATCCATCCTGGATTGCATAAGATTCAAAAAGCAGGTTAGAGAAAGAGACCAGATGCACATTTACGTCATGGAATGCCTTAATTATAGTAATAGGATATTGCGCCGTCAACATAAAAAGCGTCCATAAAGAACGCTTTTACAAATTACTGCTTAAATGGATAAGGATTGTGGCCGATCCTATACATAGCGGTTAAGGCAAGGATCAACTCAGAGCCGCAAATTTATCCATCATAGTCAGGGCTCTGCCGGTACCGATAGCGACGCATTTATCTGGCTGATCCGCCACAATGACGTCAACCCCCACTTTAGAAGCCAGCATTTTATCCAGCCCATAAAGCATGGCGCCTCCCCCGGTCAAAACAATTCCCCTGGCGCTTATATCTGCCATCAATTCCGGCGGCGTTTTTTCCAGTACGCTGTGGATCGCATCAAAAATCTGTGTAATCGGCTCCTCCAGAGCTTCCATCATCTCCGTCGAGGTAACGGTAATCTGCGCCGGTAAACCTGTGATCAGATTACGGCCGCGGACACTTTTGCTCAATTCCTCCGTTCTGGGATAGGCGCAGCCGATCTCTATTTTCAGTTCTTCTGCCGTCTTCTCTCCCAGCAGCACATTATGCTTGCGGCGAATATGTCTGACAATGGCCTCATCAAACTTATCCCCGGCTACTTTTAAAGAGGCATCAACAACTGGTTCACAAAGCGAAATGACCGATATATCTGTGGTTCCGCCGCCAATATCCACGATCATGCTGCCCTGTGGCTTCGTAATATCTATACCAGCGCCAATAGCCGCCGCAATTGGCTCTCTGATTAAAAACACTTCTTTAGCGCCGGCATTTTTGCAGGCGTCCTCCACCGCTTTTTGTTCTACCGGCGTAATGACACTGGGCACACAGACGACAATAGTCGGTTTGAAATAGCTGCTGATAACACCGCGGTTGACCCTGCTGATAAAGGTTTTAAGCATGACCTCTGTGACTTTAAAATCAGAAATAACTCCTTCTCGGAGAGGCCGGATAGCTTCAACAATGTCTGGCGTCCGGCCCAGCATTTCCGAGGCCTCCTGGCCTACAGCCAATACTTTGCCGGTTTTAGCGTTAACCGCAACGACAGATGGCTCGCGCAGAACAATGCCTTTACCTTTAACATAAATCAGGACTGTTGCTGTTCCTAAGTCAATCCCAATATCTAATCCCAGTTTCATTAGGGGACCCCTCTTTCATACCATTCAGTGAGCAGGTGAGCGCCAGACAGTGGTCATTGTACAAATCGGTTCAATCATACAATAACTATTCGCCTGTTTCAATGTATCTGCTATGCGTTTGTCCCGGGCGGGTCCAGGTCTCGCTAACTCTGACCCAATATATAATCCAAAGATAAAGCGGTCTGACTGTCCGCCAGTCTGCCAACTTCCAACCCCGGGCGGTTCAAACCAAGTTAAGCAAAAAAGCCCCCCGGCACCAATGTGCAGCGCGCCGCCAAACCTGGATGTTGTCCAACTTTTGGGGGTGCACTTCACAATGCCGGGAAGGCTTTTAATGTGGAGCCTGCAAAGGGACTCGAACCCTTGACCTGCTGATTACAAATCAGCTGCTCTACCAACTGAGCTATGCAGGCACTAGGCAACAGGCAATATTTTACCTGTCACAACTGCGTTTTGTCAACGGATTCAACCTGGTAAGCTTAAAAAAGCAGTGCCTGCCAACGCTGCCGTTCAAGCCCTTTGCCTGGGGGCACCGGAATCTGCCTTAAGCTCAGAATACGGGCTAAACTCAGGGTTCCTGCGGTGTTTGCTGTCGCTTATGCAGCGCCAGTTGCCGCAATAAATTTTCCTGACTGTGCTCAAGATGATGCCGCATCGCCAGTCTGGCAGCCTCTTTATCAGCGGTAAATATGGCCTGACTGATGGCCTCGTGTTCCTTTTGCACGACACTTATATACTCATTTTCTGAGATATAACTGTCTAAAGAAAGGCCATTCCATAGCTGACCTAAAAAAGATTTCAGCTTTTCAGAACCACTGGCCTGCCAGATCGCCATATGGAAATCATTATTTGCCTTATTAAAGGCTTCCACATCCTGCCGGCTGCAAGCCTGCTGTCCTAAAGTAATGGCTTGCCTGATTGTATCCCACTGCTCCGGATGGCGGATAGCTCTGACACAAGCCTCCCCTTCCATCAGGATCCGCACATCATAGTGATCATTAATGAAATCTTCCGAAACATCCTTGACCATAGCTCCGCGGTTGGGCCGCAACTCTAAAAGTCCTTCCATAGCCAGGATCTGAAACGCTTCCCGCACCGGTGTGCGGGAAACGCCACAAATTTCAGCAACTGAGTCCAGGGTTAACAGTTCATTGGGGCGGTACTCACCGCTCAAAATAGCCCGTCGCAGCACTGCAGCCACTTGCTCCCGTGCCGGCAATATGACGATCTGATGATTCACGGTCCTTCACCCCCAAGATTACTTACGCTTTTTGTCCTTCGGTTTCAGCAGCACCAAAGTACTGATTCAGATCAGACAACAAGGTGTCACAGTCAATGCCATGTACCATACAGGCCATTTCCACCGTCTCAGCTGAAGAGATGGCACAGCCAATACAATGGAGTCCATGTTCCATAAAGATAGGAACCACACCCCGGTCCATCATAATGATATCAGCAACATACATATCTTTGGTAATCATAAAAGTCCTCCCAATAAGCAGGTTTTACAAATGCTAAACAGGTCCCCCGGCTACCGGCATCAGCATAGCCAACCTGCCACGGCTAGCTCTGATTGGGGGCCTGAGTAATATTATATTACGCAGCCGCATAAACAGCTGTGTTTTATGCAACAAAATTACCCGATTGAATCATTAAGGCAGGCAGATTGTAGGCGGTTAATACCCGGCTGCCAAAAAAGCCGGGGCAACAGGTCCCGGCCAAATTTTGTCCGCCGATTCAGAAAGATCAGTTACTTGTTTACTTTGTCCTTTAAGCTTTTACCGGCTTTAAAAACCGGTGCTTTAGAGGCCGGAATTTCAATAGCAGCTTTGGTGCTGGGATTGTGTCCCATACGGGCTTCACGACGGCGGGTCTCAAAAGTACCAAAACCAACTAAGACAACCTTTTCTTCTTTAACCAGTGCCTCAGTGATGGCATCCAGCGTAGCATTGATAGCGGCTTCACTATCCTTCTTACTCAGCTGGGTCAATTTGGCCACGGACTCAACCAGTTCACTTTTATTCATAAAAAATGCCTCCTTATAAGCTCGAGTAGGGAATCTACAGCAAATTATCCTCATGACTCCGCAGCTTGTCAATACTAATGCTGAGAAAAGGCCAGATAAGACTGCTGACTTGGTAGAATGTGTCTTCATTGTATAACAGCACTGCCGTTTTGGCTAGCCTCATGATAAAGCAGGATAATACTTTCTGCCAGATACTTCAGATTTCTGGCATTGCCGCCCTTAAGGCCAGCCTGACGCAGCAGGTATCTGACATCCCGTTCCACGCGCGAGGCAGTGGTTAAAAAATGCCTGGCGGTATCAGCATACAGATGACTGCACAGCAGGGTACAGCGTTCGGACTCCCTCAGGTATAAGTAAAGCATATATTCCAGATAGCGGCTGCCGCTTAAATGTCGGGACAGGTGATGTGTCCTAAATACCTGAGCGGTCAGCCGGCGCAGCACGGATACCTCCGGCACCGCCGGCTGACAGGCCGCCGTCTGGTCCTTAACCAGCTCATTAATCAGATGCGCCGCCCGGTATACATTTTTTCTTCCGTCCAAAATATACTGCATCCTCCCGGCAGTATCCGCTACGCCGATATAACCGCGCTGCCGCATGAGTTCAGTGAGTTTTGCCAGTAAATCCCGATCCGAGGCGGTAATGTAAAAAGAGGGGCCGGCCACCTCCGGCGTATCGTTGACGCGGGATGGGGACAGTAAAGCCGACGTCTGCAGTGGTTTGGCAGGCAGGCCGGACTGAGGTTGATTTTTCATAAGGTTTACCTCCTGTGTGGAAATTGTAAACACCCCTTAGCAAAGGTCAATTGCCTGCATACTATCACCGGTCTAGTGCTTAATAAAATATTGTTGTAAGCCGCGACTGATGCCGGCGGCACTATGGTCCTCCCAGACAATATCAGCCGCAAGGCGAGCGGCCCTCGTTCCATTTTTCATGCAAATCGAAAGGCCTGCCTGTTCAAACATAGCTATATCGTTTTCCTGGTCGCCGGCAGCCGCAGTCTCCGCCGGAGCAACCCGCAATAACTTAGCCACGCGCACCAAAGCCGCGCCCTTGGACTGGCCGGCGGCCATGATATCCAGCGACTGTTGGGCGGAAGCCTGAACCGCTAGGCCTTGCTCCGCCGTGCCCAGAGTCCTCAGGTACCGCTCTTGCCGCGGCTTGAGATAGGCAGTAAACAGCTTATAAAATGGTTCAGCATGCCCTGTCACTAAATCCGTCATCTGCCCGTAAGCGCTTACAGGTACTTCTGGCATCCCGCAGGAACGTGCCAGGATATTATACCGTTCGAAAAAGCGGATCCGCTGGCTGCCCCGGCGGTAAAACACTTGTTCCGCGTCATATATTAATGCGTCAATCTGTTCTTTATCCAGATACTCAGCCAGCATCTTTAGTGCCGGGGATGGCAGCGGCTGACTGTAGAAGATGTCTTCACTGCCTGGCATTCTGATCATGGCGCCATTACAGCTGATGATGGGCGTATGCAAATTCAATTGCTGCCAGAATACACGGGCCGAACGGTCCATCCGGCCTGTCGCTAAAACCAGTTGTACGCCCTGGCGCTGCAGTTGCTCCACTGCTGTCAGGGTATCCCGGTCAATCCGGCCGTACTTGTCTAAAAGAGTTCCGTCCAGATCGCTGATAAACAGGCGACATTGCCGTGCCCGCTCATATACCTGACGGGCTGATAATTGACTAAAGGCGGTAGATTCTGCCGTGTTCACTAATCCTTGTTCTCCTGTACACCTGAAGTCAGGTCGCCGGACGCGGTTGAGCCTGCGGCCGTGGTTTCAGTGGTATTGCTGCTGTTTGTACTCGTGTCGCTTTTACTGCTGACCGTCGTGATGTAATGCGAATGCGGCAAGTAGCGCAAGCTGTAGGTTTCCCCTGCCAGGGGCTTGAAAATAAGGGGATTGTAATGATAGAGCTGCTGATTCTGGTCTGTCAGGATACCCAGCCAGGCAATTTTTTTACTGACCTGAACCTGCGCAAATGACTGACTGTCAGCCGCCAGATTGATACAGTCCAGCATTTTGGGCGCGCTGAAAAAGCCAACCTGCAATAATAGTATGGCTGCCAGTAAAGTCGGTACAAATAGCTGATACGGTCTTACCGCCTGAGTTTTCATACACTGCCGCCGGGCTTTAAGCAAAGCACGGCCCAGCACGATACTGATTAAGACACTTATTATCAGCATAATAATAAAGAAGGCCGTCATGGCTCTGCCTGCTCCTCTTGAGACTGGTCCCACGCTTCTAATTCCTGCTCAAAGTCTGCCGCAGTTTGCAGGGGTATCTTCAGCGCCTGGGCTTTGCTTAGTTTGCTGCCCGCTTTGTCCCCATAGATCAGTAAATCTGTTTTCGCACTGACCGAATCCGTTACCTGCGCGCCGCCGGCCACAAGGCGTTGCTTAACCTGGTTGCGGCTTAAGCCCGGAAAAGTACCAGTCAGCACAAGGGTCTTCCCGGTCCACGGGCTGACCGCCGCCGGGGCGGAAAGACTGTCATCGTCCTGCGGTCTGACCCCCAGTTCTGCCAGTTCGCCAAGCAACTTTTGGTTCACTTCCGCTGCCATAAAATTATACAATGATAGCGCTGAGATGTCGCCAAAATCGGGCAAAGCCCTGAGGGTGTCCAGCCCTGCTGCCTCAATTGCAGCTAAACTGTGCAGGTGAGCGGCTAAGGTTTTTGCCGCCTGCAAACCAATATGGCGAATGCCTAACGCTGCGATAAAATACGCTAACGGCCGGGTCTTGGATTGTTCTATGGAAGCCAGCAATTTATCCACAGATTTGTCTTTCAGGCCTTTTTGCTGCAGCAACGCCGCGCGGTGCTGCGGCAGGCGATATAGATCCGCTAAACTGTTTAACAAGTTTAATGCCATCAGTTGCCGGATCAGCCCGCTGCCCAGGCCCCTGATATCCATCCCCTCCCGGGCGGAAAAATGATTCAGCTTAGATTCAAGCTGAGCCGGGCAGTCCGAACCGGTGCAATAGCTGGCGGATTCTCCTGTTTCTCTGACGACCGGGGCGCCGCAGGCAGGGCATTGCAGCGGCATCCTGAAGGCTGGTCTGGAACTGGGCCGCTGACCCTCAGCAATCGCCATAACCGCCGGGATAACATCACCGGCCTTGACAATTCTGACCAGATCGCCCTCTCGGATATCCTTATCCCTTATATAATCTTCGTTATGCAAGGTGGCCCGGGAGATCATGCTGCCGGCTAACAAAACTGGCTCCAGGACTGCCAGGGGGGTGAGTTTACCCGTCCGGCCAACCTGAACGTCAATCCTAATCAAGCGGGTGGTCTTAATTTCCGGAGGATATTTATACGCGGCGGCCCAGCGGGGAGCTTTGCTGGTCTCGCCCATTAATGCGCGCAGCCTGAGCTGGTCAACTTTAACCACCGCGCCGTCTATGCCATATGGCAGCCGCCCCCGCTGCTCCCCTATTTGCCTGATAGCCGCCAGCACTTCCGCGTCACTGAGATAAGGGATACCTGCTTCAGCCGGTATCACCGGCAGTCCCAGCTTTCTGAGCCAGGCTAATTCCTGATGATGCGTAGCAAAGGTTTTGCCCTGCAGCTGCTGAATATTAAAAATAAACAGACCCAGCCGCCGCCGCCCGGTCACCTCAGGATCCAGCTGCCGCAGTGAGCCTGCCGCTGCGTTGCGCGGATTGGCAAAGTGCTTTTGTCCGGCCTGTTCCTGCTGCTGATTAAGCGCCATAAAGTCCGCTTCAGTCATGTAGATCTCGCCGCGGACTTCCAGATAGGGAACAGACTGGGGGAGTTGCTGCGGAATGCTTTTCAGGCGGCGAATATTCTCCGTGACATTCTCCCCGATCAAGCCATCTCCGCGGGTCGACGCCCGCTGCAAGATGCCGTCTACATATTCCAGAGACACAGAAAGGCCGTCGATTTTTTGTTCGACCACAAACTGAACCGGCTCAGACGCACCGCCTTCCCGGGCCAGTTTGCGCGCGGTCTGCAGATAATCGCACAGCTCAGTTTCACTAAAATAATCGGTCAGGCTTTGCATGGGGACCTGATGTCTGACTTTAATAAAACCCTGGGACACCTTTCCGCCCACTTGCTGACTGGGAGATTTGGCGTCTTTCCATTCAGGATGCCGGCTTTCAAGCGCGGCCAGCTCCCGCTGCAGCAGGTCCTACACATAGTCTGAAATGACC
>JAQWFM010000077.1 GCA_028704415.1 Oscillospiraceae bacterium | reverse complement strand
TTGTACCGGTAAGCAGGACCGACGCTAAGGATAGCCCGGTTGAAGAAACAAATTGAAAAAAGGTCATGGCCAGGGTATCTACTGCCGGCCCATACTTCCCTATCAAAACCAGTTGCAGCGAAAAGATAGCCGCAAAACCTAACGTTATCGGATCTCCCAGCTGGATATTCAGGGCTCGGTTGAGTGAAATAAAGGCGATGCCCAGCAAAGCCAGTACAGCCGCGGCCAGGTCCCGTTTAAGCGGCCGGACTTTGAGGATGAGCCAGGCCATAAAGGGGGTGAAAACCACATAAGTTGAGGCCAGGAACGCCTGCTTGGCTGAGGTGGTGTATTTCAGGCCCACCAGTTGCAGCAGCAACCCGGTAAAATGCAGCAGACCTAAGCTTAAGCCATAGCGAATTGTTTTGCCGTCAGCCTGCCGGATATGCTTATGAAACAGCAGGCCTAAAACGATGGCCGAACCGGCAAAACGATAAAACAACAGCGCGATCGGCTCCAAGCCTGTCAGCGCCAGCTTACCGGCTACAAAGCCGCCGCCCCAAATCGCGGCGACACAGACCAGCATCAGATCAGATTGCAGTTGCCGTGGCTTAGCCGGCGTGAATTTATGGTGGGTCATGGTCAGGCGCCTCCCCTGCGTGCAGGTTTTATGCTTACATTTTGTTAGCCAGCCTTATTATTATTCAGCAGTCCTATTGTACCGCAAACGGGAGGCAAACGCCGGGATCGGGATAAAAAAATACCGCGGATTCTAAACGATCCGCGGCATACGCCCGGGCAGCCATCAGCTGCATGGGGGCGTCAGGGTTTCAGGTCCCGCGCGTCAGTACAAATGGCAGGCCACCAGGTGCCTGGCGCCTAAATCCTTCAGCTCCGGGGTTTCCTGATGGCAGCGGGCCATGGCCCGAGGGCAGCGACTGGCAAAACGGCAACCCGGCTGGCAGTTAATCGGGCTGCCGACTTCGCCTTCAAGGGGCAGAACGTTTTTCTGGCGCTCAATCCGGGGGTCAGGAATGGGAATGGCGCTCAAGAGCGCCTGCGTGTATGGATGCAGGGGCTGGCTGTATAAGGCGTCACTGGCGGCCAGCTCGACCAGATGACCCATATACATCACGGCCACCCGGTCAGAAATATGCTTGACCATAGATAAATCATGCGCAATGAACAGATAGGTCAGGCCCAGTTCCTGCTGGAGTCTGATCAGCAAATTAACGACCTGCGCCTGGATAGAAACATCCAGGGCGGAGATGGGTTCATCGCAAATAATAAATTCCGGATCTACTGCCAGGGCGCGGGCTATCCCAATCCGCTGGCGCTGGCCGCCGGAAAATTCATGCGGAAAGCGATTGGCATGTTCCTTGTTAAGACCAACTAAGCCCAGCAGCTCCTGAATCCGCTGCTGCCGCGGCCGTGCGCCCGGATACAGGCCAAAGTTTTCCATACCCTCCGCTATAATATCTCCGACCGTCATCCGGGGATTTAGGGAAGCATAAGGGTCCTGAAAGATCATCTGGGCCCGTTTCTTAAACCAGTGCGCCTGCGCGCCGGACAGATGAGTAATATCTTTACCATCATAGTACAGATGGCCGGAGGTCGCAGGATACAGGCCAATAATTGTCCGGCCGCAGGTTGTTTTGCCGCAGCCGCTTTCGCCCACTAAGCCAAAGGTCTCGCCGCGGTAAATATCAAAAGACACATCATCCACGGCCATCAGCTGACCTTTTTTGCGGATGGTGAAGTATTTCTTCAGGTGTTCTACCTGTACTAACTTAGATTTATTTTCAGGCATGATTAAAGACCTCACTTACATCCTGGTAACCAAAGGCCGTCCTGGCCTGCGCCTCATGCAGCCAGCAGGCTGCCTGGTGGGTATCAGACAATCTGGTGTAAGCCGGATCCCGCTGCTGGCAGATCTTCATACAGTACTGACAGCGGCTGGCAAAGCCACAGCCCTGCGGCGGCGCGATCATATCCGGCGGCGTGCCCGGGATAATTTGCAGCGGGGCTTTGTTGGGCTGACTCAGACTGGGAACAGCTTTGAGCAACGCGCTGGTGTAGGGGTGCTGAGGGTGATTGAATATCTCAATTACCGACCCCTGCTCCACGATCCGCCCGGCATACATCACGCTGATGAAATCAGCCATGCCGGCCACTACCCCCAGGTCATGGGTGATCATGATAACCGCGGTGTGTTCTTGCTGCTGAATATTACGCAGCAATTGCAGGATCTGGGCCTGGATCGTCACGTCCAGCGCGGTTGTCGGCTCATCGGCAATCATCAGCCGGGGCTTGCAGGCCAAAGCTATGGCAATGACGACCCGCTGGCGCATGCCGCCGGAAAACTCATAGGGATATTGAGTGAGCCGTTCCTCCGGATTGGGAATGTTAACCATCTGCAGCAGCTCCACCGTCCGCTGACGGGCTTCCTGCCGGCTTATTTTATTGTGTAAAAGGATATTTTCCATAATCTGCCGGCCGATTTTCATGGTCGGATTAAGCGAGGTCATGGGATCCTGAAAAATCATCGCGGCATCCTTACCGCGATAGTTGCGCCACTGCCGGTCGGAAAAGTTCAGGATTTCCTGCCCGGCAAACGTGATGGAGCTAGTCGCTTTTACCTCGCCAGACGGCGGTTCAATCAGGCCCAGCACCGCCTTAGAGGTAACCGTTTTGCCGGAACCGGATTCCCCTACAATAGCCATGCATTCGCCTTCGCTGACCTTAAACGAAACCCCGCGGACAGCCTGTACCTCACCGGCGTAGGTATGAAAAGAAATGCGCAGATTATTGACTTCCAGTAATTGTTTGGTCATAAGATCCTACCTTTCCGTTATTGACGCAGTTTGGGATCAAACGCGTCTCTGAGGCCATCTCCCAGCAGATTAAAGGCCAGCATGGTCACGGATAATGCCAGAGCCGGAAAAATCAGTTCATGCGGATAATAAGCCATTTGCTGTTGTCCCAGTGAAGCCATGGCACCCCAGCTGGTCAGCGGCGGCTGAATCCCCATGCCCAAAAAACTCAAAAAAGCTTCTGCGAAAATGAAACCAGGGATGCTGAAAGTCGTGTTGATGATGATCAGACTCATCGTATTGGGAATGAGATGGCGGGTAATGATTTTGTAGGAGGATGTGCCCAGGACTTTGGCCGCCATGACATATTCACTTTCCTTAAGCTGCAGCACCTGTCCTCTGACCAGCCGCGCCAGCCCGGTCCAGCTGGTCATACAGAGCGCCAGCAGCAGGGAGGTCATACCTTTGCCCAAAAAGACAGACACAATAATGACCACCACCATATAAGGAATGCCTACCAGGATCTCTACAATCCGCATCATGATGTCATCTACCAGCCCGCCAAAATAGCCGCTGATGCCGCCATATAAAACGCCTACCAGCAGAGAGACCAGCGCGCCTACCACCCCGATGGCCAAAGATACCCGGCCGCCGATCCAGATCCGGGCAAAGATATCCCGGCCCAGATCATCCAGGCCAAAGATATGCTGCCAGGTAGGGCCCTGATTGGTCATGTCAATATTTTGTTCATCAAAAGGATGCGGATAAAGCAGCGGAGCAAAGATACACATTAAAATAATGAAGGCCAGCAGCCCCAGGCTGAGCATAGCCACCCGGTTCTTTTTGAGGCGGCGAAGGCCATCCTGCCAGTAAGAAATACTGGGGCGCTGCAGCTGCTCGGAAAGCTGCTCGTCAACACCCACGCGGACAAACTGATCCGCACTTAATTCAGGGACGGCTATAGTCTGGCTGGTTGATTGTTCTGTCATTGTGGCCCTCACCTTGCTTTCTTACCTTCAATGATGCCCTTGCGGACCCGGGGGTCCACCAGAGCATAAAGGATGTCCATAACTACCATACAGAAAATAAAGATAAAGGAAAAAAATACGGTGGTGGCTAAAATCATGGGATAGTCCCGACCGTTAACGCTGTCAACATAGTAACGGCCCAGCCCGGGGATAGAAAACATCCGTTCAATAACAAAGGAGCCGGTCACCACCCCGGCGATTTGCGGGGCGACAATGGTAATGATAGGGGTAATGGCATTGCGCATCACATGTCGCCGGATAATCTGAAAGCGTGACAGGCCTTTGGATCTGGCTAAAAGGATGTAATCATTATTCAGTACGTCCAGGACGGATGAGCGCATAAAGCGGGAATAAGTCGCGATGCCGCCAATCGCGGCGGACAGCGTGGGCAAAGCTGTGTACTTGAACTGATCCGCCAGGCTGCTGCCGGATGTCACCCAGCCTACAATGGGAAAATAACCGCCGGCGGCGTATTTTTGCAGTAAAGCCGCAAAAACGAAACTGGGGATGGACACACCCAGAATCGCGATAAAAATGGTCAGAAAATCTATCCAGTGCCCCCGGTGCAGCGCGGCCAGGATGCCCAAAACAATACCTAAAACCAGGCCCAGGGCCACGGCCTGCAAGCCCAGCTGAAGCGAAGCCGGAAACCGCTGTTCAATAATGGTATTGGCTGTCAGCCCAGGTGTTGTGTAGGATTCGCCCAGCTCTCCCTGGAGCAGATTTTGCAGGTAGATCACATACTGCTCTCCCACCGGCTTATCCAGCCCCCACTTAGCTTTCAAATTGGCGGCTACCGCTTCTGGTAATACCTTCATGCTGGACTGCGTTGCGTCGCCTGGCATAGTGTACATCATAAAAAAGGTAGCAGTCAGGATAATCCACAAGGTGACCACCAGATAGCCGACTTTTTTCAAAATATATTTGAGCATTTGTGCCTCCTGAGTTTGTCTCCTGCATCAGGCTGAAATCTTCTGTTAGCGCGGCCAGGCTGCCAAAAGCCGCCCCGTCTCCAGCTTAACTGGTTTGCTGACAAGGCGGCAGTTAGAGTGCCTCTGGGCTAAAACTTAGCCTTCAAGATAAGCGTCACGCAGCTCAATGGCCGGTCCGCCGGCGCTGTTGATGTAAACACCTTTAAGGTTTTTGCTCATGACGACATTCTGGTAGCCAAAGGTGATGGGAGAAATGCCGACGTCTTCCACCGTCAGGATTTTTTCCGCCTCAGCAAAATTGTCAGCCCGTTTGGTCATATCCGATTCCGTCTTATTGGCGTTGACCAGCTCATCATATGTGCTGTTAGAGTAGAACGCCGCATTGTTGCCGTCTCCGGTGGTGTAGCACTGGAAAAAGGTCATGGGGTCGTTATAGTCCGCACCCCAGCCCGTCTGGCAGACCTGATACAAGCCCTTGGAAACCTGATTATTAAACGCTGAATTGTCTGAAGCCGTTTCAATATTAACTTTGACCCCCAGCTTAGTCTGCCATTGATTCTGGTAGTACTCCGCTATAACTTTGGTATCGCTGTTGGAATTACTTTGTAAAAAGGTAATTTCCAGTGTCTCACCGGCGCGGCCGATTTCTTCCAGGCCTTCATTCAGCAGGGTCTTGGCGTCTTCGGCTAATAAATCCGTCATAGGCTCAGCATACAGCGAGCGGTACTCACTGGTTCCCACTGACATGCCGTACGGAATCAGACCGCCGGCGGCTTTGCCCTTTTTGGCTACATTATTGACGTAAGCTTCGCGGTCAAACGCAATGGCAAACGCCATCCGGATCTTGGCATTGCTGAAAACGCCTTCCGGATCCTGGTTGTTAAAGCAGATGTAGGACATGCTGGCCTGCGGCGCTGAAGTTAACTGCACCTCACCGGCATCGATTTTGCTTTGCAGGCTGGTCACATATTCCGAGCGCACGTTGCTGAGCAAATCAATCTTGCCGGCATCAAAGAGCTGCTGGCGGGTGTTTTCATCCTGAGCCAGCGGCATCTCAATTTCATCCAGCTTGATGTTGGCCGCATCCCAGTAATTGGGGTTCTTTTTCAAAACAATCTTGGTGCCGCGGGTCCATTCGCTGACATAAAACGGGCCGCTTTGCGCTAGTTCTTCCGCGGTGGCGCCATAAGACGCATTAGCGCTGCCCTGGGTTTTGCTTTCCGGAACCGGGGTGATATTTGAGAAGGTCAGCAGCTGGTCAAAATAAGGTAAAGCTTCGGTCAGTGTAATCTGCAGGGTCTTGTCATCCAGGGCGACCGCGCCGACATCCTCTTTACTGCCGGTACCGGTATTAAAAGCTTCGCCCCCCTTAATGCAGTAAAATATACCGGCATTATGACTGTTTACTTCAGGGTCAAATAAGCGGCGAATCGAATTGACATAGTCCTCAGCCTTGACGGCGGTGCCATCCTGATATTTATTATCACGCAGCTTAAACGTCCAGGTCAGGCCATCTTCTGATTGCTCATAGGATTCTGCTCCGGCCGGCGTCAGCTCACCGTCTATCAGGCGAACCAGGGTTTCCTGGGTTTCCAAAACAATCTGGTTTTTTTGCGTGTCATCGGCCCGGCCGGGGTCCAGCGTGTCCGGATCCGTGGTCATCACGATACTGATCTTGCCGCCGGTAGTTGCAGCGGCAGCCTGACTGCCGTCAGTTTGGGTCCCACTGCCGGTCGTGCCGGTGGTGCTGGCGCCACTGCCGCAGGCTGTTAATGTAGCGGCTAACAGCACAGCTAATGCTACGGTAAGGTATTTTTTCATAACGTTCCTCCTATTTTCGCTGCAGCTAAGTGCTGCAGTGAATTCCCCTTGGTTGCGGACTAATCTATCGTCTGGTTAACCAGATCCGCATATACACAACCCAGCAATTTAGCGTTAATGCTCTGCGCCTTATGAATATTGCGCTCACATATAGCCAGATACAGGTCATGATGATAAGGCATGCTTTCTCTGAACGGGTCGGTCATGTTCAGTGGAAATTCCCACAGCGCGTCCATTTTGGCATTCAGCAGTTTGATCATAGCTGCCATTATTTTGTTATGACAAAGCTCGTAGATCTGTTGATGGAATTGATGGTCTTCTTGTACCTGACGCTGGCCGGCATGAAATTTATGCATCAGGACGGCTTCAACTTTACCCAGCTCCTGGAGTTCAGCGTCACTGGCTTTACGGATAACCATCGCAATAATTTCTGACTCCAGCGCCTGCCTGACCTCCACGACTTCAAGCAGCTGTTCTTTTTCATTGTTGAAAGCCAGGACGGTGGAAAAGACATCCTGAGCCCGCTGCGAGCGGCCCACATAGATGCCTTTACCATTTTTAACCTCAATCACGGCTTCAGCTTCCAGGGTTTTAACAGCTTCTCTTAAGGCCGTCCGGCTGACGCCCATCATATCGCTTAGCGCACCCTGTGACGGAAGCTTATCTCCAGGTTGCAATTTGTGCTCCTGGATGTACTCCTGAATGTACTTAATAATCCTTGTCTGTAATGAAACCCGTTCAATTGGTTTTTGCATATTAATCAAATTCCTTTGCATAGTATGCGTATAGGCCGGGATAAATAAGCTGCCGGAACACCAGGGCGACTCAGCGGCTGCGGTGTAGCAGTCCGGCCATCGCCGCCCGGGAAATAAGCTTAGGCTTTCTGCTACCTGTATGATAGCTTATAGATAAAATACAACTAACCGCCAGGTCTGTCAACCGTATATTTTTGCAAGACATAAAATAGCAGCTCCCAAACCCCGCGGTCTGGGAGCTGCGCCAGGCAGAATATCATCAATCGATCCTATATTAGATGTGCATGATATATATTTGTTTCCTGCAGGTTGCAGCTAGATTGAGCTGACCCGCAGCGTCTTCACCTCAAAGGGTTTGAAGTTCAGACCAAGCTCGGGATCACTGCCTGCCAGGATGGACTCAGCGGCAAGCGGCTGCTCATTCATCAGGCAGCCACTGACCTGGCCGTGGGGCACAGGCAAGGATAAGCGGACCTGGCGCTCCCCGCCTTTAGCTTCATACAGCCGGATGATCAGGTCCCCGCTGCCGTCTTCAGCTGCTTTCACCGTATCCACCACCACCGCCGGATCGGAGACGGACATGAAGCTGCGGCTGTGGCCGCCACCGGGTACACAAAGCGGCGCCACATTCAGCGCATAGCCTTCCGCTACCGCCGGGCTGTTCTCAAACGCGCCTTCCCAGGCCGTCACAGCATAAGTGAAGTGATGCACCCGGTTATCCGCCCGCAGCTCTGGCGATCCCGCCGCCTTTAACAAGGTCAGATTCAGACAGTTGCCCAGCATACTGATACCATATTTGCAGTCATTTAAAACCGCGGCCCCGTGATTGCTGTCACACAGGGCAGTGTACCGGTGATTGCAGACCTCAAAACGATCCTGCTCAAACTGGCGGCTGCGGTGAGTCGGCCGCTTAACATAGCCAAACTGGATTTCATTCAGGGCTTCGGTAGTGTAGATATCCAGCGGGAAACTCACCTTCAGGAGCCGATGCAGCTCTTTCCAGTTGACGCTGGTCTTAAACTCCAGCCGGCGGCTGCCGGCGTTCAGGATAATCTCCTGTTCCAGCTCAGAGTTACCGATCGTTTTAGTCACCCTGATCACGGCCTGTAAGGCGGACTGACGGGTGACCGTCACGGTGGCGGCCGGGTCCAGGCTGACTTCCTGCTGCTCATAATTGCTATCAATGTCCCAGGCATCAAACAGGCGCGGCACATCTTTATAGAGGAGGAAATGGTTTAAGGGAGCCGCGGCAAAGTCACGCCCGCTTTGTTTCAGGATGAATGAGGGGATTTCACCATTGGAATCAACTTCCGCGCGCAGCCATTCATTTTCCAGTACCAGCCGGCCATGGGCAGAGCGGGTCAGGCTGACGCCAGAGACTGGCTGCTTTACGGCTGGTGATGGAGCAGGGACCAAAACCGTCGCACTGACCGGCGGCAGGGATACCTGGGCAAAGACCTGGCCCGCCGCATCTGTCTCCGTGGCTACGGTCTCCCCTTCAGCGGTTTGGGCGCCCTGCTTAAAGCGTTCCGGCAGCGCCACCCGCTCTACCCGGCTAAACGACAGTGAGTTAAAGATGGTGACAGCAGACGAAGACTCCGCGGAGGCGGTCAGGCTGGCGGCGGCGCTTTGCGCCAGCTCCGAGCCGCGGCTGATGACCGCCTCATGCAGCACCCTGGCCTCTTTATAGACCCGCGCAATCGAAGACCCGGGCAGGATATCATGGAACTGATTCAGCAGCACCTTTTTCCATAAGGCCTCAAACTCGGCGGCCGGGTAATCTGCCTTTTGGGTAAAGGCTGCCAGTGCGGTCCACAGTTCCGCCTCTCTTAAGGTCAGCTCACTGCGGCGGTTGCCCCACTTAACGCTGGCCTGAGATGTATAGACCCCGCGGTGAGCGCTGAAATAAAGCTCACCGGTGTATTTGTGTTGCGGTCCGCCTTCCGCTTCAAGATCTTTAAATAACTTGTTGGGTGCGGCCAGCTCAACTTTAGGCGCGCCCTCCAGGTCAGCCTGCCGCTGAGCAAATTCAATGTAATCCCGGGTTGGGCCGCCACCGCCGTCGCCATAGCCAAAGGGCAGCAAAAACTTATCCAGCTCATCTTTTTGTACCCGGCTATTCCC
>JAQWFM010000076.1 GCA_028704415.1 Oscillospiraceae bacterium | reverse complement strand
CCTGTTCAAAACCTACACGCAAATGAGCTTTTTGGAATTTTTGAACCGCTGCCGGGTCAGCGAGGCAGAAAAACTGCTGGCGGATCCAGGCCGGACGGTGACGGCCGTGGCTCTGGAATGTGGTTTTAATAGCCTGTCAACGTTTAACCGGGTCTTTAAACAAGTCAAAAACTGTACGCCGGCCGAATATCAAAGAATCGCGCATCGCGCCAGTGAACATCCGGTCACTCACGGAACCGAAAAATATATTGATGAGTTCATCCGCAATAACTGAATAAAAGCAGACAATAAATTGTGAGCCGGTCCGCATCGCCTTTGGTAAACTCAGACTGATAAAAAGGGCTGCGCTGTCAGCAGCCAGCCGGTTTAAATGTCAGTTGAGGTGATGATAATGGGTAACGGAGAGATTGAACGTCAGCAAGGCAGGCAGGCGCAGGCCTTACGGCAGCCCTGCAATCTGGACACGGCCGGACATGAACAGCAAATACGTGCAGAAGCTGTCCGGTTAGTCAGCCGGATGACGCTGGCTGAAAAGATTTCACAGACCGTCAATCACGCCCCTGCCATTCCACGCCTGGGCATTGAGGCATATGACTGGTGGAATGAAGCGCTGCACGGGGTGGCGCGCGCAGGTGTGGCCACTGTTTTCCCTCAGGCTATCAGTCTGGCCGCTAGCTTTAATCCTGAGCTCTTAGGTAAGGTAGCTGATGTGATCGCGGAGGAAGGCCGGGCTAAATACAATGTCCAGCGGGCTTTTGGCGATCATGATATCTACAAGGGCCTGACGTTTTGGGCGCCTAACGTCAACATCTTCAGGGATCCGCGCTGGGGCCGCGGTCAGGAAACCTATGGGGAAGATCCTTACCTTACGTCCCGTCTGGCGGTCAGCTTTATCCGGCATTTGCAGGGGAATGGCCGTCCGGTCTTAAAGGCCCTGGCTTGCGCCAAGCATTTTGCGGTCCACAGCGGTCCGGAAGCTAAACGGCATGAATTTAATGCCAAAGCCAGTCCACGTGATTTGGCGGAGACCTACTTGCCGGCTTTTAAAGCGGCGGTAGAAGAAGCCGGGGTGGAGGCGGTGATGGGCGCCTACAAC
The DNA here is from genome assembly GCA_028704415.1 of Oscillospiraceae bacterium. Taxonomy (GTDB): domain Bacteria; phylum Bacillota; class Clostridia; order Saccharofermentanales; family Fastidiosipilaceae; genus JAAVLZ01. The sequence continues at coordinate 8,602 of JAQWFM010000076.1, read as the reverse complement.
CGGACCAATGGCGAACCCTGCTGTGGTTCGCCCACGCTGCTGCAAAAAATTCTGCGGGATCAATGGGGCTTTCAGGGCCATGTCGTCACCGACTGCTGGGCTGTCAAAGACTTTCATGAGCACCATCGGGTCACTAAAGACGCGGTGGAATCAGTCGCTCTGGCCATGAACAGCGGGGCGGATCTCAACTGCGGCGAACTTTTTTTATTGCTGGGCCAGGCCATAAAGGAAGGGCTGGTAAGCCAGCCGCGTCTGGATGAAGCGGTTACCCGTTTGCTGACCGCCCGCCTCAAGCTGGGAATCCTGCAAAATCAAAGCTCAGAATGGGATCAAATCCCCTACACGGTGGTGGATTCTGCCCCACATCAGGCTGTCAATCGGCAAGCCGCCAGAGAGGCGGTGGTGCTGTTGAAAAATCAACCCTTCGGGGCCAGTCCGGAACCGGTATTGCCGCTGACGCTTCATCCGGGGATGACCATTGGGGTGCTGGGGCCTAACGCTGACAGCCGGGCAGCTTTAGTAGGCAATTATGAGGGCACGGCCTCCCGCTATGAAACTGTCCTGCAAGGCATACAGGACACCGCCGGCCCGCAGGTCCGGGTCCTGACCAGTGAGCTTTGCCATTTGTATAAAAAAAGCAGCAACGGCCTCAGCCGGGACGCTGACCGCTTCGCTGAAGCGTGGGCGGTGGCTCAGCAAAGTGATGTACTGGTTGCCGTCATGGGGCTGGATGCCAGCCTGGAAGGCGAAGAAGGCGATGCCTCCAATGAGTATGGCAGCGGCGATAAACCCGATCTTAACCTGCCGGGTCAGCAGCAGGCGGCGCTGGAGCTGCTGCAGCAAGCAGGTAAGCCGGTGATTTTAGTCCTGCTGAGTGGCAGTGCCCTGGCGGTTACTCAGGCAGACTTATCAGCCGCGGTCCCGGCCATCCTCTGGGCCGGATACCCGGGCAGCTATGGCGGCAGGGCAGTGGCGGAAATTCTGTGGGGCCAGGTCTGCCCGTCAGGTAAACTGCCGATAACGTTTTACCGCAGCAGTGAAGAACTGCCGGATTTTGAAGACTACAGCATGGCCGGCCGTACCTACCGGTATATGCAGGGGACGGCCCTCTATCCCTTTGGCTATGGCCTGTCCTACAGCCATTTCAGCCTGCAAGCTGCGCTCAGTTCAAACCAGGTTCCGTCTGAAGTCAGCCCGCTTCTGATTAAGGTGCTGCTTAAAAATGAAGGTGAGTACCGCGCGGCCGACACGATCCAGATTTATGTGAAGGCCTGGCAGGCAGACGCGCCACGCTATGCGCTGAAAGCGTTTGCCAAGTGTGAATTGGCCCCGGGCGCAAGTCAGGAGCTCATTTTACAGCTACCCCGGACAGCCTTTAGTCTGGCTGATGCCCAGGGCCGGTTTGCGGTACCCTCAGGCCGCTTTACTGTTTTTGTGGGGGACTCCCAGCCAGATGAACGCAGCTGTCAGCTGACCGGCCGCAAACCGGCTGAATTTTGGGTGACGGAAGCGTAAATCAAACCGCCGCCAGACGCTCGCCTGAAGAGACCCCGGGGCGGGGCACAGGGCGGGCGGGCCGGAACTGCTGAGGAGGCTGAAGCGATCAGCTAAGGCGCCTGCCGGGCCCTCAGGCCCCCTCAGCCTGAGGGCAGCTGGCGGGCCTGACCTCAGGTTTACGCTGCTTTATTTATTTAACAGGCTTTTTTGATAAACCGGCTCCGGACCAGGGCTTTCCCGGTCCGCTGGCTCCAGGTAAGTGGCGCTCAGATTCACTTCAAACATCCGGTGCCAGGGCAGGGAAATATGGGTGAGTGTGGTGCAGGCAGCGACAGAGGACAAAGCCTGCTTCAGAAAGCCCTGCAGTCGCTGCCGGATCAGCCGGACAGCTTCTTCTTCATCAGCCGGTTTCGTGAAATGTTCGCCGGACTGCAGGTGCAGGTCAGCGCTTACCTGTTGCCGGACCAGCGCGCAGTATCCTCCGTCTTCTAAATAGCGCTGGACCAAAAAATCCTGGTGCTGCGGTGATTTACCATAATACAGGCTGTCCACGGCTTCAGCCAGGGCTGTACCCAGGGTATTCGCATTGGTGTTCCAGCCGGCATAACCATCCAGCGCCATTAATAATCCGGCCTTATTCAGCAGATGCAAAAAATCCAGGTCGCCGCCGTTAGCGTAGGCGTCATCACCTACGGTTACCACCTTGCCCTCTTCCAGCCGGTTACGGATAAACTCAACCAGTTCAACCAGGAGCCGGTCCACACAGTAAGCCGGAGCCGCTGAAGGCTGGCGGGAGGCTTCCTGCATCCCGCTGGAAGGAGCGGTAATCACCAGCACCATATCCGCCTGCTCATAGCTGCCGGTCGACTGGCAGCCGGCGGAAAGAATATGGTATTTTATTGTGGTCGCCAGGCTGCAGCCTTCATACAGCGGGATCAATTCTCCGGATTTGTCACAGGCATATTTCACGTAGACTTTGGGCTTCCGGCCGTGTATTTTATTGATGACTCGGGCCAGTAAGGTCAGTTCCACTTCGTCGGCGCCGGGATAGATCAGCACGCGATCCATCATGTCCAGGGCGTAAATCTGCTGGCGAATCAGCTCTTCGTCCATGGCCGGATAACCAAATTCCTGGGAATCATCCCGGGGGATGACCAATGCGTCCAGCGTTTGATCGCGCAGATATTGCAGCGTTTCCAGGTTCATTTCCCGGTTGAGATCCCGCCGGCTGATGTAATCCCGCAAAGCTGTATGACCGATCCGGGAGCGCAGCCATGAAATATCCGTCATGCGATTGGCGCCCAGCCGGGTCTGGTGCACCGCCACTCCGAGATCATGAATTTCCTTACCACAGTCGGCGTAATAGTCAGGTTCCTCTTCGGCGCTGGAATAATCAGGGCAGCGCAGAATGCACTGAAAAGCATAAATCAGCAGCCGGGGGTTAAGCTGCCGTATTTCCCGGAGGATGGTCAGGCGCTGGCGCAGCACGGTTAGGTCCAGGTGATGGATGCGGGAGGGGATCAGGCCGCCGTAAATGAGCATATCCAGGCTCAGTACGACAGCATCGGCATCCGCACAGCTGTGCAGCAAAAAAGCTTTGATCTGTTCGTAATCCGCCGGCTGCTTATATTGTCCTAATTGAGGCGGGAGGCAGATATCGATATCGCTATGGTTAAACAGACGCCGGGGGAAATCCAGATTGCAGGGGCGTTCATCCAGGGGTAGCAGTACTATCTTTTTCATATCTCTTTGGCATCCTTTACTTCATATACTTCATATCAATGATTTGTCGGTGCTCCGGCAGGGGTTCCCCGGTCATCCGAAATAGCAGAAAGCGTTGCGCGCAGTTTTTCATTCTTCAGGTAGTAGTCATTGGCAAAATAGTAAGCGTAGATAATATCCAGAAAGATCAGCAGCGGAAGCTGCGGCGATACTTTTGAGCCGGTATCCAGATCCTCCAGGGAAGCCAGGTTAATCACTTCATCACAGGCCGCAGCCTCAGCCTGAACCGAGCCCGTCGTAAACAAAACCGTATAGACGCCGCGGCTCCTGGCACAGTGCAGGGCTTCAAGGACGGCCTGAGAGGTACCGGACAGGGAGAAACCGATCATACAACCGGGCTGACTGAGCAGGGCAGCGGTCATCCGCATGATTTGCGGATCCGTCACCGCTTCTACATTCAGGCCAATCCGCATGAAGCGCAGCTGAAACTCATGTGCGGCAAATCCAGAGTGGCCCAGACCCAGCACTTTCACCTGGTCAGCCTGATTCAGGGCTGCGATCAGCCGCCGCAGCTGCTCTTTATCCAGCAACTGCAGACTTTCCTGCAGCAGCTGCTGGTAACTGGCGCTGACGGCATGCGCAAACAGACCGATATCCTGCTCATCCTGACAGCCTTCCCGCTCGTTTTCCAGGTCCCGTTCATAGGAAAAAATCAGCTCCCGATAACCTTTATAGCCGCATTTTTTGGCAAAGCGGGACAGGGTGGCCTCTGAGGTGTACAAGAGACTGGCCACTTCTTTAGAAGAAAAATTGCCTTTGCTTTTGTTGTCAATAAAGAACTGAGCAATGCTCTTTTCTACATGGGTAAGTTCCGGGATCGCCTTTTTGATGTGCTGCTTCGTTTCGGTTACTAAACAACCGTCCAGCCAATCTAGCATATGTGGGGCCACCTCTGCCTTATTCATCCTTTGACCGAACCGATGGTCAGGCCTTTAATAAAATACTTTTGGAAAAAGGGATACACAATCATGATCGGTCCGATCACCATGACGACCGTGGCCATGGTAGCAGAATATTGCGGGATACTGCCCTGCATGGCGACCAGGGCGCTGGAAGGTATATTGCGGGTGCTTAGCAGGGTTTCGATACTCTTTTGAATATTAATCAGCAGCAGCTGCAGCGGTTTTTTATTATTGCTGGTGATAAAAAGCAGGGCATTCTGCCAATCATTCCAATACGCCGTAGCCATCATAAAACCGACGGCCGCCAGCGACGGCTTCATCAGGGGGAGCACAATCTGAAAGAAGGTGCGGTATTCGCCGGCACCGTCAATCCGGGCTGAATCCGTCAGCTCTTTAGGAATACTGGTATGAATATAGGTTCGCAGGATGATGATGTTCATGGTAGACACACACAAAGGCAGAATCAGCACGAGCAGATTATCCCGCAGATTATACATGGAGGTATAAATAATGTAGGTTGATAGCTGACCGCCTGAAAACAGCATGGGGATCATGGCCCAGATGGTCAGGAAGTGCCGCAGCGGAAAAGACTTGGCCGTCAGCGTATGGGCGAACATGGCCATGATAATTAAACCTAAGACTGTGCCGGATACGGTGACAAAAATGGTGACGCCATAGGATATGAATAATTGTTTGCCATAGCGCAGCACGGCGTTGAAGCCGTCCAGAGAAAACCGGCTGGGGAAGAACATAAACCCCTGGCTTGTCAGCATTTCTTCATCAGAAAAAGCTGCGGCGAATACCAGCTCAATGGGCAGGGCGCAAAGGACGGTAACCAGCAGAAGGATAGTTGCCAGTATAAACTGGCCGCTACCGGATTTGCGCTTAAGCCTGGGCCTGGCTGCGGGAATATTTTGACGGTGCATGATCACGCCTCCTAGAATTATAAGCTTCCAGCTTTGCTGGCTGGGGCAGCCTGTGCGGACCGCTAAAGCTGCTCAGAACAGTGCGTTTTCCGGATGGATTTTCCGTACGGCAGCGTTGGACAGTAAAATCAGGATTGTGCCGACTACAGACTGGAAAAATGTGGCCGCGGCAGTGAAGCCAAAGTTGGAATTATGGAAAATGGCGTTGAGGATATAGGAGTCAATAACCTGAGTGGTTGAGTAAAGCGTGCCGCTGTTGCGGGTCACCTGATAAAACAGGCCGGTGTCAGAATGCATGATACTGCCAACCGACAAGAGCAGCATGACTGTCATCATGGGCAGCAGTGAAGGCAATGTGACGTGACGGATCTGCTGCCATTTATTGGCTCCGTCAATCTGGGCGGCTTCATACATCTGCTGGTCAATGCCGGCTAATACGGACATGTACAGGACCGCACCGTAACCGGTACCATTCCAGAGCTTGACGACGGTCAGGATGACCGGCCAGTACTTAGCTTCCATATACCAGCGGGTCGAACTGCCGAACAGATTATTGATAATCCCCGTATTGCTGCTCAAAAAAGCGTAAACAATAAACTGCACGGCTGTATAAGAGATAAAGATGGGCACGATCAGCACGGATTGCATAACTTTGCCCAGCCGTTTAAACGCCAGCTGATCCATGGCAATGGCAATGGCTATTTCCAGCAGCATCCCCGCGGCCGTAAAAATCAGGTAATACATGACCGTGTTAAGCGTCATTTGCAGAAACGTTTGCTTAGAGGCCAGCAGGAATTTAAAGTTAGCCAGCCCGTTCCAGGGACTCTGCCACAGCCCCAGTTTATAATCAAAATCTTTGAACGCCAGTACCAGCCCGGCCATGGGGACATAACTGAAAAATAAAAAGATTAAGAAAACCGGCATAGCCATTATGACCTGGGCCCGGTGCCCCCACAGGAGCTGCAGTTGCTTTTTCATCTTGATTCCTCCCTGCTGACTGCCTGCTGATGACAGATGAAACAGTCTGGCTGTCACAAAAAACGCTTTTATTTTATATTATGAGGCTAATGGCCGGTTTTTCAACCCTTGGCAAAATGATTGAAAGTACTTTCCGTAAGACTAAAATAAAAAGATGATAAATGAATAAATAGCCTAAATATATAAAACGAAAAAGCAAATAAATATGGTAAATAAACACATGATTTGAAAGAGTAGCCTGCCTGATCCACGGATATTGTCATCCACAGCCTGATCCCGTAAACTTTTAAAATGAAAGATGCAAACGGTATAAAATCAGATACAGCTACGTTGGGGCGTTTGCATTAAATGGAGGTGAAGCAATGAAAGGGAAACAATTTTTAGCAGCGGTGCTGGCCACAACGATGGCAGCGGCCATCCTTACGGGCTGCAGCAGTTCGGCCGCCACTGAGCAGACTCAGGCCGACACCGATACGGCAGCAGGCGGGTCAGCTGCCTCCGCCGCCGGTACCACCGCCGCCGCAGACAGCGACAGCAGTTCAGCCGAACCGGTCGAGATAACCATTGATCGCGCGACCTTTAACCTGGCCAGCTCGGATGCAGACGAAGTCCAGAAGATTCAGGACGCCATCAATGCGTACATTGAGGATAAGATTAATGTCAAAATTGTCCTGAATGACATTCCGTCAGGCGAATACGGAGATAAGGTTAATCTCTCCCTGACGAATAATGAAGTCAACTTATTCTGGACCGCCAGCTGGCAGGGCACGGTTTCCACGGACAATCTGGTCATGCAGAACGCCGCCTACAATATTACTGATTTACTGCAGGGCTCAGATCTGTACGCCTCCATCCCTGAAGAGGTCTGGCGGGCTTCTCAGTATGATGGACAGGATTATTTTATTCCCATCTATAAAGAGTCCGCTGAGGGTTATGACCTGGTGTACCCAACAGCCATGGCGGAAAAATACGGCTGGGATCTTTCTACCGTGACTGAGCTGAAGGATATCGAGCCCATGCTGGCGCAGATGCAGGCAGACGGCGTTAAATATCCGCTGCTGATGCAGAAAATGCCTTTTTTTAGTAAGTATTACATTGATAAATATGACTTCACGGTGGGCGGAACCATGATGGCTGTGGACCGGTCTACTGATGAGATCGTCAATACGATTCAAACCGCAGATTATCAGGACTTTGTTGCGCTGATTGCGGACTGGGCCGCCAAAGGCTACATCAGTGATGAAGAAGCGACCAAGACGGTGCCTGATACCGCCATTATGGGGACTGACTGGGGCTTTGCCGCCTGGGTGGATGTTCCGATTAATGAAGCGGCCACCACAACCTATGGCCAGGATTGCGACGTCATTCATATGACCAAAAACTGGGCTAACTCAACCAGTACGCTGGGCTCATGCTATGCGATTGCTTCCAGCTCGACTGAAGAACAGGCGCAGGCCTGCCTGGACTTTCTGGGCCTGCTGTATACGGATAACACTTTAGCTGATCTTTATACCTATGGCATTGAGGGCACCGACTATGACAAAGATGAAGCTGGTTTTGTCACCCAGAAGGGCGATCTGTATAACCATAGCGCCTGGGAGTCCGGCTCCGTAACGGCTATCTCCATTGTATCAGGTAACCCGGCTGATTCCATCCAGCTATATGAGGACTTTAATGATCAGTCCGTGGAATCTTCCGCTTCCGGTTTTCGTCCGGATTACACTTCAGTAGAAGCCCAGTGGACTGCCTGCCAGAGCGTTTATGACCAGTATGGTTACGTCCTGGAAGAAGGGGGATATGCGCCGGAAGACGTTGCCGCTGCGCTGGAAACCTATCAGGCTGCCCTGGATGATGCCGGATATCAGGAAGTACTGAAGACCTTACAAGATCAGTATGATACCTGGAAAGCCAGTAAATAACCTGATCCTGACGGCCAGCTATAATGCTTGATGGCGGCCCGCCGAAAGCGCTGCGCTAAGCCATGCTGAAGGCGGGTCGCGGACACCGACTAAAACAGGCATCTCAAAACGCAAGAATTGAGGTGCCTGTTTGACTTTTTTAACTTAAAATAAGTATCTCTGCCCGCCCGGACTGAGCGGCCGCGGCCGGGTCAGGACTGCGGGCAGACCCCCCACCGGGCTAAATCCCCGCAAAAGCAGATTTTATAGAAAAGAGATGGCACATATTATGATGAACAATGAGCAGATCCTGTCCCTGTTAGCCGGAGGACTAATCGTATCCTGTCAGGCTTTGCCGGATGAACCTCTGCACAGCGCCTTTATTATGAGCAGAATGGCGCAGGCGGCTAAAGAGGGTGGCGCCAGCGGCATCCGGGCCAATTCGGTTGAAGATATCCGGGCTATCAAGGCGGAGGTAGCTTTACCGGTCATTGGTATTATCAAGGCCGACTACCCGGATTCAGACGTCTATATCACCCCCACCGTCCGTGAAGTTCAAGACCTGCTTGCGGTCCGGCCAGAGATCATTGCACTTGATGCCACTGACCGGCTGCGGCCG
>JAQWFM010000075.1 GCA_028704415.1 Oscillospiraceae bacterium | reverse complement strand
AATAGAAAATGAGCCGGGGAAAGAGAAAAGTTACCGTCATCAAGGCGAAGAAGAATCTCCCCGGCAGTTTGCGTCAGGGGAAAATCAGCAAGCGGAAAGTGGCCGCCTATGCCCGTGTGTCCACAGACAGCGATGAGCAGCTGAACAGCTATGAAGCCCAAATCAGCTATTATACCGACTACATCAAACGCAGAAACGACTGGGAGTTTGCCGGGCTTTATACCGATGAAGGCATCTCGGGACTAAATGCCAAGAAGCGGGAAGGTTTTCAAACGATGATCGATGATGCCCTAAACGGGAAAATTGATCTCATTATCACCAAGTCGGTCTCCCGTTTTGCGAGAAACACAGTCGATACTCTGACCTATGTCAGAAAACTCAAAGAAAAGCAGGTCGAGGTCTATTTTGAAAAAGAAAATATTTTCACCTTGGATTCAAAGGGAGAACTTCTCATCACGATTATGAGCTCTCTTGCTCAGGAAGAAAGCCGATCCATCTCGGAAAACGTCACTTGGGGCATCAGGAAGCAGTTCTCCGACGGCAAGGTCATGATGCCCTACAAGAGCGTTCTGGGCTTCAGGAAAGGCGAAAACGGACTGCCGGAGATTGTGCCGGAGGAAGCGAAGATTGTACGCTATATCTACCAATTGTTCATGAAAGGTATGACACCGTATGGCATCGCAAAAAGGCTCGAAGAAGAAAATATCCTCTCGCCTACGGGTAAAGAAAAATGGTATGGCAGCACGGTCGCCAGTATTTTAAGAAATGAAAAATATCGGGGTTCCGCCCTGTTACAAAAGAAATATACAGTGGATTTTCTCACCAAGAAACAAAAGGTAAATGAAGGCGAAGTCCAGCAATATTATGTGGAGGACAGCCATCCGGCAATCATTGATCCTGAAGAATTTGACCTCGTGCAGGCGGAATACTCAAGAAGAGAGAGCCTGGAGACCTATTACAGCAACAGCACGCCTTATTCAACCAAACTCATCTGTGGCGATTGCGGAGCCTTCTACGGTTCAAAAGTCTGGCACTCAAACACAAAGTACAAGCGAACCGTCTGGCAATGTAATGACAAGTTCAAGCTGAAAGAAAAATGCAGCACGCCGCACCTTTACGAAGCGGAGATTCAAGAATCCTTTGTCAAGGCTCTGAGCCTGCTTTTAGCCGATAAAGAAAAGCTGCTGGTTCACTGTCGGGAACTGAAAGATGAACTGACAGATTGCTCCCAAGAAGAAGCAAGGCTTCAGGAGCTTTCACAGGAGATGGAAGTGGTGGCGGAGATGATCTCGCGGATTGTAAATGAGAACGCCACTCAGGCTCTTGATCAGGTAGATTACCAAAAGCGCTACGACATGCAGGTTTCCCGTTACGAATCCTTGCAGGCTGAATTTGAGGAAACACAGTGCGCCATAGAGGATAAGAACCATCAAAGCTCGATCCTGAGCGGCTTTATGTTCGCCATCTTTGATTCGGATATCCTGCCCATAAAGTTCAGCAACACGCTCTGGATGGGCACTGTGGATACGGTGACGGTTGAGAGCGACAGCACCTTGCTTTATCGCTTCAAGGACGGCAGCGAGATTTCGCTTACTATCCCGGGCAGAAACTGAATTCTGCTCCGCTTCTTTCTTCCGACGAAAAGCTCCTCTATCCACTGAAAAAAACTTCAAAACAAAAGAAAGCAGTTACCGATACAAGAAATTGTATCAATAACTGCGTTCTAGGTTGGAGCGGACGAAGGGAATCGAACCCTCACGGTCAGCTTGGGAAGCTGAAGTTCTGCCACTAAACTACGCCCGCATCAGGGACAACCAAGATTATATAGAAGATGGAAAAGCTTTGTCAATCCAGACGGGACCGGAGTTTACTCAAGACTGTCCAGTTTGCTGATCATTTTAAAGACTTTTTCAAACCGCTTCGCTTCATCCTTGTGACCCGCGGCCCGGATATGATAAAATAAAACAAACGTTCGGAACAAATGTTCCTTAATCGCTTAAGGGGGGCCGTTATGGATGTTGTCGATAAACTGGGCATACTGGCCGCAGCCGCCAAATATGATGTATCCTGCTCCTCCAGCGGGAGTACCCGTGCACGGCCGTCAGGCGGTCTGGGTCAGGCGTTTTCCGCTGGCATCTGCCACAGCTGGACCGCAGACGGCCGCTGTGTTTCGCTGCTGAAAGTCTTATTCACTAATCAGTGTATTTATGACTGTGCCTATTGCATCAATCGGCGCAGCAATGATATTCCGCGGGCTGCCTTTGAACCTGCGGAATTGACTGCGCTGGTCATGGGTCTTTACCGGCGCAACTTTATTGAAGGTTTATTTTTGTCTTCGGCGGTGGCTGTATCGCCGGACCGGACGATGGAGCAACTCTGGCAGGTCCTGCGCCTGCTGCGGGAGCGGGAACGCTTTGGCGGTTATATCCACGTCAAGCTGATTCCGGGGTCAGATCCGCGCTGGATCACCATTATCGGTCACCTGGCTGACCGGCTGAGCATCAATGCGGAACTGCCGACTGAAGCCGGCCTGAAGCGGCTGGCTCCCGCTAAAAGCCAGGCCATTACCCTGCCGGCTATCAGGCAAATTGGCCGTTTGTCACAACAGCTGCAGGATAATCGGGGGGAGCCGGGCTTTTTGCCGGCCGGGCAGAGCACGCAGTTAATCGTGGGCGCTACGGCAGATAATGACCGGACCATTTTACTGCACAGCCAGTCATTATACCGGGTGCCGCGGATGAAACGGGTTTACTATTCCGCTTATGTGCCGTTGAATCAGGACCCGCGGCTGCCGGCCAGAGTGGAGGGCGGTCTGCGGCGGGAACACCGTTTGTATCAGGGTGACTGGCTGCTGCGCTTCTACCGGTTCAGCGCGGATGAGCTGCTGCCGGTGCAATATCCGGATTTGCTGCCGGAGCTGGATCCCAAAACAGTCTGGGCGCTGCGGCACCCGGCCTTTTTTCCGGTTGAAATTAACCGTGCGGACTACTGGCAGCTGCTGCGGGTTCCGGGTATCGGACCAACCGGCGCCCAGCGGATCACGGCCGCCCGCCGCGGCGGCAGCCTCAAGGCGGAGGACTTGCCGCGCCTGAGGATTGTCCTGAAACGGGCCCGCTACTTTATTACCTGCGGCGGCCGCTCCCCAATGGCGCCGGCAGATCCGGCCGGGCTGAACCGGCCGGATCTGCTGGCCCTGCGTCTGGCCGCGGAAGAGCCGGCTTTACCGGACCGGCAGCAGGACTTTTTCAGCCTGTACCCGGAGATGGGTTTGCTGCAGCCCGCTTCAGGACCGCGGCAGGCAAGCGGACGAGGGACAGGCCAGGGCGTTGCCGGGTTGCCTGATCCTGACCGGCGGCAGCAGGAGGCGGAGCGTTTACGTGATTTATTTGCTTGAACCGGACGGGCTGGAGGCGCTGGCCGCGCTCTGGCCTGAATTGACTGAAGCCGATCAGGTCTACCAGACCAGACACTGGCAGCCCCGGCTGGACACGGTGCCCGTCCGGCAGGCCGGCTATAATCCTGAGATCGCGGCGGCGGTGCTGGCGCGCTGGCAGCGTGTTCTGCGGGCGGAAGGGCTGCACAGGCTGGCTCTGGCCGCGGCCAGTGAGGATCCGGAGGTCTACAATTATCTGGCTGTTTTCATAAGGGCCTGCCGCCGGGACGGACCGGCTTTATTTAACTATATGCAAAGGAAGGAAGTCTATCCGCTGCGTTGCCTGGAGCGGGAGGTCCAGCGGGAAGTCCATCGCTTTTTGGGCCTCCTGCGCTTTAGCTGCAGTAAGGAGGGGGTATACTATGCGCCGTATGAACCGGAGCATGATATCAGCCGGTTTATCGCGCCGCATTTTGCCGGGCGGATGGGGGAGGCGCGCTTTATTATTCATGACCTGAGGCGTGAAAAGGCGGTGCTGTATGAGCAGGGCCAGCTGCGGCTGCAGCCCCTGCCCCGCACTTTCAGCGACTTTTGGCAGGCGGAGGACGCTTCCTTTGTGCGGGCCTGGCAGCGTTACTACCAGCAGGCCGCGGTTACAAACCGGCTTAACCCGCAGTTGAGACGGAAAAATATGCCAAAAAAATACTGGGCTTACCTGAGTGAGCTGTGGGGAGCAGCCCCTGACGCCTGACGCCTGACGCGCCTGGGGTTGCAGGCTAAGCTAAACCTACCCGTGGGCTGTAAGCTGACCGTCACAGCCTGGCGGTCAGCGCGGCAGCGCCTTAGTCCGGGTCTGAAGCGGGGAGGACCAGTGTCACGCGGGTGCCAAAGCCAAGCCGGCTGATGACCTCAAAATAGCCGCTGTGGCGGCGGGCTATCCACTGGGCTATAGCCAAACCTAACCCTGATCCGCCGGTTTTCCGGGCCCGGGATTCATCTGAGCGGTAAAAGCGGTCAAAGATATGCGGTACATCCTCCGGTGCCATGCCAATACCGTTATCCTGTACCTGCAACAGCACCCGATCGCCGCTATGGCGGCAGCTCAGGCTGATGACCGACCCGGCCGGGGAGTACTTAACGCTGTTATCCATCAGGATCCGCAGGGCCTGCTTGATCAGAACGCGGTCAGCCTGCAGCCAGGCCGGCTCCAGACTGCGCTTTTCATAACGGTGCTGCTGATCAATCAACTGCGCTTCATAGAGCAGCTCTTCCAGCAGCTCGCGGGCGTCAAAATGGCTGACATTCAGCTTTAGGCTGTTATTTTCTCCCCGGGCTAAAAAGAGCAGCTGCTCGATCAGCTTTTTCATGCTCTGCGTTTCGGTGGCAATGGCCTGGATGGATTCATCCAGTACGGCCGGATCCTGTCTGCCCCAGCGCTCCAGCAGGGCGACATATCCCTGGATGACCGCCAGCGGGGTGCGCAGCTCATGAGACGCGTCAGAGACAAAACGGACCTGGGACGCATAACCCTGACGGATCCGTTCCAGCATACTGTTAATAGCCTGGGCCAGGGCTTGCAGTTCGCTTTGGCTGCTGCTGATTTCAAGCCGGCGGTCCAGCTGTTCGACGCCAATCGTACTGAGCGCTCCGGTCAGCTTGTCTAATTCATCTTCAGATAAACCCTGAGGGTCCTGACTGGCTGCCTGCAGGGTATTGGCCGCCGCGGCCAGCTCATTTAGCGGCCGCAGCGCGCGCCGGATGGCGCGGCGGCTGCGGCTTAAGCCGGCCAATACATAAATCAGCTGCAGCAGGCCTGAAACAGGCAGCAGGACATACAATAAACGAATGGTCGAAGCCAGACTGGCGCTTAACCAGATACCGGCGGCGCCTGACTGCAGGTTGGCCTCATAGTGCAGCGACAGCAGGAGCTGGCTCCAAGATGTCCGGCCGCTGCGGGAGCGGCTGAGACTGAAGCGCCGGCCGCCGCTGACCCAGGCTGCCAGCGGCAGCCAATCGCCAGGCTGCGTACGCTCTGACCAGAACCAGGCCGTGGTCAGGGCTTCACTTGAGCCACGACCGCCAAAAGCCGGACTGGTATCGCCGGTGTCTGAAGCTGCAGCAGAAACAGCGGGCTCCGCGCTTAGCTGGATGCCGGCAGCGTCCGCGGCCCGGCTGTCAGCCAGGAGCTCAGCTGCGCTATAATTTTGCAGCAGGCTTTGGGCCCGGGCCTCAAGCTGCCAGACCGCCAGTGCGACCAATAGGACGGTCAGCAATAGGTCACACAGAACAAAGGCCAGGACCAGGCTGCCTGCCTGGCGCAGGCTGAAGCGCCACACCAGCGACGAGCGGATTTTGTCTCCGCGGCCTTGCCCCTTTTCCCGCCCGGCTTCAATTTTGGCCATCATTTGCACAGCCATCCGGATCCTTTAGCTGATACCCGATTCCCCGGACGGTGCGGATCAGTTTGAGCCCGCTGGGTTCTTCTATTTTGGCTCGTAAATAGCGGATATAGACATCTACGGTATTGGTTTCGCCATAAAAATCATATCCCCAGACGGTTTCCAGGAGCTGTTCGCGACTCATGACCCGGTTTTTATTTTCTAAAAGACACTGCAGCAAATCAAATTCCCGCCGGGTCAGATCAATGCTTTGCTGATTTAAACTGCATTCCCGGCTGAGGGGCCGCAGCTGCAGGGGACCGGCGGACAAGATGGCAGCCGCGGCCGGCGCCGTGCTTGCCTGTTGCTGCCGCCGCACCCGCAGGATGGCGCGGATCCGGGCCAGGAGTTCCTCAATGGCGAAGGGTTTGGTGATGTAATCATTAGCGCCTGAATCCAGGCCGCTGACTTTGTCCAGGGTTTCATCCCGGGCCGTCAGCAAAATAACCGGTACATCTGACTCGGCCCGCAGCCGGCGCAGCAGCTGCAGGCCATTTATGCCGGGCAACATGATGTCCAGCAAAATAAGATCAAAGGGACAGCCCAGCGCCTCCGCCAGACCATCCCTTCCATCGGTTGCCTTACTGACCGTATAGCCTTCATAGCTCAGCTCCAGTTCAATCAGGCGAGCCATCGCTTCTTCATCTTCAATGATCAGAATGTGTGCCGGAGGGGTCAGTGCCTGATTCTGACTGGGTATTGCGGTCTGCTGTGGCATAGCTTGCCTCTCCTTTATCCTTTTTAAGGTCCTGGACAAATTGACCGGCGGCCTGTTTCACATTTTCCGCGGCCTTTTGGCTGGCCTGGGCGGCCTTGTCCATGGCTTCGTTAACACTGGTCCGGCCAAAGTCCGGACCATAAAAGTGAAAGCGAAAGCCCAAAAGCAGCCCGATGATGATCAGCGGCAGCGTCAGCCAGAAGGCAAATATCAAGAGCAATACCAATACCGTCACCGGCAGCTTCAGTACTTCCTCGCCATTGCGGCTGACGGCCAGCGAGTTGATATTGCCGCGGTGGATTAACTCGCCCAGGCCCTTAAAGAAGCGGCTGACCCACTCTCCAAAGCCGGGTCCCCGGTCCTGATAGGTCTCCTCTTTGTGCCTGGCCCCGCCCGCCGCGGCCTCAGCCTCAGCTCCGGCGTGACTGCCGTCACTCTTAAACCCGTCTGCCTGCGGTGCGCCGGCCGGCGGTTTCAGCTGGCCGCGCCGCTCCAGCAGAATCACTGCATCCAGCATATCACCATTTGTCTCGGTTAGCACCTGCCGGGCTTCCTCATACGACACGCCGGTTTTTTGTACCAGCTTTTCTACTTGCTCCAGATCAATCATGCTGTGTTCCTCCTGCGGTTGATAAGTGCAGTTTACGCAGTCAGTCTGAGAACAGGATTGGATAAAGATTGGAATATGATTAGAAACTGCCGGCTCAGGTCTTGGCGGGGGCGACAGCGGCTGCCCCTGGGCCCGCCGGTCAGGTGATGAAGCTCAGGCAGCAAAAAACATGGTATTTTCATAAGTCGCGCGGTGATCCAGGGACTGAAACCAGCTGCTGCTGTTATAAGCTGAGGTGGTGCAGAAGTAATAGACATCCCGGCCCAAGATTGTTTTACCGTTCAGCGCGTCTAAAGCGGCTTGCCGCTGAGTGGCCGTAGGGGTGGCAGTTTGCCAGGCGCCGCTGCTGTAGACATCATATTGGCCAGAAGCGGTGAGCACGCCATAAAGGGAGCCGTAGGAGCCTGATAAGGCGCGGTTAACAATAGTTTGAGCCAGCATCAGGCAGCCGTCATACCCCCAGGAAGCGCCTGCTTCAGCCGCTACAACGCCAAGAAACAAATTCAGGGTGCTGTCATCTACGCTAAGCACCGGTCCATCATTTCCGCTGCTGCTTGCGGCGGCAACGCCGGAACTGACCGCGGCCTGCGCGGCAGCTTGCGCGGCCGCATCTGCTTCAGCTTGCTGGTATTGGCTGTAGCGGAGAGCCTCCTGTTCCAGCAAATCAGTGGTTTCAGCTTCAGTCAGTGATTGCGGCGGGATACTCAGGATTTCCTCCGCATAAATTTCATCTTCACGGCATAAACCGTTATAAGCAGCCAGCACCCGATAATCTACATTGTATTGCCGGGCAATAGCGGACCAGGAATCGCCGCTTTTTACCGTATATTCCACGACCCGATCACTCAGGTGATCCCAGGGACTTAGTTTATCACTGCGATATGCTTTGTGATTCAACGCCAGCTGGGCCTGCTGCTTCAGCTCTGCCAGGGATAAATCAGCAGTCGCTGTCTGGTCAGTGGCCGACTCAGCTGCGGTCTGGCTGCTGCGGTTCAGGCTTGATGGTTCAGTGACCAGATTATCCGACAGCGTATTGTTCAGACTGTCGGCAACCATTGCGTTCTGGCTTAGCGGGCTCATAGCGGCTAACGGATGGGAGATAAACAGGATTGACATCAGCACCGCCAGTCCTAAACTGACATGGCCCCAACGCGTCCTTTTTACAGTGGTTGAACTTGGGTTTATCGAAGGTTGCTCAGGTTGCATAGTTTTTCCTTTCAGGAGCAAGAAGATATTGATATAGTTTGGCGGCCCGGCATGGGTTGATTTATGGATAATATGGATTAAGATTTGACCGCCCAAGCGTAAAAACAGGAAAAATAGACGGGGATCAACCTGCTTTCAGCTGGTTTACCGCTGGCTTGAAACATATTTGTAGCCTGCAATAAGGCAATGAAATCAGCAGGTCTGGCTTAAGTAAGGCTGGCCGCGGCTTAGCCTGTCTCCGGTGCAGCTAATGCTCTTGCGGGAAGCAGCCGCAAGACAGTATCTGTGCAGGATCTTACTGACTGAGGGATCAGGTGGCGTGACCTAACAGTCAGAACGGCTTAAAACGTGCTTATTTTAGCCCTGCGTGGGGATGTAGGCAAGCTATAGGGTATTTTCAGCAGGTAAATTTATCCCGCTTATCTGGTAAAATGTACTAGAAGATCACCTCAGGAATTGGTCAATTTGTGCCGCTCTTTTTGGAAAATTTAGTTGAAGTGAAATAAAATGTGTTACAATCATGTGACAAAATTGGCGGAATGCCAGAAAAGCTAGGCCTATGACCTATTATT
Organism: Oscillospiraceae bacterium; assembly: GCA_028704415.1. Taxonomy (GTDB): domain Bacteria; phylum Bacillota; class Clostridia; order Saccharofermentanales; family Fastidiosipilaceae; genus JAAVLZ01. The sequence goes on along the minus strand of JAQWFM010000075.1, from coordinate 921 downwards.
GAGTTGCGACTGACAAAATAAATAAAAAAATGGCATGATAACAACATAAACTGGATATAATGAATAATACAGACTGCTTAAGTGTGACCTGACCGTTGGAGGCGGCCAGCCGAATAAAGGAGGGAGCGCGCATGAATAAAAGCATCTGGCACACGGCTACACGCCGCTTGCAGCAGCTGAGCCGGACTTATCCGCGGCGCAGCGGCAGCTCCTGGGCAGTGTTAAGCCTATTTGTCCTGTTAAGCTTGACTGACCTGTTCAGCCACGGCCGGTTTGTCGTACTGCACTGGAGCTGGCGTCAACCCTTGGCGCTGCCTTTAATGTTGTTGGCTTTTATACTGGTATTCAGCGGCCGCATAGGCGCGGGTTTATCTATTCCGGTGGGCTGGACCCTGGGTACAGTGGCGGGACAGCTGCTGGGACCGCAGCTGACTCGTCAGCTGCGGCAAGCCTTTGGGGCCGCTAATACGCTGAGCCTGGCTGAAGACCGGCTGGCCGCCTTTTGGTTAGTTGGTAATCCACCGTTAGGCGCCTTGGTCTGGTCCCTGATTTTATATGTTTGTGTGATATTTGGCTGGAACCTGGGTCAAGAACGCCTGGCAGCGGCGCCGGACCCAAACCACCGCTACCCTAAAAAATAGCCCGGCCAGGCGGCAGGTCCGGTCAACGCCTTTAATGACCGGACTTAAGCCCCTGGCGATACCGGGCCATCATATCCGCAAAAATTTCCGCGTTGGTGGGCGGCGTATAGGTAATGGCGTTAGCTCCGGCAGCCACGGTCTGCTTGATGCTGGTTTCAGTTGGACCGCCGGTGGCAATGATAGGAAAGTCCGCGCCCAGATCAGCCCGGATCAGCCTGACTAGCTCCGGCGTGGCGGCCGCGGCAGACACATTGATGATCTTGGCGCCGGCTGCAACCTT
>JAQWFM010000074.1 GCA_028704415.1 Oscillospiraceae bacterium | reverse complement strand
TTGCCAAAAAATCGGTATCCCGGCGGCTCACAGTTTCAGCGGCGACGAAGTGATGCGGATGAGCGATGAACGCCTGGCGTTGGTGGTAGAAAACTGTAATCTGTTTGCTAAACTGGCTCCAGCGGATAAACAGCGGATCGTGGCCGCCCTCCAAAAAAAGGGTCATACCGTCGGGTATATGGGCGACGGGATTAATGACGCGCTGGCCCTGCGCCAGGCGGATGTCGGCATCTCGGTCGACTCCGCGGTGGATATTGCCAAGGAAACCGCGGACATTATTTTGCTGCGGAAGGACCTGATGGTGCTGGAAAAAGGCGTCATAGCCGGCCGCCGCACTTTTGCCAATATCATGAAGTACATTAAGATGGCGGTGAGCGGTAACTTCAGCAATATGATTTCCCTGCTGCTGGCCAGTTTTCTCTTACCCTTCCTGCCGATGCTCCCGGTCCAGATTCTGGCCCAAAATCTGCTTTGTGATTTGGCGCAAATGGGCATCCCCTTTGACCGGGTGGATGACAGCTATGTCAAGACCCCGCATCGCTGGGATACCGCTTCCATCAAGCGCTTTATGGCTTATATGGGCCCGTTGGGCAGTGTTTTTGACATGCTGTGTTTTTTGACCGCCTGGTTTATCCTGGGGGCGGACAATCAGGCTGCGGCGCCTTTGTTTCACAGTGCCTGGTTTACTTACGGCACCGTTTCACAAATTGTCATTGTGCTGGTTATCCGTACCTCCAGCCACCCCTGGAAAGCTAACAGCAGCCGGCCTGCCGGAGCTACGTTGCTGATGATGGGAATTGTGACAGCCAGCGTCCTGACCATCGGCTTTACTCCCCTGTCGGTGGCTTTGGACATGACCGCCCTGCCACTGATCTTTCTGGGCCTGCTGCTGGGGCTGTTGCTGTTATATGCAGGCAGTCTGGAGCTGGTCAAGACCTACTTTATCCGTCGCTTTGGGGAATGGCTCTAGCCCTTGCCGGGCTCAGACCCTGAACAAGGTTTGCAGCAGCCAGATCAGGCTTAAATGCGCCGGGTAATAGAAATAAAAAAACCAGCGCCCGGGCCCGCCGCCACGCCGGCCACGATAGCGGGTCAGACATAAACCGCTGCCGGTGCAGCCAACCAGGGCGTAGAGTAGCTGCGGTAAGTTTTCAGGCGAGCTCAGATAAGCTAAACCATATAACAGACCCGGCGTGATAATAAAGTAAAGCAGGGGCAGCAGCAAGGGCAGCCAGGCCCGGCCGGGGCGGCGGCGCAGCTGGTCATAAAAGTAGATCATCGGTATGCCTATCACTCCCCAGTCGCAAAAATATGACAGGACAACCGCGGCAGCAAAGCTCAGCCAAAAGAGCCCGCGCCGGGTAGACAGGCGCTCATTGAGATACAACAGCAGCAGCCCCAGGGCCAGGGTGAACAGGATGTTCAGTCGTGACCCAAACAGCCCCTGAAAAGCCGGCTGCGCCAGCAAGGCACAAAACAGCAAACGTAGCATATAACGCCTGACGCTCCGGGTGTGGCGGTAGCCTTCGCCAAGCAGGCAAGCCATGACCGGAAAGGTCATCCCCCCCGGCGCAATCAGGAAAGCGCGGGCTGAAAACGGCAGGACAAAAGCGAAAGCCAGGCCCACATGATCCATAGTCATGGCAACAATGGCCAGGACTTTTAAAGTCTGGGCGCTGAAATCCCGGTCAGCTGCCTGCAATGGCCAATCCTTTTCCATAAATTACCTGCTCCCGGCCGCCAAAAAAGGTGGCGCAGCCAGTTGATTTATCCAGACTTCATGATAACATAAGCGGGAATAGCTAACGACAGGATTACCTGACTCGAGTGGGCTAGCGATACTGGCAGATTGCGGGGAGCATCTATTGAGCAAGCTGAAAGCTTTGGGGAGTCACATTGGTATGCGTCTGGGGCTGGCAACTTTGCCGGCAGGACACAAAAGCTTCATTAAGGAGCATCTGTTCTTTTTGCTGTTCGCCGCTATACCAGGCACGTTTGTTAATACCTTCTTTTTCCGGCAGAGCGGAACTGTGGCGACTGCGGCGATTTATAATGCCCTGGCCTGTTTTGGCTCTGCCCTGGTCATGCATTTTTCTTCTTTTGTGGTGATTAAAAAGAATCCGGCTTTTTTAATGCGGGTCGGGGTCATGCTGTATAACCTCTTTTACCTGGCTTTGATTATCGGTCGGGAACAGGCCGCTGCCTATATGCCTTTATATGCTATAGGCGCGGCGGTGGCCGGCGGCTTTTACTGGCAGGGCTACAATCTGATGATGCAGAGCGCGGCCAGTCCGGAGATTGTCAATCACACCGTATCGCTGTTTGGCATGGGCAGCGCAGTCATCTCCCTGGTGATACCGGTCCTGACCGGCAACCTGATCTCTCATATGCGGGGGATGACTGGTTATACGGTGGTCTTTTTCCTGGCTTTTGTGGTATCGCTTTATACTTTAAACCTGGCGCGACGTATCCCCATCTCTCATCAAAGTACGGCGCATAATTTGAAGAAAGCTTATCGTTATACCTTTTCGCATAAAAGCTGGCTGCTGGTCATGCTCAGTGAGACGTTCCGGGGCATGCGGGAAACGTCCTTTCCGTTGTTTTTATCTCTGATTTTCTTTAAATATGTCAACAATGAACTCTTACTTGGCATCAGCACCATGTGCTCAGGAATGGCAGCCTTACTGGCTAATGATCTGACCCGGCGCAAAATCCGGGCGGATAACCGGCTGCGCTGGGTTTTCAGAGCCTGTCTGATTATTACCGCGGGCTTTTTGCTGCTCTTCCTTAATAACAGCGGCGGGCTGATTTTCGGGCTATCCGTGTTCTATAGTTTTATGATTCCTTTTGTGGCTAATCCCTCGGTGGGGATTATGTACAATACGCTGCAGCGTTCTCGCTCGGATATTAACTTTGGCCAGACCATGGCGATTCACGAGTTGTTTTTAGCGACGGGCCGGGTGCTGGGATTAATGATTCTACTGCAGCTTTCGCAGAGTGAAACCTTATATGCCTGGGGTTTTTTGCTGCTTAATCTGACCGGATTTGTTGCGGTCTGGCTGCTGCATCAAAGCAGCCGCCTCCAGGAGAACCGGGCCGCTGAACCCTTAGCCTGACATGACCGGCGTAGCCAGGGGCTGCCGTGCGCCTGCCGGCAGCAAATAAAATAGCCGGCAGTAAACGCTGCCGGCTGCTTCCCTCTGGGCGACAGAGGCTAAGATCCGACGGTAAATTGCAGCGGATCGGTTTGAATCAGGGAACTGTAATCTGAGGCGTTGTAAATGTTGAAGGTCAGTTCCGCTTTATCAATTGAGGTAATGCCATTTTCTTCCAAATCGCTGGACAGCAGGGTTATTTCACTGTAGCCGCGACAGCCCGCAAAGACGGTGCTGGAAAAATACGGCGTGATCATGACATCATTGACAGACATATTGTCACACTGAACCAGGATGTCCTGTCCGGTCTGGTTATCAAGCAAGAGTAAAATGCCCGCGCCCCAAAAGCTTGAGTCATCCACATAGCGGCCCACAATCCGGACCCCATCCTGGTTAAGCAGTTCAATACCATCCTCTGAGGGCTCAGGGACGTCTGTCTGGCCATAGGCGGAGGTTTGCAGAACCATTTCAGCTGGCTCCAGTACGGTTTCATAATTATCGCTGTCAGCCACACTTAAGTGTAAACGAATTTCACCGGGCGCTATAATCCCGGCGGCTTCCAGGCCACTGCTGCCCAAATACAGCGTGTCATTGGCACTTTTGCCGGCTGCAATATCACAGCTGAAGAGCGCCTCTGTCATATATTGATCAACCGCGGCATAGCTGCTTTGGACCATCAGGTTTCGCTCCGTCTGATTGTCAATATTGAGTTTGATCCCCAGACCCCAGATGGGGTCATCTTCCAGTCCTTTAGGCGTGATGGTAAGGCCATTTTGCTGGAAAATAACGGTTTCCGGCAGCGTGACGGCAGCGGCGGCCAGCTCAGCGGTGGTTGCGGCAGTAGTGTCGGCTGCTGCAGAGCCGGACGTGGCGGCTGAGTCCGTGATTGTGGTCTGCGCCGTGCTGGCGCCGGTTGCTGCGGCAGCTGTCTGCGCTGTACTGGCGTCGGTGGTGCCGGTTCGGGCAGACAGAGCACGCGTGCTGCTGCTGCCAGAGCCGGCCTGGCAGGCGCTCAGGGACAGGGTCAGTAAGCTGGCTATAAGTGCGGTGAGTATTGGCTTTTGCATGCTTGGGGTTACCTTTCTCTTAATTTACTGTACAGGATCAATGCGGCAACTACTCGGTTTTAGCCTGAGCGGCCGCTGCCCTCTTTTTCCAGGTCAGCACATCAATAAGCAAAATCAGGGCAAAAAACAGGCAGAGACCGCCCCAGATTATCAGGTCAGTGTAGATGCCATGAGCGGCCAGGCCGGTGATCCCGGCTACCAGATAAAGGATAAGGGCAAAGATACTGCCGCCGCGGCTTTTACGCGCCGCCAGGAGTACAATGCCTGCGATCAGCATCATAATGGCGACGAAAACTCCGGCGCCGCCGGCGCCGCTGCTGCCTTCCGAAGACAGAGCGTCGCCCACGGTGGCCGCGCAGGACTGAAACAGGACCACAACGGTCAGCACCAGGCTGACAATGCCGATAATAAGTTTAGCTGTCTTCATAAAACCCTCCCGGATAAGTGGCCAGATACGCAAGGCTTGCTGGCACACCAAGTTGCCTGACGGCCATCGGACTATCTGAGCCCGGCTGTCAGTTGCCTATATTGTAGGGAGGTTCATGGCGCAAATTTCCAGTAAATTACTGGAAATGTGTGAGAGGTTAAGCTTCAGGCCGCTACACCTGAGTCAATCAGGCGCGCCTATTTATCCTCACAGCGTTTTAAGGGCGGTTGTTTTGCCTGCTGCAAAGCCTCATTGACCTGATCAACAAAGTATATCCCTTTGTTAAAGGCGATGATCAAAACGGCGTCCCGGGTGAAGCGGGGATAGAGAATCGGCATTTTATATAATCTCAGGGCCCTTTGTACTTGCTCCAGGCTCAGGTTCATAGCTAAAAATATCCGGATCAGATTGTCCCGCTCCGACGTATGACTGTCCTCCTTAAGCAAGGAATAACCATACTTTTGAGGCAAATCAGCCCGCTGAAAGATGTCTTTGCGCTTCAGCCCCTTTTGTCGGATCAGTGCATCCATATAGCCAGAAAAGTCCGGTTCATTACTATCCAGATACTGCTGTTGGTATGCGGCCACGCCCTCAAGATCATAGTTTTTCAGAATATTCTGTAAATGGCTGGTACTGAGTGCAGCCTTAGCTGGTGCCGGAAATGATTTGTCAGGGCTCATACGGTTTTCCTTTCCCACAAAGGTTTATATTGATATATAGTATAACTTGACTACAGTCTCATAGCACTAAAAAATCCGAGATATTGACGGGGAGAGGCAGGCCTGTAGAGCAAATGACTAGTTTAGTGGCTGAGGCCAGTTTATCGTATTACGAAGTCCTGCTGCCGCTAAACCCAGCACACCGGGTTCAGTTGGTCCGGCAGCGCGAAACGGGCCTGATCTATGTCATGAAAACCCTGCAGATTTATCAACGGGAAGTATATGACTGGCTGCTGGCGCATCCTGACCCCGGTCGGCCCCGCCTGATTGAGTTGATTGAGGATCAGGCTGTCTTATATGTCATTGAGGAATATATTTGCGGCCTGACTTTGCGGCAGCGCCTGCAGGCAGAAGGGCAATTTTCAGCGGCAGCAGCCTGGCAAATCATGATGCAGCTCTGTGCTATTATGGCGCCGCTGCATGCGCTGAATCCGCCGCTGGTGCACCGGGATCTGAAACCTGAAAACCTCCTGTTTCGCCTGGACGGGAGCCTGGTGGTGATTGATTTTAACAGCGCGCGCCTGCAGGAAGCAGGCAGGCTGCAGGATACAACCCTGCTGGGCACCCAGGGTTATGCGGCACCGGAACAGTATGGCTTTGCGGCGTCTGGTGCTACGGTAGATGTCTATGCGGCCGGCGTGCTGTTGAATGAAATGCTGACCGGGACCCGGAGTGGTTCCAATTCAGCTTCCGACGCCAGGGGAGACTGGTTAGCTAAAATCAGCAGCCGCTGCCGGGAAATGGATCCTGAACGGCGTTATAAGAACGCCGGGGAACTGCGCCGGGCTTTGGCCAAAGCGGGTTCACTGCATCTGCCAGTCACCGGACCATCGCCGGTTCAGCGGTCGGGTCCGCCTAGGCTGGCCTTTAACGCTTCCGGTTTGAAGCGGGATCCGGACCGGCTTAACTGGCTGCCGGGCTTTCGCGGTCACAATCCGGCCGTTCAGATACTGGCTGGTTTATGGTACGTGATCTTGGTGGCGGGCTCCCTGACGGCAGAGGTGACGTCCGGAAGTGTCTGGGGCGCGCGGGCAGGCTTGCTGCTGTTCCTGGGCGGAGGCACCCTGCTATGGGGAAACTTCAGGCAGCTTTGGACCAGGCTGCCACTGCTGAAGCACTCAAACCGGCGGGTCCGGGTGGTGGGACTGGTTTTATGGACGCTGCTGCTCTGCATCCTGTCCGGGGCTTTAATGAATCTTTAGAATAATCAAAGCCCGGGCCGCCGGACTCTGATTTTGGGGGCCTGATACCAGCCTCACTGCCGGAACACCGGACCACCGGACCACCGGACCACCGGACCGACAGGGTCGCTGTTCCGGGAGGTCAGTGCTGCTTTGAGCGGTGGGCGCCTGCAGCCGGAGCCGGAGTTAGAGCTTGGGCTGCGGTTTCAAATTGTGCCGGTGGTGTATTAAGATATTAGAACTGGTAAAGCATTTAATCAGACAAAAAAGGATGGTATGGGATGAAACTGTTTCATTTATCAGATCTGCATATAGGGCTTAAGCTCTTTAACCGCGATTTGTCGGAGGATCAGACCTACATCCTGAATCAGGTCATAGAGATTGCCGCAAGGCAGCAGCCTGAGGCGATCCTGATTGCCGGAGATATTTATGACAAGGCGGTTCCGTCAGCTGAGGCCGTGGCGATATTTGACCATTTTGTATCAGGCCTGACCAGGGCCGTGCCGCAGGCTGAGCTGATGATCATCAGCGGCAACCACGACAGCGGCTCCCGGGTTAATGTGTTTCGCAGCATCCTGCAGGCGCAAAAAATCCACATGATCGGCTTGCCGCCGCTATTGCCGGAAGAACAGATTGAAAAAGTCGTCCTGAGGGATCAGTACGGCCCGGTTAATTTTTATCTGCTGCCCTTTGTCAAGCCATCTATGGTCAGAGCCATTGTCGGTACGGACGAAAACGGCAACAACCTGTCCTATGATGCGACCCTGCATCAACTGATCGGGCGGGAAAAGATTGATCCGCACGTCAGAAATGTGCTGGTGAGCCACCAGTTCTATCTCCCGGGCTCAGCTGATCCTGACAGTGTGGAGCGGATGGATTCGGAGCTCTGTACGGTGGGGAATATTGACGCGGTCCAGGCAGATATTCTGGAGGCCTTTGATTACGCCGCTTTAGGCCACATCCACAAGCCGATGACAGTCGGGCGGGAGGTTTACCGCTATTGCGGCACGCCGCTGGCTTGTTCGGTCAGCGAAGCAGGCCAGCAAAAGGGCATCATTATGGTGACGCTGGCCGCCAAAGGCGTGGTCAAAACCGAGGTGCTGCCGCTCAAGCCCCTGCGGCAGGTGCAAGTTATCCGCGGCACCTTGCAGGAGGTGCTGAAGCAAGGCTGTGACGACTATGTCAGCATTCAGCTCACCGATCAGACAGACCTGGATGTCTTTGATATGCAGGATAAGCTTCGCTATGCCTTTCCCAATCTGCTGGAGATCAGACGGGAAAACCTCCGCCAGGCGGACTACGGCATGACTTATCAGCCGGAGCAGGAGCTGAACGCTTTTGAGCTTTGTAATGCCTTCCTGAAAGATCTTGATCCTGAGGAACAGCAGTTGCTGCGGACAGTGATCAATCAGGTACAGGAGGCACAATCATGAGACCGCTAATGCTGAGCCTGCAAGCCTTTGGCTCTTATGCCAAAAAGACCAGCATTGATTTTACCAGGCCTAACCAGAACCTGTTTTTAATTACCGGCGACACCGGCGCGGGCAAAACCACCCTTTTTGACGCGATTGTCTTTGCCCTCTATGGCGAAGCCAGCTCTAACCTTAATAAGAAGGACGGCGCTGAGCTGCAAAGTCAATTTGCGGATTATGGCACGCCGCCGTTTGTGGAACTCACTTTTTCTGAGCTCAGCGGCGGCCGCCCCCTGCAGTACACGGTCCGCCGGGTGCCCAGGCACCTTCGCCCGCTTAAAAAGGGAACGGGTTTGAAGGATGAAAAAGAAACCGTATCCCTGCTGATGCCGGATGGCCGGGAGTATTCGCCCAACCAAAAGGAGACAGACGCCAAGCTTGAGGCGATTGTAGGCCTGACGAAGGAACAGTTTATGCAGATCGCCATGATCGCGCAAGGCGAATTCATGGAACTGCTGCGGGCAGATTCCAATAAAAAGAAAGAGATTTTCCGGAAGCTGTTTAATACCGAGCAGTTTCAGCGGATCGTGGATGAGTTGGGGAGACAGCGTAAAGTCAGAAGCACGGAAATGGCTCAGCTGCACACGGCCTGCCAGACAGAAGTGGCTCATATCATGATTCCAGAGGGCTATGACACTGAGGCAGCTTGCGGCCTACGGGAATTAAAGCGGCAGCTGATTACGACGGATCACCTGAATGTGGCGGCAATGGAGGAGCTGCTGCGTGAGCTGGGCAAACTGGAGGCCTGGCTGAATACCCGGCTTGGCGCGGCCCGAAAGGCCTATGAGCTGGCGGCAGGGGAAAGAGACGCCAGTCGTGACGCCTGTAACCAGGCCAAATTACTGCTGGGCTCCTTTACCCAGCTGGCACAGGCCCGGCAGGAACTGGCGGCCTGTGCCGCCGCTGAACCCAAGCTGGCTGAAGCGGCCAGGCTAGCGGCAATGATTGATGCCAGCTATGAGATAGCCGCCGGTTATCAGCGCCTGACGGATGCCAGCCAGACGGTGCGACAAACGGAAAGTGAGTTAACGAAACAGCAGGCCGCACTGCCCCAATTAAAAAAGGAGCAAAAACAGACTGCTGAAACAGAACAGGCGGCGGGGCAAGCCAGAGCGGAGGCTGCGGAACGCTATACCCAGATAGAGCAGCAGGTAAAGGCGGCTCTGGCAGTCCTGGCCAGGCTAAGTTTGGCAGAGGCGGAGTTGCAAACCTGCCAGCAGACGCTGGCGGAGCGGGAGAAGGCTGCTCGCCTGGTTCAGGACGCGCTGAGTGCCTTTGCGCAGCAGGAACAGGCGTGGCACACGCAGGCGGACTTGCTGGCAGACGCTTTGCCATTACTGGAGCGCTGGAAGGCCCAAAGCCGTGAAGCTGCAAGCCTGACGGGAGATCTTGCCGCGGCCTTGCAACTACAAACGGCGCTGAGGGAACAAGAGCAGACGGTCGAACAGACTCAGGAACAATACCGGCAGGCCCGCCGGCGCTATCAGAATATCAATGCGGAATACGGCGCTAAACAACAGGCTTTTTTAGATGCGCAGGCTGGCTTTTTGGCTCAGGAAAAACTGAAACCGGGCGAGCCGTGTCCGGTCTGCGGTTCCATTGAGCATCCGCGGCCCTGCCAGTTACCGCCAAAACACCGGGAACTGACCCGTGAGCTCATTGATGAACTGGCCCGGGCGGTGGAAAAAGCTCAAGCGGAACAAACCCGGGCTTCTACAGCGGCCGGCTCCGCGGCAGAATTGCTGAAGGAAAAACAGACAGCACTGGATGACGCTATAGCCAGGCTGGCGGCTAAGCTGACTCAAACCCAGCCGGATACGCCGGCCGAGCTGTCGCTGGAACAGGCGGA
>JAQWFM010000014.1 GCA_028704415.1 Oscillospiraceae bacterium | reverse complement strand
TGGTGTACCTCCGAGTGAAAGGCTAAAGTTAGGGATATTATAACACATTGTGAAGCATTGTGCAATAGATATGCGCCATTTTTTGACAAAAAAATACAGCCTTTTGGCTGCTACCAGGGCGTTTCAGGGTTTGGGGATCAGGGCTTAACTGTCAAACTCCCGAGTTTGCACTCTTCAAAATCGGCATGACAGCCATTAGCCTGTTGACAATAGCGCAAATCTTGGTAAGATATTAAAGTACTTTGCCACAGTGGCTCAGGGGTAGAGCAATTCACTCGTAATGAATAGGTCGTGAGTTCGATTCTCACCTGTGGCTCCAAAATCTTCAAGGCGTTTTGCTTTGGAGATTTTTTAGTTAAACACTTAAAATAGGTCAATGCAAAATTAAAATAAAACAAATCACTTGTGACCTACCCAGCCATACGTTTCCTTAACCTGCTTTTTAAACTGACCGGATAGTACATTCGCCGGTAATTTAAGTATAATAATTAAAGGACAGTTCATCAGGTCAGACGGCTCAATCACTGCAGATCGCTTATGAGGGGTGCTATGATCAAGTTTTATAAAACCGTTGAGAACACGCTAACCCAGATGGAAGCTTTTCAAGCTGGCTGCTGGGTGAATATTACCAATCCCTCGCCAGATGATCTGAGACAGTTTGCGGCTGAAAATGACGTTAATGAAGGCTTCCTGATGGCAGCTTTGGATGAAGAAGAGTCAGCCCGTATCGATACGGAGGATGGCGATACCCTCATTGTGGTCGACATTCCCGTACAGGAGAATGATCCTGGCAGCCACATGCTTACGGTGACCACGATTCCCCTGGCTGTAATCTTAATGAACAAGATGATCATCACGGTTTGCCTGCGGGAAGATAGTATCCTTCAGGATTTTATAGTTCAACGGGTTAAAGATTTCTATACCCAATATAAAACACGCTTTGTGCTGCAGATTCTGTACCGGAACTCAACCAAATTTTTACAGTACCTGCGCGGCATTGAGCGCTCTTCCAATCGTCTGGAAGAAGGCTTGCAGCGCTCTATGCGTAATAAAGAACTGCTAGAGATGCTCAGGCTGGAAAAGTCACTGGTGTATTTATCTACCTCTTTAAGAGCTAACGGCATTGTACTGGAAAAACTAATGCGCAATCCCAATATTAAGAATTATCCGGATGACGCAGATTTACTGGAGGATGTTATTATTGAAAACCGGCAGGCGGTGGAAATGGCCAATATCTACAGCAGCATTCTGGCTACAACTACCGATTCATTTGCTTCGATTATCTCCAACAACCAAAATAATGTCATTAAGGTTCTGACCATTGCCACTATTATTATGACTATACCAACCATTCTTTCGGGGTTTATGGGGATGAACGTAGCGCTGCCGATTCCAGAAGAAACAGGTTTCTTTATTATTATCGGCCTGACTGCGCTTTTAATTGCGGCCGCTGTCGCTTTAATCCGGTGGTTTCATTTGTTCTGAATTTAATTAGCCGGGGCTGGAAAGCTTAGCCAAACCAGGGTGCTGATGGGATTCCAGACGGTCCAGCAGGTCGTTGACTTCTGCGGATACCAACAGTAAATCCAGACTCCCTGCGGTCAAAAAGCCTTCTTTTTTCATCGCCTGCAGTTGTTGGATAAAAGGATCGAAAAAGCCATTTACATTTAAAATGCCGATCGGCTGCTGTAAAAGATTCAAACTAGACCAGGACCAGACTTCGGTCAATTCTTCCAGTGTGCCAACGCCTCCGGGCAGGGCAATAAAGGCATCAGATTGACGCAGCAATTCCTTCCTGACCGTCATATCCGGCACCACTTCCAAATCCGTCAGGTTTTTATGCCCCCACTCCAAATCAACCATGAAACCAGGTATGATGCCTTTAACCTGTCCGCCAGCCTGCAGACAGGCATCGGCCACCGCTCCCATCAGGCCCCGTCCGCCGGCACCATAAACTAGTTTGATCTGGCGCCGGGCAAGCAGCGTGCCTAGTTCTGCCGCTGCTTGCCGATATACGGGGCTATGGCCCTGATTAGATGCGCAATAAACCGTTACAGACTGTATTTGATTCATCCTGTGACCTCCTGCGGGATAGAAACTCAACCCATTATTGGTTTCATTATGCTTAATTTGCTCTTCCTTGTAAATTAAAGCCGCTTCACTTCGCCTAACCCTTAACACCGTTTAGCCGCGACCCCTGAACCTGGCAGGGCTGCCATGAGCAAAGCCTAAATAAAGTGAAACATATTACACAGTTTCAGAGGTCTACTTGAGATAAAATATAAGCAGACCGGCCAGACCGGCAGATTTATAGCTGATGCTTTCAGTTTGGGATGAAGCTGAAAGACAAAACAATAAGAGGTGTGAGTATGAACCAGGAACAATATGAACGAATGAAAAATGGCAAGGGCTTTATTGCTGCACTGGACCAGTCAGGCGGCAGTACGCCCAAGGCACTGGCAGCTTATGGTGTTCCCAGGGACAGCTACAGCAGTGAGGATGAGATGTTTGATCTGGTTCATAAAATGAGAACCAGAATTATCACCAGTCCGGCCTTTTCATCCAGCCATATTTTAGCGGCGATTTTGTTTGAGCAGACAATGGATCGTAAGATTGAAGGCCGTTATACCGCTGACTACTTGTGGGAAGTCAAGGGTGTCGTTCCGATCCTGAAAGTTGATAAGGGCCTGGCTGAGGAACAAAACGGGGTTCAACTCATGAAACCCATTCCTAAGTTAGATGAACTGCTCAGCAGAGCTAATGAGCGTCATATCTTTGGGACTAAAATGCGCTCAGTCATTAAGCAGGCTAATGCTAAGGGGATTGCTGATATTGCAGACCAGCAGTTTGAACTGGGCCGTCAGATTTTGGCCGCTGGTCTTGTGCCCATTATTGAGCCGGAAGTTGATATTCACAGCACGGACAAAGCAGAGTCTGAAGCTATCCTGAAGGCGGAAATTAAAAAGCAGCTGGATAAACTGCCGGAAGGCCAGCAGGTGATGCTGAAGGTTTCCATCCCCACGAAAGAGAATTTTTACGCCGATCTGATTGCGGATCCGCGGGTTTTACGGGTGGTGGCGCTGTCCGGCGGTTACTCGCAGGAAGAGGCCAATCAGCGTTTGGCAGAAAATCACGGCTTAATTGCCAGCTTCTCCCGGGCTTTATCTGAAGGCTTGACTGCCCAGATGTCTGATGCCGCTTTTGATGAGCGGATTGCTGATTCAATTGACCTGATCTATGCTGCTTCCATAACTTGATTTTCAGCTATTTTGTCCCTTGACAGCAGGATTAATTGGCAATATAGTATACCTACGATAATAGTAGGTAATGATACAGCAAACTGTATCAATGATTATCAGGTTTTACACTTGCGGCAGACTTAATTTGATAAAGGCAATTAGTCAGCCCCGCAACAGAAACTGAGTTATCTTTGCCGGTATGGTTACCTCAATAACTGTACCGGCTTTTTTTACGGAGGAGAGTAGCAATGGAGCAGGAAACGCGATGTATACATTTGGAGCAGCCAACTCAATATGAGCTTACCGGTAGTATCAGCATGCCAATTTATCAAACAGCTACCTTTGCCCACCCGGAGTTAGGCCGCAGCAGCGGCTTTGATTATTCCAGGCTGGAGAACCCGACCAGAGAACAGCTGCAAAAAATTGTGGCTGGACTGGAGTATGGTCAGTCCTGCCGCGCCTTCAGCACGGGGATGGCCGCCATCAGCGCGTTAATGGAATTGTTTTCGCCAGGTGATCATATTGTGGTTTCAGATGATCTATACGGCGGCTCATATCGGCTTTTTAATACCATCAATCGAAAAAACGGCCTGAACATTGAAGCTTGCGACACCAGTGATCTGACCCAGGTTAAGGCAGCGCTGACGGCTGAAACCAAGGCTGTTTTTATTGAGACCCCGACTAATCCCATGATGCATGTCAGTGATATCGCTGCCATAGCAGAACTGTGCCACCAGTATCAGGCCAGATTAATTGTTGATAATACCTTTCTGTCTCCTTACTTTCAAAATCCGCTGCGCCTGGGGGCTGACATTGTAGTTCATAGCGGAACCAAATTTCTGGGCGGCCATAATGATACCTTAGCCGGATTTTTGGTCTGTAAAGATGAGGCGACCGGGGAAGAACTAAAGCAGATTCAGTGTACGACCGGAGCCTGTCTGGGACCCTTTGACGCCTGGCTGATCATGCGGGGGATCAAGACCCTGGCCGTGCGGATGACGGCGCAGCAGGCGAGCGCTGTGGCCCTGGCAGACTGGCTCCAGGGCCAGCCTCACGTCAGCAAGGTTTACTATCCGGGTCTGACCAGTCACCCGGCTTATGCCTTATCTAAACGGCAAAGCCGCGGCAGTGGTGCCATGCTGTCATTCAGAGTTGATAACGCCAATACAGCCCGACAACTCCTTGGAAGAGTGAGCCTGATTCAGTTTGCGGAAAGCTTAGGCGGGGTTGAGACCTTGCTGACCTACCCGATGACCCAGACCCATGCCGCAGTGCCGCCAGAGTTAAGGGAAAAGTTAGGTATCGATGACTGCTTACTGCGCTTGTCAGTGGGCCTGGAGGCTGTACAGGATCTTAAAGATGATTTGGCAGCTGCGCTGAAATGAAAGGGCCCGCCATGACTTATAATTTTGACCAGGTCATAGACCGCAAAGGTACGGGCTCGTTAAAATATGATTGTGCAGCCGCCCGGCAGGTACCTGAGGATTGTCTGCCCCTGTGGGTAGCAGATCAGGATTTTCGCTGTCCGCCCTGTGTCAGCCAGGCCCTGATCCAACGGGCTGAGCACGGCATCTTTGGCTATACGGAACCGGATCAGGGATACTATGAGGCCCTGAGGTATTGGTTTAGCCGACGCTGGCAGTGGCAACCGGACCTCAATGGCTTCGTTCAGACCCCTGGCGTTGTTTTTGCTTTGGCTATGGCCGTACGCGCTTTTACCCAGCCTGGTGATGCGGTCTTAATTCAGACGCCGGTATATTATCCTTTTACTGAGGTGATTCTTGATAATAACCGTCGCTTAGTCACCTCACCGCTCAGCTTGCGTGACGGCCATTATGAGATGGATTTTGTCTCCTTGCGGCGGCAACTGGAAACGCAGCAGGTGAAGCTGCTGTTCCTCTGCAATCCGCATAATCCGGTAGGCCGGGTATGGACCGCCACAGAGCTGCGGCAACTGGGTGACCTTTGCGCAAGGTATCAGGTTAAAATCGTAGCGGATGAAATCCATGCGGATTTTGTGTATGCGCCGGCCATCCATCGCAGTTTTTTAACGGTTAATCCCAACCTGGCGGAGCAAACGATGGTTTGTACAGCTCCATCCAAGACGTTCAACCTGGCGGGACTGCAGATAGCTAATATCTATTTGCCGGGTCAGGCTATGCGTACCGCCTTTAAGCATGAAGTCAATGCTGCCGGATACAGCCAGGCCAACTGCATGGGCTTGATCGCCTGTAAAGCCTGCTACAGCGCAGAAGGGGAAGCGTGGCTGGAGGAGCTGAAGCTGTATTTGCAGGATAATATCGCTTATATCGATCAATTTGTCGCGCAAAACCTGCCTGAACTTGCAGTCATTAAACCCGAAGGCACATATTTGCTCTGGCTGGATTGCCGAAAGCTAAACCTGGAAGGGACTGAGCTGCGCCAATTTATGCGACAGCAAGCTAAGCTTTGGCTGGATGATGGCTTTATCTTTGGTCAAGGCGGAGAGGGTTTTGTCAGGCTTAATATAGCCTGCCCTAAAGCAACGCTGACGGAGGCGATGCGGCGCTTGCAAACGGCTTGCCAGCAGCTGCGGTGAACTGGCTTTGCGGTATATGGCCACTCATTAATTCCCCCCATAACCCCTACGGATACGCAAATGCTCAACGGCCGATGTCAAACCTGGCTGCGACAGGGTAATAGCAGGAGCAGGGCAAAGCAAAAACCCCAGAACACAGATGTCCTGGGGTTTTTGGGTGGTGGAGACGAGGAGAATTGAACTCCTGTCCAAAGCTATATTCACAGAACTTTCTCCGAGTGCATACGATTTTTATTCATTTCCCTTTAGAAGACAAAAACCGTCAAACGTTTCCGCCGGTAGCTCCTGAGGCCAGTCAGACTGCGGAGCAAAATCTGACTCATTCACACCTTTGACCTCCCCGGTATTAAGGTCTGCCAACTGACATCAGCAATCCATCCTGCAGATCAGACGGGCTGACGGCGTAGCTTAAATTAAGCTGCGCAAGCGTAGCTGGGAGCAGCTACATAAGAATTATCTTTTGCAATTACTTGCGTTTCTCGTTTTTTAAAGTGGCCAACGAGAATCCACTACTCGCTTATTCTGCTTCAACGACCCTGTCGAAACCAGTACGTCCCCATACTGGAACTCCCTTTGGTTGAGCGGAATTATTATATCATGTTTCCGGCGGGAATACAAAATCTAAGGCGTGATACAGGTTGGTCACCCTTGCATTAAGAAGATCCCCGGCAATTTCTCCATCCACGGTCCAGGCCACGGGATTGTCAAAACTAAATGTCAGCTCTTTACAACTAAAAAATAAAATATTTTTATCACTGTAATCCTGATTCATCAGCTTAGCCAGCATAGTAGGCGTTTCTATCGGGCTGGCCGGTTGTTTGATCAGCATACATTCAAACAGGCCGTCATCCATTTTGACATCTTCCTCAGATAAGCGCAACATACCGCCGATAGAGGTTGAATTGCTGACCGCGCCAAAAATCAACGGTGTGTTTAATTCTCCATCCTCCCAGGTCACTTTTACGGGAATCGGCTTAATACTGGGCAGGCTGCGTAGTCCCTCCAAAAAGTAAGCGACATGCCCCAGATTTTGCTTCAGTTGTCGGGGCGTACCGGTAGCTACCTGGGTGAATGCCCCAAACGACGCAACATAGGCAAAGTGCCGGTCATTAAGACACCCGGCGTCAAGGGTACCAACCTGACCGTGTACAATCTGCCGGGCAGCCAGGGCAAAATCATCGATAGGCAAGCCCAAGGTCCGGGCAAAGTCACAGGTGGTTCCGGCCGCGATATAGCCTAAAAGCGGGCGGTGATCCAACTGCAGTAAACTGTCGATAACCTGATTTAACGTACCGTCGCCACCCATGCAAATTAAAAGATCACAATCCTGCGCCAGCGCGGCAATATGCTGAGGCATCTGTTCCGGTGGTACCGTCTGTACGACCTTGATCGCATGTCCTTCGGCAGTCAGTTCCTCTATCACATCAGTTACCGCGCTGCTGCCTTTAAAACTGCCGGCAAAGTAATTAATCAGCAAAACAATGCTGCCGGAGCGGGCAGCCAGTGCGCCTGCCTGTTTACTCGTCATATTGATTTCCCTCCGTATCACAGTTTTGATTCAAGCCTGAACGTTCCAGTAAAGCCTCTAATTGCTGCAACTCCTTATAACTTAAGGTCCGCCATTGACCAGGTTTCAATTTGCCCAGCGTTATATTCATAATGCGCAGCCGGCGCAAGGCGCAGACATGAAACTGAAAGTACTCGCACATGCGCCGTATCTGCCGATTTAAGCCCTGAGTCAGGATAATCCTGAACCGGTGCTCATCGATTTGGCGTACCTTAGCCGCCTGGGTCAGGGTGCCAAGAATTGGTACCGGCTGCCGCATCCCCTGGATAAAAGCCGGCGTAATAGACTCCTGCACGGTTACCTCGTATTCCTTTTCATGCTTGAACCGTGCGCGGAGGATTTGGTTAACAATGCTGCCATCATTCGTTAGCAGCAGCAGCCCTTCTGAATCCCGGTCCAGGCGCCCAATGGGATAGATGCGCTCAGGGAAATTGAGAAAGTCACTGATGTTGTCATTGACGCGGCGATCGGTCGTACAGATAATGCCTCGGGGCTTATTTAAGGCCAGATATACTGGGGCCGGCGGAATGGCAGCAATGACTTGCTGGTCCAGCCTAACGGTGTCGTCTGAAGCCACCATCAGTCCCGGCTGAGCCAGGCAGCCGTTTACGGTAACCCGGCCCTGACTGATCAGGGTATCGGCTGCCCGGCGCGAGACGCCGCAGCACGCGGAAAGATATTTATTAATTCTGACCCGTCCGTCTGACCCGGCCGGAGCGATCAGCTGGCGGCTGCTGGCAGCTTTCGGTTCATTATAATTGTCTGTAGGATGATTCATGCTTAGCCTGCCCCTGTAAATGCCATAATCCCGACCAGCCGTTTGCTACCGGGAGGCAACAGGCGGCTCAGGACGTCTGCCGACTGACCTGGCGGGTTTCAATATTAACTGGTAACATTATACCTGAAGCTGACATCATATAAATGGGCAGATCGCTGCGGTCATCCGTGATCCGTTCTAAAAATCGATTGCTGCTGCCATCTTTGGGCTGCCCCACAATTATGCCCTCTATTTTATCTGTCTGGGCATTTATGTAGCGCATCACACAGCCGACGGGGTCATTATCAAAAAATACATTCATTTCCGCGTGAACTTCACGGCTAATCTCATATAAATATTCCAGAGCGGGGCTGCTGAGGGTATTCATTTGCCCGTCGGTCCGCGAGGGCATGACTGAAAGTACATGTACTTTGCGTTTTAGCTGCAGGCCCAGTCTGGCCCCGGCCCGGATTTGCGCTTCACAAGAAGTTTGGTCAGTTACACAAACAAGGATCATAATTTATCCTCCTTATGTATCATATGTTAGTTATAATTTGTTGCCAATAGATGAACGCAAGCTAAAGTTTTACGAAGATGCTGAGACCTTTTGTAAATAACTTAGTTTAAGCTTAGTCTACCGCGTTTCGGGGACCTTGTCCTCCTTGTTCCTGAGTATTGGGAGCCATCCGGCTGGACTGCAATTTGCTGATACTAAAATAGAAGGTTGAACCATGGCCTAAATAGCTTCTGACCCAGATCCGTTCGCCCAAAATATTAAGCATTTCTTTGGCAATGGAAAGTCCCAGCCCCGTGCCGCTGCGACCGCGCGAGCGATCCGCTTTATAGAAACGCTCAAATACGTGTTGCTGATCATCAGCACTGATACCCTTGCCGGTATCTTTGACAGCCAGAATTAGTTTGTCACTTTCACTGCCCAACTGGATTTCAATAATACCACCGGCGTCAGTGTACTTCATGGCATTATCCAGCAGAATGACCAGAACCTGCTCAATCCGATCCGGGTTACTGTATACCAGGGGCGTATCAGCGCGATAGGGGGGCAAGGCAAAAGTCAGCCCCTTTTCTTCAGCGATTGCCTGATACTTGGCTTCAACCTCACGCAGAATTTCCCAAATATTGAACTGACTGCGCTTTAGTGAAATCTTGCCAGCCTGAAGCCTGCTTAACTCCAGCATATCATCAATTAAGCGAGAGAGTCGCAAGGTTTCATTCTGGATAATACTGTAATATCTCAGGCGGTCAGTTTCTTCCGTAACCAGACCATCAGCCAGCGGTTCAATCAAACCGCGCAGGGCGGTCAGGGGCGTCCTGAGTTCGTGAGATACGTTAGCTATATAGTCGCGCCTGGTTTGTTCCAGCTTTTCTGCGGCGGTGACATCCCGCAACAAGGCCACCGCGCCAATGACCTTTTGATCTTCATCCAGTAGCGGAGCCACCTGAAAAAACAGAATCCGATCTTCATTTTGGAAGGAGCGGTTAACCGTTTTTTGCTGCCGGATTGCTTTCTTAAAATCATCCAGCAAATCTTTACCGGATTTCAACTGCAGCAGCACGGATAAACTGCGATTGGATTCATTTTCATCCTGACTCTCGTTTGCCGCGCTGGCTGGATCCTGGGCTTCATCTGGCAGTTCGGCACCCGGAAAGCCCAGCAGGCGGCTGACGGCCGGATTTGCGTGGGTAACGATCAATTCCGGGTTGACCGCAATTATACCTTCGCTTAAATTATCCAATATCTGGCGCAGGCGGTTGCGTTCCGTCATCAAAGCCGAAATACTGCGGTCAAGGTCCGCTGCCAGATCATTGATTGCCTGGCCTAATTCGCCTATTTCACCGGGCTGGTTGCTGTCAGCTCGCAAGGTGAAGTTACCGTTAGACATAGCGGTAGCGACGTTCTTTACCTGATTCAAAGGCCGAATCAGACGGGAAATGGCGATGTAAGTAGGTAATAACATAAGAATGACAGCAATACATGAAGCGAAAATCAGCGCGAAATTCAAACTGTCATAACCGGTCCGGATATAGTTCATGGACTTGATAATGTAAACAGCGCCGCGGATGTCCCGGTTACCGCTATTACTGTCAAATACTTCAATGGGGTAACCGACAATTATGGCATCAATCTGGTTGTCTCCCAGTTTAGTCCTTAAGTAAACTGTTTGTTGCTTTTCAATGTCCGCCCGGGAATTTTCAATCAAGGTTTCAGCCTGAGCTATAGCGCTGTCATCCAGATCCGTACCCTGGGGGAGACTGAATTGCACGATTTGTTTATCGTCAAAAAACTGGATGGCAATGGGCGCGTTGAGCATAGCCGCACTCATGGAGACGGCGGCATTATATTCCCCCTCGCTGACTTGCTTGAGCAGATAAGATTCTGACTGGTCGGCCAGCAAGGAACCTTTTTGTAAAAAATCCCGACGGGCCATGTCGGAGTAAATCACGTCAGAGGTAATAAAGTAATAAAAAAATAGCGTCAGCGCTGCCGAAAGTGTAATGGCAATGACCATTAGCGCCATGATTCGCTTTAAAAACACCTGATGTCGCATCAGGTATCCACCTCAAACTTATAACCAACCCCATAAACGGTAATCAGAGACCAGGGTGCCTGATCAACGGAGAGTTTTTGCCGGATGCGCTTAATATGGGTATCGATGGTTCTGGTATCGCCAAAATAATCATAGCCCCAGACCTTGGAAAGAATTTGTTCCCGGTCCATGACCTGGCCAGGATGTGAGGCCAGCAAATAAAGTATTTCAACTTCCTTGGGGGTGAAAGCGACGGCCTGATCCATTACTTTAACCTGGTAATTATCCAGATTAATCTCCAGGCCGCTAAAGCGCAGCAGTTTACCATCCGCACTGCGGCCGCTGTCATTAAACCGGCGCAAAACCGCCTTAATCCGGGCAATAACTTCACGCGGGCTGAACGGCTTGACGATATAGTCATCTGCCCCTAATTCAAGTCCCAGAACCCGGTCAATTTCTTCTCCTTTGGCAGTCAGCATCAGGATGGGGATGTTGCTTTGCCGGCGGATTTCACGGCACACTTCAGTACCGGATAACTCAGGCATCATCAGATCAAGGATAATCAAATCCGGCTTGAGTTCCCTGAACATTTCCAGGGCCTGCTTCCCGTCATAAGCTGAACTGAAACGATAATGCTCTGCCTTAAGATAAATCCCTAAAGACTCATGAACCACTGGGTCATCATCACATATAAGAATGTGTACTGTTTGCATGTCTAACCTCCGTGCTGCCAGGACACCGCTGTTACTGGCGCCTGTGCTCCACTACCATTATAATAAAAATCCGGGCCGGGGGCTTGCTCCGGCCTTAAGTTTAGCAAATTGTGAAAGACTGGGCTGACCTATGAATTCAGATAACACGGCTGACCGGCTGCCATTAAGCTCAGCGCTGGCGCTTTTGGCGCCGCTGCAGGTGATTTATGAAGATAATCATCTTATTGCGGTCCTTAAACCAGCCGGAATCTTGTCTCAGGCAGACGGGAGCCAGCGCCAGGATGTGCTAAGTGTCATGAAGGCTTATATAAAGCAAAGAGACCATAAGCCCGGGGCGGTGTATCTGGGCTTGCTGCACCGGCTGGATTGTCCGGTCAGCGGCCTGATGCTACTGGCCAAAACCTCCAAAGCTGCGTCCCGGGTATCTGCTCAGATCAGAGAGGGGCGTTTCCATAAGTATTATTACGCGGTGACTGAAGGCGCGGTTCAGCCGTCTGCCGGAATTTGGGAGGATGTGCTTGAAAAGGACCGGCAGCGCAATATCAGCCAGGTCAGCCAGAGCGGCGGCAAGATTTGCCGGCTGG
Organism: Oscillospiraceae bacterium; assembly: GCA_028704415.1. Lineage (GTDB taxonomy): Bacteria > Bacillota > Clostridia > Saccharofermentanales > Fastidiosipilaceae > JAAVLZ01. The sequence continues at coordinate 26,945 of JAQWFM010000014.1, read as the reverse complement.
CTTACACGCGTCAGGCCGTGGCGGAAACGCCGGCCGGCCGGCTGCGGTCCCTGGTACGGATTGAATTACTAACTGGCCGGTCTCACCAAATCAGGGTGCAATTTGCTTCCCGGGGTTTCCCCCTGGCAGGTGACCGCAAATATGGCACGGCTGCCGGGCGGCCAGGCCGTCTGGGGTCAGCCGGCAAAGCTTCGCCTGCGGATAACTCTCCCTGTTTATTTGCCGCTGAGCTGGTTTTTGAACACCCGGTAACCCATTTGCCGGTACACTTGAAGGCGCCCTGGCCGGCAGAGGGATCATGGTCACTATTCAGTCAGGCTAACCCGGAGCCGTAACCCCCAGGCTTCGGCCCATAAAGGAGAACAGTATGGATCAACAGCATAAACCGGACACCCTTCTGTTAGTGGACGGAAACAGTATTATTAACCGGGCTTATTACGGGCTGGGCCCCAATGCCCGGCTGACCGCGCCGGATGGTACGCCCACGGGCGCCGTGCTGACTTTTTTTAATATCCTGTTTAAATACAGCCAGCAAATCAACCCAGCCTATTTACTGGTGGCCTTTGATTTAAAGGGACCGACTTTCAGGCATAAGGCTTTTGCAGACTATAAGGGCCGCCGCAAGCCCATGCCGGAGGAGCTGGCGGTGCAACTGCCTGTCCTAAAGCAATGTCTGGAGGCTTTAGCTTATCAGCATCTTGGCCTGCAGGGGTTTGAAGCCGATGACATCATTGGCAGCGCAGCGGCTCAGGCAGAACAGCAGGGGGTTAACGTAGCGATCCTGACCGGGGATAAGGACAGCTTTCAGTTGATAGATGATCAGGTGGCGGTTATGATGCCGGCTGCCGGAGCCATTAAAGAGGATCAGTTTTACGACCGGGCCCATTTTAAAGCGCGGTATGGTATAGAACCAGAACAGTTTGTCAATGCAAAAGCGATTATGGGCGACAGCTCTGACAATATTCCCGGCGTGCGCGGTATTGGCGAAAAAGGCGCCATGGCTCTGATCCAGGCCTATGGCAGCCTGGATGGCGTCTACGCGCATTTGACGGAACTCAAACCGGCTCAGCGCAGCAAGCTGGCGGAGTCAAAGGATATGGCCTATCTCTCCCTGGCATTATCGCAAATCAAACGGGATCTGCCCCTGCCGCTGACTTTAGCCGACTGTCGCCTGCAGGCGACCTACCCTCAAACCGCTTTGGCGGTTCTGTCCACCTATGGCTTAAAGTCCCTGATAAAAAAGCTGCAGCTTGATCGCCCCGCAACACCTACTGCCGCAGCTCCAGATTACGCAGCGTCTGAAGAGCACATAAAGATCCCTAACCTGGGCCTGACGGCGTATCTGCCCGCGCAGCCGGAAGTGCTGACAGCCCCGGTCCGGCAAACAGTAAAAGACCTGCTCTTACAACTTAAGGCCGACTGGAGGCCGGACGAGAGCGGGACCCTGGAACAGGCAAGGCTGATCGCCGCCGTCAAAAGAGATGAGGCAGCAGCAAGTAGCCCGACTTACCAGGCTAGCTTTACTCTGGACGGCAAAAGGCTGCTGTTAGCCACCCTGACTGCTGGCCAGCTGGGAGAGCTGTTGCAGGAAATAGCCCGGCAAAAACTCAGCCTGACCGGTTATGATCTTAAAGCCTGGCTGAGGGATGTTGACTTACCCGAGCAACTCTCCTGCTGTGATTTAATGTCGGCGGCCTATCTGTTGTCCTTGCTGAATGGGGAGTCCACGCCACAGGAACTGTGGCAAAGCTGTACCGGGCAGACGGCAGCCTTAACGCTGCCAGTGGAATCCTGGTCTTTACCGGAGCAAAATCTGATCACAGAAGCCCGCATCTGTCAGGCCCTGTGTGTTCCGCTGCTGCAGGGGATTAAAAATGCCGGTGTCACAGCGCTTTGGGAAACCTCAGACCAGCCGCTGACCCTGGTTTTAGCCAGAATGGAAAAACGCGGCTTTTTAGTAGACCAGACCAAGCTGAATGAATTGGGAGGGGCCTTTGAGGAGCAGATCGCTGAACTGCAAAGCAGCATATATCTAAGTGCCGGGCATGAATTCAATATTAATTCAACTAAACAGTTAAGCGAAGTCCTGTATCAGGAAATGGGGTTGCCTTCCGGCCGGAAGAATAAAGGTGGCAGCTATTCTACCGCCGCGGAGGAACTGGATCGCCTCAAAGCCTACAGCCCCATCATTCAGCTCATTGCTGATTACCGCAACCTCAGCAAATTAAAATCCACCTTTGTGGACGGCCTGAATAAGTACATCGATCCCCGGGATGGCAGGATCCACAGTACCTTCAGCCCCAATTTTACCAATACCGGCCGGCTGTCCAGCAGGGATCCCAATTTGCAAAATATACCGGTACGGCAAGAAGCCGGACGGGAAATCCGTAAAGCCTTTGTAGCGGCAGACGGCTATTGTCTGCTGGATGCGGATTATTCGCAGATCGAACTCCGTTTATTGGCTCATTTATCCGGCGACCAAAATATGATCACGGCTTTCAAGGAAGGCCGGGACATTCACCGGCAGACTGCGCAGACCATCTTTGGTCTGCCCGCCAATGCTATAACCCCGGCTATGCGCTCCGCTGCCAAAACGGTCAATTTCAGCATTGTTTATGGCATTTCTGATTTTGGCCTGGCGCAGGATTTAGGGCTGACTGTTAAGGAGGCGCATCAGTATATTGAGGGCTACTACCAGGAGTATCCGGCAGTTAAAGCTTATCTGGAACGAGAGATAAGCCAGGCTAAAAGCCGGGGCTACAGTCAGACCTTTTTTGGCAGACGCCGCTATATTCCTGAATTGAAGTCTAAAAACTATAATGTCCGGCAGTTTGGCGAACGCGTGGCCATGAACAGTCCCATTCAGGGGACCGCTGCGGATATTATCCGGATGGCAATGGTCAATCTTGACCGGGCTTTGCTGCGGGCCGGTCTGGCTGCCCATCTGGTTTCTCAAGTGCATGATGAATTAATTGTGGAAGTGAAGCTTGCAGATGCTAACGCCGCGGCTTTGATCCTGCAACAGGCAATGGAAACGGTAGTCAGTCTGCAGGTTCCGCTCATCGCTGAGGTCAGGCAGGGCCGCAGCTGGTTTGAGGCTAAAGGCTGATTATTTACGGCTTAACCTGTTCGATAACGGGTCCATAGGAAGGAAGCGCTTATGTTTGTGCTTGGCATAACCGGGGGGATAGGCTGCGGTAAAAGTACCGCGGCCTCATATTTAGCAGATATGGGTCTGCCACTGATAGACGCGGATTTAATCTCCCGCCAGGTTTCCGCGCCCGGCGGCCCGGCGGTGCCGGCTATTTTGAAACGCTTTGGCCTGGAGATCGTGCAGAATTGTCCGGAGGCATTTGCCGCTGCCTATCAAGATCCTGAATCCTCCTGGGAAACGGGTGACAGCTGGAAAACGCTGATCCTGGACAGGGAGCAACTGGCAGTCAGAGTGTTTAACCATAAAAACGAGCTGGATGACTTATCCCGCATCGTGCACCACTTTGTTATAGCGGAAATCAAACGGCAATATCAACAATATCTGCATAAAAAGACTAAGGCGCTGGTTTTGGATGTTCCGCTGCCGGTAAAAGAAGGCTTTTTGGATCTGGCTAATTACGTACTGGTGATTTGGGCGGATGAAGCAGTACGGCTTGAGCGGCTGGCGGGGCGCGGTATGGCTGCGTCTGAGGCCAGACGGAGAATGGCGGTCCAGATGACTGAAGAGGAGTATCGGGCCTTAGCTCAAAAGGTCATATACAATAATGGATCACGGGAGGCTTTGCTAGAACAACTGGCCAGCTTTGCTACCCTGGTTCTGGGGGAAAGAGGCATCCCGTTTAAGTTGCCGCCTGTCACTGCGGCTGACGGAGACACCTGAAAAGCCAGCCCGAATGGGGCCGGCTTTGAGCAGGCCGAAGCAGCCTTATAGTCAGTGATTATACGTTAAAACGGAACAGGACCACATCGCCGTCTTGCATAACATAGTCTTTGCCTTCGGACCGGTAAAGTCCTTTTTCCTTAGCCGCTGCAATCGAGCCACAAGCCATCAGATCATTATAGGCCACGACCTCAGCCCGGATAAAACCCCGTTCAAAATCAGAATGAATTTTGCCGGCGGCTTGCGGCGCTTTGGTGCCGCGGCTGATGGTCCAGGCCCGCACCTCTTTAGGTCCGGCTGTGAGGAAGGAGATCAGGCCCAATAAGGCGTAGCTGGACTTGATGATGCGATCCAGACCCGATTCCCGGAGACCCAGATCGTTTAAAAATACGGCTTTTTCATCTGCGTCCAGCGCGGCGATTTCTTCTTCAATTTTGGCGCTAATGGACAGAGCCTGCGCACCTTCCCGGGCGGCAAACGCTTCAATGTACTGAACGTGCGGGTTTTGTGCCGCATGTCCGATTTCATCTTCGCCTATGTTAGCCACGTATAAAACCGGCTTATTGCTCAGCAAATTGAAATCCGGCAATTCCAGCAAAGCTTCTTGCTGATCTTCATTCAGGCGGAGACTGCGGGCGGATTTCCCTTCCTCCAGCACAGCTTCATAAGCGTTGAGTAAGTCTAAAGCCGGCTGAAGTTTTTTGTCTCCCTTGAGTTGCTTTTGCAGTTTATCTTTGCGTCGTTCCAGATAGTCCAGATCAGCCAGAATTAACTCCAGATTAACCGTATCAATATCCCGTCCGGCATCCGTGTTGCCCGCCACGTGAATAACCTGCGAATCGCTGAAGCATCGCACGACATGGACAATCGCGTCAACTTCACGGATGTTAGCTAAAAACTGGTTACCTAAACCTTCGCCCTTGCTGGCTCCGGCAATCAGTCCGGCAATATCGACAAATTCGATGACCGCGGGCGAATACTTTTCCGGATGATACATTGCCGCCAATTTATCCAGCCGCTGATCCGGTACCGCCACCATGCCCACATTGGGTTCAATGGTGCAGTACGGATAGTTGGCGGCTTCCGCTCCGGCTTGAGTAATCGCGTTAAACAGGGTGCTTTTACCAACGTTAGGCAGCCCCACAATACCAAGTTTCACCTTAACAATCTCCTCCTGCCGCACCTAATTCGCTACTTATGGCTGATTAAGTGCCTGATGAGTCTTAATTGTATCACGTTTAGCTAACGGCGAAAGTGTGATCTGGCCTGCCCGGTATAGCTGGTTGACTTCGCTCCGGGCAGCGGCAGTTTTGTCGGTTTTTGACCTGAAAGGTCGTGCGTCTCTGACCGGCTTTAGACCTAAACTGTTACTTAAGCAAGCGCAAGGAGATGCCTGATGTGAAGCAGATAGAATCCAACAGTCAAGCAAAAACTCCCTGGTCAGAGCAACGTTATGAAGCAGGGACAAGCAGTTACGCCAGGATATATACCGCGGTTCATGAAGGCGTCAGGGGACAGCTGGTTCGAATTGAGATCAGTCTGAGCCCGGGTCTGCCGTATTTTGATATTGCCGGTATGAAAGCCAACGCGGCAGCCGCTGTCCGCTCCCGGATCCGCGCCGCAATAAGAAATAGTGGCTTTGACTTTCCCAAAAGGCGGATCACGGCCAGCTTTTCCCCGGAGGTCCGCAGGCAAAACTGCCGGGAGTTGGACCTGCCGCTGACGCTATGCCTTTTACAGGCCGATGGTCAGCTGGCTTTGCCAATGCATTGTGCAGCTTTGGGAGAGGTGGCCCTTTCCGGCGACATTCTGCCAGATCGTGATTTCTATAATCTGTTAAGCTGTCTGAGTGAGTACGCGGCCAGGAGTGAGCTGAGTTTAATCTTTACCGCGGCCTTTGCGGAGGCTTTACAACCTCGTTTCAAAGCCTGTGTCTTTCCGGTCAGCTCTCTGGCAGACGCAGCTAAATTTCTTCGGGCCGGTTTAAGCAGCGCCCAGCTGAAGCAGGAGGCCGGCCGCCGGCTTAACTTAATTAAGATCACGCCTCCGCCGGCTTTGCCGCCCAGACCGGCAGTTAGTTATATTGAAGGTCAAAGTCAGGCCTTGGCGGCACTGGTTATTGCCGCTGCGGGGCGGCATCATCTGATTATCAAAGGCGGGCCTGGTTGCGGTAAAAGCTTTTTGATATCTTTGCTGCCGTACCTGCTGCCGGAGCTGACTGAGCCCCAACTGCATTTATTGCGTTGCATCTATGCCGCGGGCAGCCAGCCGGTACCTGAGCTGGTAGGTGCCGGCTACCCGCCCTTGCGGCAGCCGCATTACCGCATCAGCGCGGCGGCTTTGCTGGGTGGCGGCGTGCCGGTTTTACCGGGTGAAATAACTTTAGCTCAGCATGGGATCTTGTTTTTAGATGAACTGAATGAGTTTAAGCCTGGGATCCTGGATTTATTACGCCTTCCCTTAAGTGAAGGCGTAATCAGATTAGCACGCGCCAATCAAAAAATCGTGTTCCCCGCGGACTTTTTGCTGGTTGGCGCCAGCAATCCCTGCCCTTGCGGTCAGCTATATGAACCAGGCAGTACCTGCGGCTGCAGTGACAGGGAAATAGCCCGGTTTAATGCAAAGCTGTCTGCGCCAATCCGGGACCGGGTGGATCTGGAGGTAATTTTACACCGGATTCCTGCCGGGCAGCTCAGTCAGACGGTTCAGCATCAGGCCACTGTAGATCTGGCTGTTTTGCAGCAACAGGTAAAACAAGCCCGGCACCTGCAGCAGATGCGCTATCAGGCGTACGATCACCCTGAATGGCTTAATAGTAATGTGCCGGCAGATGTGATTAAGCAGGTATTTGAGGTGACAGCGTCAGCTATGAAACTGGCTCAGCAGTTTGCGTTATCAGCACAGCTGTCTGTCCGGGGTTTCCAGAAACTATTACGCGTAGCCAGAACACAGGCAGACCTGAGAGCTTGCCCGCTGGTGGAAAACGCAGATATTGCACTGGCGGCTCAGTTCAAAATAACCGAATCAGGCAGTCCGGAACTGCCATGAAAGGAATTCACGGCAAAGTGGAAGATTTACAGGATATCAGAAAATTACTCACCCTGAGCTATCTGTGGCTCAACCGTCTGATTGATGCAGAACAAGGCCAAAAGTGGCTGCGCGAACGCGCTGCAAGTCCCGACCTGGAGCTGGACTTTGATCCGGATTTTATAAATGAATATTTTAAATTAAGTCAAACGCAGCAGGCCCGTTGGTATGGGTTGGATAAACCTCAGGCCGTACGCAGCCGTCTGCAATCCTGGTCTGAGTATTGTGTGAAGGAAGCTATTCAGCTGATTAGTCTGATGAGTCCGCTGTATCCGCCAGGCTTAAAAACAATTGATTCTCCACCGCTGGTTTTGTATGTTAAGGGCGAAGGCTGGAAGAAATTTTTAACCACTCCGGCAAGCTTAACTGTGGTTGGTGCGCGCAACTGCACGCCTTACGGACTCAGCTGCACCAGCCGGCTGGTGCGGCCGCTGGCAGCAGCAGGCTGCTGTATTGTGTCAGGTCTGGCCAGAGGTATAGACGGCCAGGCTCACGCGGCGGCCCTGGCGGCCCGGGGGATGACTATAGCGGTGCTGCCTGGCGGGATAGATGTGTGCTACCCGGAAGAACACCGACGTTTATATCAGCAAATCCAACAGCAGGGAGCCGTTATCTCAGAACAGTGGCCGGGGACCAGACCACAGCGGTTCTGCTTTGCGGCCAGAAATCGCCTGCTGAGCGGTTTGGCTCAGGCTACCCTGGTCATTGAATCATCGCAAAGGTCCGGTACGCTCATAACGGTTGATCACGCCCTGCGCCAGGGCAGAGAGGTTATGGCAGTCCCCGGCAACATTTATTCGCCATTGAGTGTCGGGACTAACCAGTTGATTAAGGAAGGCGCAATCCCGGTAACCGGGGTACAGGATATTTGGGGCGGCTTACACTTTAAGCAAGCCGCGGTCAGGGTGCAGGATCCTTTACAAGCCGCCGTTAACCGGCATCGGCTCAATCATGACCAAAGCCGACTCCTGGCGATACTGAGCGCTGAACCTTTGGATTTTACGGCCATTACCCAGCTTGACTTTGTACAAGGTCAGGCGCAGCAACTGCTCTTTGACCTGGAATGCCGTGGTTTGATCCAGCTTTACCGGGGAAAATACATCGTCAAATAGCTATAAGTTTACAATCTGGTTTTGACATTTGGCAGACGCCGTTGTATATATTAAGGAAATCAGCCCGAATTATCCTAAACTAGCTTTACCAGAGACTGAATATTAGTCTGGATTAGCTGATTGGAGCTGTTTTCTGTTATTATGCAGCCTGACTGACACATAATTTATATAAGTAAGGAACGGTTTGAATGGGAAGAACACTGGTTATTGTAGAGTCACCAGCCAAAGCCAAAACGATTGGCCGCTATCTGGGGGAGCATTACCGCATCGAAGCGTCGGTAGGACATGTACGGGATTTGCCTTCCTCATCGCTGGGCGTAGATGTTGAGCATGAATATAAACCGCGATACATCAATATGAAGGGTAAAGATAAGGTGATCAGGGAACTGAAGGATGATGCCAAAACGGCGGACCGGGTCCTGATTGCTACTGACCCGGACCGTGAGGGAGAAGCCATTGCCTGGCACTTGTCAACGTTGCTGAAAATTGACCCTGCGTCTGACTGTCGGGTTACTTTCAATGAAATTACTGAAAAAGCGGTTAAGGAAGCGATCATGCACCCTCGGGCCATTGATATGAATCTGGTTGATGCCCAGCAAGCCAGACGTATTTTGGACCGCCTGGTGGGTTATGAGCTTAGTCCCTTACTGTGGAAAAAGGTCAGGACAGGGTTATCTGCCGGCAGAGTTCAATCCGTTGCTACCAAACTGGTGGTGGACCGGGAAGAGGAGATCAACCGCTTTAAGCCAGAGGAGTACTGGCTCTTGCAAGTCAAGCTTGAAACTGCTGCGCGGGAGAGCTTTACGGCCAGGTACCAGGGTGTCCTGAAACATGACAAGCTTGAAAAAGTCCGGCTGCTGAATAAAGAGATGACTGACGCCGTCATTCGGGACATTAAGGATAACGAGTTTCAGGTCCAGCGGATTAAAAAGGGGCAAAAACAGCGTCAGCCGTATGCGCCTTTTACTACCAGCACCTTGCAGCAGGAAGCTGCAAGGCGCCTGAGCTTTTCATCCAAGAAGACCATGAGTGTGGCCCAGCAGATTTATGAAGGGGTGGATATTCCAGGCCAGGGGGCTACGGCTCTGGTTACGTATATCAGAACGGATTCAGTCCGGATTTCACAAGAGGCGCTGACGGCTGCCAGAGAGCTGATTGGCAAACATTATGGCGCCGCATATGTCCCCAAACAGCCGCGCCTGTTTAAAAACCGTCATTCGGCTCAGGACGCGCATGAAGCGATCAGACCGGCCCACTTTGAACTCTCCCCGCAGGAGCTGGAGCGGCACCTGACCCGTGACCAGTATCGCCTGTATAAACTCATCTGGGAACGCTTTCTGGCTTCGCAAATGTCAGCCGCCAGGATAGATACCCTGGTGGTGGATACCGTCTGCCAGCAACAGTTGTTCAGGTCAAGCGGAGAACGGGTGGTGTTTCCCGGCTTTTTAGCTGCTTACGCAGACATAAAACTGGATCAGGCGGAACAACAGGCGGAGGCAGAGGACAGCAATAAAGACGACAGCAATAAAGCCGATAATCCTGAAGAAATTCCTGCGCTGGAGGAAGGTCAGAGCCTTAAAAATTTGCTGACCACACCCACCCAAAAATTTACCCAGCCGCCGGCCCGATATACTGAAGCCAGTCTGATTAAGGCGATGGAGGAAAAAGGGATCGGCCGTCCGTCCACCTACGCGCCGACTATTTCCACCATTCTGGCCCGTAAATATGTCGAGAAGCAGCAGCGGCAATTACTTCCCACTAATCTTGGTACCGTTGTGACGCATTTGCTGGCTGATAATTTCAAAGATATTGTGGATGTCGCCTTTACCGCCGGTATGGAAAGCAAACTCGATATTGTGGAGGAGGGCAAGGAAAACTGGGTCAAAGTGCTGGATGCATTTTATCCGCCTTTTCATAAGGAAGTGGAACATGCTGCCGAACACGTGGATCGGGTCAAGATGCCAGTGGTGCAGCTGGAGGAAAAGTGTCCGGAGTGCGGCGGCAATCTGGTCATTAAAGAAGGCCGTTACGGTAAGTTTGTCGCCTGTTCCAATTTCCCGGAATGTAAATATACCCGCAATCTGGCTGAAAAGGTCAATGCCCACTGTCCTCTCTGCGGCTCGGGCCTTGAAACCAGAAAAAGCCGGCGCGGCAGCACTTTTTATGTCTGTGACAAAAAGGGTTCTGATCCTGACTGCAAGTTTATCTCCTGGGATCTTCCCATAGACGGACAAAAATGTGAGACTTGTGGCGCTTATATGGTATTTAAGCGTTTCAGAGGCCGCAGTTTCCCCAAATGCAGCAACCCGGACTGCCCTACCAACGCGCGGAGTAAAAAGAAAAAAACTGAGGCGGCACAACCATCTGAAAAAACAGCGCAGCAGACACAGGAAGGCGAAGCTTAATGACCAATACATATAACGGACCGGCTGTCACGGTGATTGGCGCGGGGCTGGCAGGAGCCGAGGCCAGTTGGCAGCTGTTGCGTTTTGGCATCCCGGTGAACCTGATTGACATGAAGCCTGAGCAATTTACGCCGGCACATCACCAGGCTGGTTTTGCCGAACTGGTGTGTTCCAATTCTTTGCGGTCTGACCGCCTGAGTAATGCCGTAGGGTTGCTGAAGGCAGAACTCCGGTTACAAGGCTCGCTGATTATGGACGCGGCTGATCATTGCCGCATCCCCGCGGGAGGTGCGCTGGCCGTAGACCGGGATGAGTTTTCCGCTTATATTACTCAAAAACTTAAGCAACATCCGCTGTTAAGCTTTACCTCTGCACAAATTGACGCCATACCGGCTGAAGGCATCGTGGTTATTGCGACGGGCCCGCTTACCCAGGGACGTTTGCTAGATCATATCCAAAATGCGCTGGGGGCGGAGACGCTGCACTTTTTTGATGCGGCGGCGCCAATTATAAGCCTGGAAAGCATTGATCAAAGCATTGCCTTCAGGCAATCGCGCTATGACCGCGGCAGTGCTGATTATCTTAATTGCCCGATGGATCAACAGCAGTATGAACATTTTGTGGCTGCCTTGATTAATGGAGAGCTGGCAGATGTCAAAGATTTTGACCGGGAAACCGTTTTTGAGGGCTGTATGCCGATTGAAACCATGGCGAAACGAGGCAAGGATACGATCCGCTATGGACCGCTGAAGCCCGTTGGCCTGACGGACCCGCGGACCGGCAGAAGGCCTTATGCCTGTGTTCAGCTGCGCCAGGATGACCGCGCCGATTCCATGTATAATATGGTTGGCTTTCAGACCCGGCTCAGGTTTGGGCAGCAGCGAGAGATCTTCAGACTAATCCCGGGTCTGGAAAATGCTGAGATTTTGCGTTATGGCGTGATGCATCGCAATACATTTCTGAACTCTCCGCAGACCCTCACCGCTACTTATCAGGCCCGCCTTAAACCGGATTGGTTTTTTGCCGGACAGATGACTGGCGTAGAAGGTTATGTTGAATCGACTGCTTCCGGCCTTCTGGCCGGCATCAATGCGGCTCTGCGCGCCCGCGGTCTGTCAGACCCTTACATACCTTCGGCAGCCACGGTTTGTGGCAGCATGGCGGCATATATTTCGGACCCGGCAGTCAGGCATTTCCAGCCTATGAATGCCAACTTCGGTCTGGTAACCGCACCGCAGCTGCCGGCAGACCTGCCCAGAAAAGCCGTTAAGGAAGCCCGGCAGCAAGCACTGATCGAAACCAGCTTAATGGAAATAAAAAGCCTGGCCGTTTCGCTCCCGCCGATCTAGCCTGAAACTGCCGCCGCGACGGTGCCCTCCGGGCTGAAGTAAACTGACTTTCGCCTTAATATTGTTAAAAAGTAAAAACTGGGTATATAATTGGTCTAATGTCATGGAAAGGATCATAAAGATGGCTGGATTTTTTGGCTTGTTTGATTTTACCAAAGAGGGACCGGGGGTAGACCCGGACGCGCCGCCTAAAGGCCCGGTTGCTACATTTTTTGGCATCCTCGGCCGCAAGTTCTGGAAGGTTTGTACCATCAGCTTGATGTACAGCCTGTTTAGTTTACTTTCCTTTGTCCTGGCTTTCCTGGTCAGCTCATATTTACTCCAGTTGCTGTTTCCCGGTATGACACTGGATAATCTCAACCAGATCTTCGCGGATGCCCAGTTAAATGAAGGGGTGACTGTATCAGATCTTTCTTCTATGGTTATTCTGGGAATCACGGTGCTGGTCATGGGCTTACTGATTGGCTTGGCTTACGTTGTGACCGGGCCTATTCAGGCCGGTGTGACTTATCTGATGCGCAATTACGGACGGGAGGAACACGCTTTTGTCTGGTCTGATTTTTGGGAGCACGCCCGCAAAAACTGGAAACAATCCACCATCACCTGTCTGCTCTCACTGGCCGCCAGTTTCCTGCTGCCGGTGGCCTTTGTTTTCTACCGCAGAACAATCAGCAATGGTATCCTGCGGACGCTGCTGTCCACCGTTATTGTGCTGCTTTTTATATGCATAACTTTTATGCTGATGTATGTTTACCAAATGATGATCACTTTTGATTTGAAATTAAAAGATATTTACCGTAACGCATTTTTGTTTTTTATTCTCAGACTGCCTTTTAACTTCCTGATCCTGCTGGCCCAGTTACTGATCCTGTTGGTTATCCCCGCTCTGCTGCTTTACTTTCTGAGTCGCCTGGGTCTGCTGTTAACTGTGGTGTACTATGTTGTGTTTGCGTTTGGCTGTAATTTACTGCTGGTTAACTTCTTTATCAACCGGCAAATTCAGCGTTATATGATTAAGCCTATGCAGGAGACCGCAGAGGCTGAAGCGGCCGAAGAGGACGAAGCCGAGGAAGAAGAAGCCGAGCCAGAGACCGCTGAGGATCAGGCGCCGGAGGAAGCGCCTGATGACAACTCGGCTGAAGGTCACGAAAGCCGGCAGCCAGCGCCGGACCAGTCTGGCCGGAAAGCGCCCGGACAACTGCCCGCACCTGAAGGCTCACCTGCCTGACAGCCGGATTTAGCCTGGCCGTCGCCTCACTTAGCTATGCCCCTGAGACGAAAAGTGCGGTTAATCCCTGTCTGGCCAGCTATTAACCGCGCTCATTCCTGTAATTTACAGCCTGATCACAGGCCCGCTCTGGATAAACTGGTCCGGATGGCGGTTAAGTACTTGCCTTAAGGCCTGGCTAATTGATCCAGCAGATCATCCATACTGTATAACCCCGCCGCGCGGTTGCTCAAAAAGGCAGCTGCCTTTAGTGCCCCCTGAGCAAAAACAGATCTGGAAAGCGCACTGTGCCTTACGGTCAGGATATCCGCCTGGCCGGCAAAAATGACTTCGTGCTCGCCGGCTATATTGCCTCCTCTGATGGAGGCAATCCCAATCTCATCAGCGGGCCGTGCCTGCCGGATCTGGCTGCGGTCAAAGGTCAGGCTTAAGTCTGCTCCCTGAGCCCGATGGATTTCATCCTGCAGGGTATGCGCCAGCAATAGCGCCGTACCAGAAGGCGCATCAACCTTGCGGCGGTGGTGGGCTTCTACTATCTCAATATCATAAGCCGGATACAGATATCTGGCTGCCTGAGCAATTAACCGCTGCATGACATGAATTCCCAAAGACATATTAGCAGACATAAATACAGGCAGGGTCAGAGCTAATTGCTTAATTTGGGCCAGTTCGGTTTCGTTGTAACCGGTGGTGGCCAGAACCGCCGGCGCGGGGTGCAGGCTCAGGAGTTCCTGAATTGCGGGCAACAAGGCGGGACTGGAAAAATCAATCAGCACCTCCCAGTTTGCGCCGGCAAGCGCTTGCAAATGACCTGGCCAGCCTGGCACCACCGCCTCGGCCGGGTGTTGATGCCCGCTTAAGACAGCGGTTAATTGATAATCATCTGGCTGTTGCTTAATCAGTTCGCTTACAATTTGCCCCATATGGCCGGAGGCTCCCGCCAGCAGAATACGCAGCGGGCTGCGGTTAGTTGGTTGCCTGACCTGATCCATACAATATCCTTTCTTGTCGCAGGATCCCGGTGCCTGGGCGCCGGGATCCTGATATGTCTTCAGGCTGCTGCCAGGCCTTAAGCCAGCCCCGGGTTCTGCCCTGACTGGTCTGAAGCAGGCAGACGGCCGATTCAGGCCAGCAACGCATAATCTTTCAGTACTTGCTGAAGCCGCCTGGTATCCGCTTCACTTAAGTCAGTCAGGGGCAGACGGCAAGGGCCAACAGCTTTATGCAGCAGGTTCATGGCCGCCTTAATCGGTATCGGGTTGACATCACAAAAACAGGCGTGAATCAGCGGCAACAAGCTGATTTGTTCCGCTCTGGCTGTCTGAATATCACCGTTCAACCAGGCATGAGTCATGGCCACCGTGCGTTGCGGCACTATGTTGGCGATAACGGAAATGACCCCCAGACCGCCTAAGGCCATCAGAGGCAGCACCAGGCCATCCTCCCCGGAGTATACCGCGAAACGATCTCCGGTCAGCTGGAAAATATCCCCGACCTGACCCAGATTGCATTCTTTAATGCCAACTATGTTTTCTACGTCTGCCAGGGCCGCATAGGTCTGAGGCTGAATGTTAAGACTGGTACGGGACGGAACATTATAGAGGATGATGGGCAAATCTACCGCCGCCGCGGTGGCGGTAAAGTGCTGGATCAAGCCCTTTTGAGAGGTTTTATTATAGTAGGGGGTTACGCAGAGTAAAGCGTCAGCGCCGGCTTTAGCTGCAGCCTGGGACAGCGCCGCCCCGTGGCGGGTGTCATTGCTGCCGGTGCCGGCAATGACCGGCACGCGTCCGGCGGTTACTCGTACGGCTTCGCGAATGACAGAAATATGTTCATCATCCGGCATGGCAGAAGCTTCACCGGTGGTGCCGCAGATGACCAGCGCATCCGTACCCGCCGCAATTTGCTCATCACATAATTGATCCAGCCGTTCATAATCAACCTGATCGTTCTTAAAAGGGGTTACCAGTGCAACCGCAGATCCTTTAAATACAGCTTTCATTCTGTCTACCTCATTTTTGTGTTGGCGGTCAAAGCGGGGGACTTTATTGCTTTAACCTACTACTTGATTGCTCTATTATATAATAAACTGATCCTGCTGGCGAATGAAAACCCGGATAACCGGGCTTAATTCGCTCCGATTCTTGCCGCTTCTTAAATTCGCTATGCACATGCTTTTTCCATTGTGCTCGCCTGTACTAAAGTGCTCTTAATCGTTATAATCGTACTTTGTGATATTCGGATGCGACTGAAGGCCTCATCCGACTGAATTTGAGGAGACCGGCTGCCTGAATGCCGCCGGGATGTAACGTTTACGTATGAAAAAATCAGAGTTTTACTATGACCTGCCGCCGGAGCTGATTGCGCAGCATCCCCTGCCTGAAAGAGATCAGTGCCGTCTGCTGCATCTGGACAGCCGGGGTCGCTATGAAGATCTGCACTTTCCGGATGTGACGCATTTGCTGCGCCGGGGTGATCTGCTGGTGTTAAATGATACCAGAGTCATGCCGGCCCGCTTGATCGGCGAAAAGACTGACAGCCACATTGCCGTGGAATTATTGTTGCTGCGCCGCCTGGAAGGTGACGACTGGGAGGTAATGGTCCGGCCCGGCCGCCGGCTTAAGCCCGGCGCTAAGGTAAGCTTTCTGGACGGCAAGATTACGGCTGATATTGAAGGATTATTACCGGAAGGCTGCCGCAAAGCCCGTTTCCATTATGAAGGCATTTGGGAAGAACGGCTGGCGGAAGCCGGAACGATGCCACTGCCCCCTTATATTCATGAGCAGCTGGAAGATCCGGAGCAATATCAAACCGTTTACGCTGCCAATAACGGCAGCGCTGCCGCGCCGACTGCCGGCCTGCACTTTACCCGGTCGCTGCTGGCGCAAATAACGCAGCTGGGCGTGGAGCTTTGTTATGTAACCTTACACGTGGGTCTGGGAACCTTCCGACCCGTAAAGGAAGATAATATCGAAGATCACCCGATGCACAGTGAGTATTTTGAAGTCAGTGCCAAAGCCGCGCAACAGATTAACGCGGCGCGCCAGGCTGGCGACCGCAGAATCATTGCGGTAGGTACGACCGACTGCCGCCTGCTGGAAACCATTGTGCCAGCCCAGGGTGAGGTCAGGGCTGGCAGCGGCTGGACGGATATTTTTATCTATCCTGGTTATCAATTCAAAGCGGTTGATGCCCTGATCACCAATTTTCACCTGCCGGAGTCGACCCTGGTGATGCTGGTATCGGCACTAAGCAGGAAAGATTGGATCCTGGCCGCATACCGGCATGCTATTGAAGAACGGTATCGTTTCTTCAGTTTTGGTGATGCTATGTTTATTGAAAAATCCGATGAGGAGGAGCCGCCAGTTGAGTGAGGCAGCCAAACCACCAGTCTATTATGAATTAAAACATGTTTGCGCCCAGACCGGAGCCCGCCGCGGTGTGATCCATACGCCGCACGGATCTTTTGAAACCCCGGTTTTCATGCCCGTTGGCACTCAGGCGACTGTTAAGGGTATGTCACCGGAGGAACTGAAAGGTATGGGCGCCGGAATCATCCTTTCCAACACCTACCATCTGTGGATGCGCCCCGGCCCGGATATTGTGGCCGAAGCTGGCGGCCTGCACCGGTTTATGAACTGGGACCGGGCAGTGCTGACCGATAGCGGCGGCTTTCAGGTGTTTAGCTTCAGCGACCGCAAGCATATCAGTGAAGAAGGGGTGCAGTTTAAATCCCACATTGACGGCTCCAGGCAACTGCTGACACCGGAAAAATCCATTCAGATTCAAAATAAGCTGGGCGCGGATATCATCATGGCGTTTGATGAGTGTACGCCGTATCCGGCCAGCCGTGAGTACATTAAACCATCCCTGGAGCGGACCGGCCGCTGGCTGGAGCGCTGCCTGAAATCACACCAACGCCCTCAGGAGCAGGCCCTTTTTGGCATTGTTCAAGGCGGCATGTATGAAGACCTGCGTCAGGCCAGTGCCAGCATCACGACCGCTTTTGATTTGCCGGGCTTTGCTATCGGCGGCCTTAGTGTGGGGGAACCAGCCGAGCTGATGTACCAGATGCTGGACGCAACGGTACCGCTGTTGCCGTCAGGCAAACCGCGGTACCTCATGGGGGTGGGTTCGCCTGATTACCTGATAGAGGGAAGTATGCGGGGGATAGACATGTTTGACTGTGTCCTGCCCACCCGGATTGGCCGCAACGGTACCGTCATGACCAGCCACGGCCGGCTGATTGTGCGCGATGCGCGCTATGCCCGTGACTTTACCCCGCTGGATGATCAGTGCGATTGTTATGTCTGTCAACATTATACCCGGGCATACATCCGGCATTTGCTGAAAGCCGGTGAAATTTTTGGCCTTCGCCTGACCACCTGGCATAATCTGCACTTTTTGCTGCATTTGATGCAGGAGGTGAGAGAAGCCATCAGTCAAGACCGGCTGCGGGATTTCAGGGATGAGTTTTTTGCCGCCTATGGTTATACCGGTTAAGCCTGTGGCGCGCCGGCCTGGCTGTCTGCAGCCGCGGCCGCCAGCCAGAGCGCCGGGTAAAGCCCTCCGGCCAATATTGACCGGGGTCCGGCCGCATGATATGCTGAATCAGATTTAAACATTACAATGGTACAGACGCCGGCGGGATATCGCAGGTGATCTCAAGCAGGAGGAAAAACATGACCGCTCACATCTTTTTGGGCGCCGCTTTGGCGCTGACTACAACTGACACCTCAACCACTCAGACCAGCACCGCTTCAATGATCAGCATGCTGGTTTTGCCGATTGCCCTGCTGGTATTAATGTATTTTATTCTAATCCGGCCGCAGCGCAAACAGGAAAAGAAGCAAAAGGAAGAGCGCGGCAAACTGGCGGTTGGCGATACCGTAGTGACCATTGGCGGAGTCGTAGGCAAGGTTGTGAACATCAAGGATGATGACATCACCATTGCCAGCAGCGTGGCCAATACATTGTTGACTTTCCGCAGAGACGCTATTAATACCGTCAAAAAACCGGTCAGTGATAATTGAGATTTTACTGGCTGTCTATCCGGTCAAAGCGGCCGGTTGCCAGGCTAACCTAATTGCATCTTGGCAGAGCAGCAGATAAACCGTATAATTAAGGCACTGTTAGTCCTAATAAGGAGGTAGATTGTTATGAAACATATTCAAGTGGTTGTGGATCGCAAAACCTGCAAACCAGTATCTCACGCCTGTGGCGAGTGCCAGACATCCTGCCAGTCAGCCTGCAAAACCAGCTGTACTGTCGCCAATCAAAAATGTGAGCATGAGGCCTGATTTATTTTCATTTAGCTCATAAACGGGCAGCTGCCCCGGGCGGCTTTAGCTTATTTATGACTTAATACTGAATGAGTGAGACGATGTGTTGCTTAAGGATAGGATAGTCCGGACCGTTGTGGCCTGAGACTATTCTATTTTTCTATTGATGATATGTTAAATATCAGGTTTTACCCGTTTTCTTAAGGTGAATGATTAAGGAGAGACATTTTGCTGCATACATTTTCAGTTAATGGCGATTATCTGGCCTATGATTCGGAGAGTCAGGCTTTGCTGCTGATAGATGAATTAACCGCTCAGCTTATTGACCAGACGCTGGCGGACGGCTTTAGCATGCCACGAGACCGGCAGGCTGCCTGGGCCGGTCAGCATGGCGCTGATCCGGCGGACGTGGCGGAAATCCTGGCGGAGCTGACTCAGTTAAAAGAT
The DNA here is from genome assembly GCA_028704415.1 of Oscillospiraceae bacterium. Taxonomy (GTDB): domain Bacteria; phylum Bacillota; class Clostridia; order Saccharofermentanales; family Fastidiosipilaceae; genus JAAVLZ01. Next base: position 8,161 of record JAQWFM010000014.1, on the reverse strand, counting down.
CAGGACGTTCTTTTAGCTGCTGCGCCGGAAGTCAGGTTGGAACAGCTATATCCCGATGAGCCCAGAATCAAATCCATGTGCCTGCATTTGTGCCATGACTGTAACCTGCGCTGCCGCTACTGCTTTGCCGGCCAGGGAGATTATCATACCGGCCACCGCAGTATGCTGAGCGCTGAAACCGGCAAACTGGCCATTGACTTCCTGATCGCGGCCAGTGGGCCGCGCCACCACCTGGATATTGACTTTTTTGGCGGCGAGCCATTGATGAACTGGCCGGTTGTGGTGGAACTGACGCACTATTGTGAGCAGGAAGGCCCCCGTCACGGCAAGGATATTCGTCTGACGATTACGACCAACGCCCTGCTGCTGGATGAGGCAAAGACAGCGTTTGTCAATGCCCATATGAAGAATGTCGTCCTGAGTATTGACGGCAGGCCGGAGGTCAATGATCATATGCGTCCGGGCATTAACGGCCGCAGTTCCTACCTGCCGGTCATGCAGCATATCAGGGCCTTTGTGGCTGCCCGGGGAGCCAAAGAGCACTATGTGCGCGGAACCTATACGCATTTTAACCGGGACTTTGCCCGGGATGCCCTGCACCTGGCTGATCTGGGCTTTAAACAGCTTTCACTGGAACCAGTGGTGGCAGATCCGACCGAGCCTTATGCGCTAAAAGAGGAAGATCTGCCTGAATTAATGCAGAATTATGAGGACCTGGCCCGGATATATCTGGAGCGCAAAGGCACGCCGGCCGCCTTCAACTTTTTCCACTTTAATATTGATCTGGATGGCGGCCCCTGCCTGTATAAGCGGATGAAGGGCTGTGGGGTCGGGACTGAATACTGTGCGGTCACGCCGGAGGGGGATATTTATCCCTGTCATCAGTTTGTCGGTGAAACTCAGTTTATCATGGGCAATGTTCATGACCGGCCGATCGTTCTAAATCAGACAGTGCAGGCTCCGTTCAAACAATTAATGTTACCTAATAAGCCTGAATGCCAGACTTGCTTTGCCAAGTACTTTTGTGCTGGCGGCTGTGCGGCTAACGCTTATCATGCCAGCGGCCAGGTGAATGGCCAGTATAAACTTGGCTGTGACCTGCAGCAAAGGCGCCTGGAGTGTGCTTTATGGGTCGCGGCCAGACAGAAACTTGATGAACCGGAAAAACAGACAACGCCGGAGGCGCTGACCACAAGCGCTGGTACCGGCCGCTGCTGATTCAGCTGCAGTCTGAGCAGGGCCGGATGAGCCCCATGCGAACGCCAGCCTGAGCGGAAAGGAGGGATCTGTCATGGCTAATGCCTCCCGTATCCCGGATGATGTCATTGCGGATATTAAAGCCCGCAATGATATTGTCAGTGTGGTTGAGCAATATGTAAATTTAAACAAGCGCAGCGGAAAAAATTATTTTGGCCTCTGTCCTTTCCATCATGAAGATACGCCCTCCTTTAGTGTGTCTCCGTCCAAGCAAATCTTTTATTGCTTTGGCTGTCATAAGGGCGGGGATGTGCTGCGTTTCATTATGGATATCGAGCATCTGAGCTACCTGGAAGCACTGCGCCTGCTGGCAGCGCGCGCGCAAATTGACCTTCCCACTATTGATGATGCCGCTTATGAAAAAAAACGCAGCCAGCGGCAGCTCTTAACTGAAATCAACCTCCAGACGGCTCGCTACTACTATAAAAATCTGCTTAGCCCGGCCGGGCAGCCTGCCCGCGACTACCTTAAGCAGCGCGGCATCAGCGCCCAGACGCTGCAGCGTTTTGGCCTGGGCTATGCGGGAGCAGGCTGGGATGATTTGTACCAGTATTTACTCAAGCAGTCTTTTACTCCGGCAGAGCTGGCTGAATCGGGGCTGTTTCGCCAGAATAAATATGCCAGGACCATCGATCTGTTCCGGGAACGCCTGATTTTTCCGATTATGTCCGGGGTTGGCCGCAACAGGGTGATTGCCTTTGGTGGGCGGGTTTTGGATCATTCGCTGCCCAAATATATTAATTCTCCGGAGACGGTGTTATATGTCAAAGGTCAGCATTTGTACGGCCTGAATCTGGCCCGTCAGTCCAAGAGCCATGACTTGATTCTGGTTGAGGGCTATATGGATTGTATCAGCCTGCACCAGGCGGGCATAGACAATGCGGTGGCAGCTTTGGGAACGGCGTTGACGGAACAGCAGATCCGGCTGCTGCATCAGCATACTTCGGATCTGATCATTAGTTTTGACGCGGATACCGCCGGACAGACGGCCACCCTGCGCAGTCTGGATCTTCTTGAAAAAGAAGGCTTGTCTGTGAGAGTTTTAAAGGTGCCGGGCAGTAAAGACCCGGATGAATATATCCGCCAAAATGGCGCCGAGCGCTTCAGAGCTTTAGCGGATCAGGCGCTGCCGCTGCTGGACTATAAGTTCAGTGTCGCGCTTAGTCTTGCGCAAAAAAACGGTTCAACTGATTTAACGATCTATCAGGACCAGCTGTGTCAGATACTGGAAAGAATCAATAACAGCATTTTGTTTGAAATCTATCTGAAAAAAGCCGCTGAATTGCTGGGGATCAGTCTGGATACCATCAGGGCGGAATTGCAGCACCGGCAGCGGGAGCACCGCGGCGGCAAGAGCTCAGAACTGGCGACGAAACAGGCTAAGCCTGTTAATGGGCGGGTGGCGGCAGATGGTTCCGGTCAGGACCCCCAGACAGAAAGCCGCGTCAAGGTGCATATGAGTCAGGATGAGGCTTATTTTTTGACCATTTTAGCCACAGAACCTGACATCTGGCCGGATCTGGCACTTCGCCCTCAGCCGGAGGACTTTTTGCTGGCAGCCGATCGGGCTCAAGCCCCCCAGCCTTACGCGTGGCTCGGCGAGGTTCTGGCTCAGGCTGCTAAAGGGGAGCTGGGCGTATCCGCTTTATTGGCACCCACCAGCCAGTTTGAGCTCAACGGCACCGCGCTGAATGATGTTTTGACCGCCCTTATGATGCGCCTGCCGGAACAGGCCTCGCGCGCTCAGGCTAAAGCGGAGGCGGATCGCTACTATAAGCAGGTCCGGATTGATGCCCTGAGCCGGACACAGCATCAGCTTAGAGAGCAGCTCAGGCATTCCGAAAAACAACAGCAGCCGGAACTGGAACAAAAGCTGCGTCAGGATTATCAGGCGACCCAGCGGCAGTTATATGAGCTTCGCTTTAATGGCCGCAAAGCCTAAAGGTCCGCCGCAGGTAAAGTGATTCAACCCTGAGCCTGAGCGCGACTCAGGACCATGCTTCACGGCGTGCCCTGCTGTATAACGGTTTGGCACAGCAATTTCGGACCTTTTACTATGACGTTTACAAAAAATTTATAATTGCCGGGCATGTAAGTCATTTTACTTGGTCTATATATAAGTGAAGTTATCAGCCAGCGCCAAGTTGCTGGCAACTTAATTCAAACGGGAGCGTGCAAACAGGTTTATGGCAGAAAAAAAGGTCAGTCTTATTACTCGTCTGGTTAACCAGGCCAAAGCCAACAAAAATCAACTTTACTACCGGGATGTCATGAATCAGATTGAAGAATCTGATATTGACTTAGAAAAGGCTGAAAAAATATTTGATCAGCTGGAGGCCCTGGGCATCAAGATTGTGGCCGATAATCTGGTGGAAGAAGAGCAGCCGGCCGAAGAAGAAGATCCGCTAAATGATGTTGAAAGTATCGGCGTGGATGATCCCGTCCGGATGTACCTGAAAGAGATCGGTAAGGTGGATCTGCTGACGGCGGAAGAAGAGAAGGATCTGGCCCAGAGAATCAAAGAAGGGGATCTGGACGCTAAGGATCACCTGATTGAAGCAAACCTGCGCCTGGTGGTCTCAATTGCCAAACGCTATGTCGGCCGGGGCATGTCCTTCCTTGACCTGATTCAAGAGGGCAATCTGGGCTTGCTTAAAGCCGTAGATAAGTTTGATTACACCAAGGGCTTTAAATTCAGCACCTATGCTACCTGGTGGATCCGGCAGGCCATTACCCGCGCTATTGCCGATCAGGCCCGCACCATCAGGATCCCGGTCCATATGGTTGAGACCATCAATAAACTGATCCGGGTTCAGCGTGAGATGGTACAAAAACTGGGACGCGATCCTGAGGTTGAGGAGCTGGCTGAGGAAATGGGCATGACCCCGGATAAAGTCCGGGAAATAATGAAGATATCCCAGGAGCCGGTTTCTTTGGAAAAGCCGATTGGCGAAGAAGAAGACAGCCATTTGGGCGACTTCATTCCTGATGATGACGCCCCCTCTCCGGCGGATCAGGCGGCCTTTACCTTACTGAAAGAACAACTGCTGGAAGTCTTGTCCGGGCTGACCCCCAGAGAAGAGAAGGTCCTGCGGCTGCGCTTTGGCCTGGATGATGGCAGGACCCGTACGCTGGAAGAGGTTGGCCGGGAGTTTAATGTCACCCGTGAACGGATTCGCCAGATTGAGGCCAAGGCCCTGCGCAAAATGCGCCATCCTTCCCGCAGCAAGAAACTAAAGGATTATCTGGACTGATGAGCAAAGCGACTGTCCCGCCGCTGCCGGCCAGGCTGGCGGCGGCCGTCAGCCTGATGCAGTCAGTAGCGCCGCCTCCCTGGCGGCGCGCGGTGGACGTAGCGACAGATCATGCGCTGTTGCCTTCCTGGCTTGCCAGCCATAACTTGGCGGCTGATATCTGGGGCCTGGATCTGCGGTCTGGCCCTCTGGCGCGTGCTGAAGCAAACCTGGCCCGTTTTGCTTTATCGGACCGGGTCCATCTGAAGCAGGCAGATGGCCTGGACTGTCTGCCTCCACTGCCGGGGGATCGGATTTTTATTTTGGGCCTGGGCGGCCTGGAGATAACAGACATCATCGGCCGGCCCCGCTGGCCGGCCGATTGCCTGCTGCTGCTGCAGCCCATGAAATCCTGGACAGAACTGAATTTATTGTTAACCCAGTCAGGCTGGCAGCTGAGGGGCGCGGCTTTAACGCCGGGCCCTTACCGTCTTTTGCCTTTACAGCTCTGGCAGCCGGCGGCTTGCCCACCTGCTCTTGCTGTGGCCGGGGCGGCAGCCGGGGACCCTTTGGAACGCCGGGCCGCTACTGCATTAACCTCAGCGGACCGACAATCGGGGCGGCAACAGCTTTGCCGGCAGCTGTTTGCCCGGCAAAACGCCGCGCAGTTGCTAAGCACTTGCGTGGACAGCGTCTGGCTAACCGCCGCCTGGTTGCGCTGCCAAATGACCCTTGCCGGCGCAACCTTAAGCCAGCAGACTGAATTGAGGCAATACGAGCGGGAGCTGCTGCAGGATTGGCAACGTAAACTGAAAAGCCGCCGGGGACTATTTCCGGCGTTAGGCCTGAATGACAGGCTTTCGGAACAGCAACTGGCGGCAGCGGTTCAGGAAGCAGCCCAAACAGCGTTTTCCGCAGCGCCGTAAGGAGATTATCCGATGGAAATTATACAAGCAAAGCCTGCTCCCGCTGCCGGCTCCACCTGGACGGTGGCTGATTTAGTTGCCGCCATGCATCGTTTGGCTGATCCGGCCTGGGCGGAAAGCTGGGATAATGTAGGCCTTTTATTGGGGGATCCTGACGCGCCGCTTAAGCGGGTACTGCTGACCCTGGATCTGACTGCCCCTGCTTTGCGGCAGGGTCTGGATAGCGGCGCGGACCTGATCCTGACTCATCACCCCGCTATCTTTACCAGCCTCAACCATCTGACGGCAGGCCCCGGGCTTACGGGCCGCTTATGGCAGCTGGCCAAAGCCGGCAAAGCTTGTCTGGCCGCGCATACCAATCTTGACGCTGCTCCTCAGGGGGTTAGCGTGGCTCTGGCAGAGCGGCTGGGGCTGACTGACTGCCGGGTGACCATAGCCTGGCCCGGCGCGCCTGACGCGGCGGCACGGGGGATAGGCTACGGCCGTACGGGCGTGCTTAGCGAAGCTAACACCCGGTTCAGTTTTATCAGACGCATCAACCAGCGCCTGGAGACAGCCGGTTGCTTTTTAAACTTTGATCAGGATGCTAACGTTCACAAGGTCGCGGTCTTTGGCGGCAGCTTTGACGGCGAGTGGACAGAAGCGCTCCGACAAAGTCAGGTGGATCTGGTTGTGGCAGGCGAGATCAAGCACCACCAGCTGCTGGCTTTGCGGGATTGGGGGATTGCCGCGGTGGCGGCCGGCCATGAGGCGACGGAGCGCGTGGTCTGGCCTTCGGTAGCCGCTTACCTTGGCCGGTGCTTTCCTGGGCTGGAGATAGACTTGAATCAAGGCCTGGATTATAATACCGTGGTGGCAGGAGAAAGCCAGACGATCGCAGACTGAGGGCTAAAGCCCCTGGATGAGGAAAGTCCGGGCTCCACAGGGTCAGGATGCCGGCTAGTTACCGGTAAAGGCGACTTTAAGGACAGTGCAACAGAAATAAACCGCTGCGCTTGATAAGAGCAGCAGTAAGGGTGGAAAGGTGAGGTAAGAGCTCACCGGGTTCCCGGTGACGGGAACTGTCTCTGTAAACCCCATCCGGAGCAACACCGTGGTGAGACATTAGCTTGGACCCGAGCGTCTCTAGGAGGTGGCTTGAGCCGGGGTGAAAATTCCGGCCTAGATAAATGATCGTCCCAGACAGAACCCGGCTTATCGGCTTTCTCCGCCTTTTTTATACAATGGATCCGTGCTGCCGGCAGTACGGTATGAACTTCTGGGGGAGGGGCTCGCAACATGCTCAGTTCAGATTCTTACAGATCCCGCGGGGTATCGGCAACTAAAGATGAGGTTAAAGCTGCGGTTAAAAACCTGGACAAGGGCCTTTTTCCGGGAGCTTTCTGTCAGATCAACGCTGACCTGGCGCAAGATCCGGATTACTGCACAGTTTTACATGCGGATGGTGCAGGTACCAAATCCAGTTTAGCTTATTTGTACTACAAAGAGACGGGCGATTTATCTGTGTTCCGCGGGCTGGCGCAGGATTCCCTGGTTATGAATACGGATGATATGGCTTGTGTCGGCGCGCTGGACCAGTTCTGGCTTTCCAATACGATTGGTCGCAATGCTCAGCGGGTCGGCGGTGATATGATTGCTGAGGTCATCCGCGGCTATCAGGCTGCGGCGGCCATGCTGGCGGATTATGGGGTTCAGGTTACGCTTACCGGCGGCGAGACGGCTGATGTCGGGGATCTGGTGCGCACTTTGATTTGTGATTCCACCGTCCTGGCCAGACTGCGGCGGGATCAAGTCGTTGATGCGGGGCAGCTGCGGCCGGGTCTGACCATTATTGGGCTGGCTTCATTTGGCCAGGCCGTGTATGAGCCGGCGGAAAACTCCGGCATAGGATCAAACGGACTGACCGGCGCCCGCCATTTATTACTTAAGCACAGTTATGCTCAGCAGTATCCTGAGACCTATGCTGACAGTATGGATCTGGCTAAAGCGTATAGCGGCCGTTATGCGCTGACGGATCCGCTGCCGGGCAGTCAGCTGACGGTAGGGCAGGCCCTGCTCTCACCAACCAGGACCTATTTACCGGTCTTGGTCGGCCTGCGCAGCTTGTTAGGCAGGCAGATTGTGGCGATGGTCCATTGCACCGGTGGCGGCCAGGTGAAATGCCGCTCATTTGGCCACGGCATTCGCTATGTCAAGGATAGCCTGTTTAACTTGCCGCCGCTGTTTCAGGCCATCTATGCGGGCGGTGAAATTGGCGCGCAAGAACTCTATCAGGTCTTTAACTGCGGGCACCGGCTGGAGCTGTATTGCGAAGAGGCAGCGATTCCTCTGGTCTTAGATCAGGCTGCCAGACTTAAGGTACCAGCCAGAATCATTGGTCATACGGAAGCCGCGGCTGAGGGCAATGAAGTCTATATCCGCAGTGAGCTGGGGGAATTTTGGTATCGTTGAAGGATATAAACCAGGCTTCGGATCTGTGGTCTATCCTCAAGCTCATTTGTTTTGGCGGCGCTGTCATATAGGCTTGCGTTTACGGCTTACTTAAGTTTATAATATAGCCTCGTATGACCCCGGACACGGCTTGGCGGAAGGTCCGCCCCCAGGCTGAGACGGTGGATAACAACAGGGGGACAAAATGGATAAAACCCGCATACAGGAAATTATTAACGCCTATGCTACACATGAAGGAGATACGGGATCTCCGGAGGTTCAGATTGCTTTATTGACTGAACGCATCAATCATTT
>JAQWFM010000073.1 GCA_028704415.1 Oscillospiraceae bacterium | reverse complement strand
AGACTATTATCAGGGCATGCCTGAAACCGCGGCGGCTGAATCCGCTCCTTATCTGTATACGCAGACCAGTAATGGCCGGGTCAGCCTGGATTTTGCCGGGGAATGACGGCCGCGTGGGGCATCTGGCCGGTGGGGGAGGCTTGACAAGACTGCCAGGCCTGCTTATAATCGACCTGTTAACCATAAACCGTTTTAGCATACGTCGTACTTGCGACGACGCGTTAAAAAGCATGTGAGGTGTAAAGTGAAAGAAGGAATTCATCCTAAATACGGCAAGGCCATTGTACGCTGTGCCTGCGGCGAGACTTTTGAAACCCGTTCAACCGTCTCCCAGATTAATGTAGATATTTGCTCAAAATGCCATCCGTTCTTTACCGGACGTCAAAAACTGGTGGATGCCGGCGGACGCGTTGATAAATTCAAAAAGAGAATGGGGCAAAAGTAATTGGCCTCTTGGTCATAGCCCTCAAGAGATGTTTCCAAACGGCGCAAGCAGATTTGAGACATCTCTTTTTTTATTCCGGTGCAGCCAGTCGGCGGATGTAAGGCCGACCTGAAGGAGCAGGAGAAGCTTTTTGAGTACTAAGAAGACAAATATTGGCGGCCAGGCTTTGATCGAAGGGCTGTTGATGTTAGGCCCGGACAAGGCCGCGCGGGCTAACCGTTTTCCGGACGGGAGTATCAGACTGACCTATATGCAACGGCCTAAGCCCCTGCCGGTTATGAAGATCCCTGTAATCAGAGGGGTGGTAGGCCTGTTTACGCAACTGAAGCTGGGTATGAAAGCCATGAACGACGCCGCTGATGAACAAGAGGCAGCCGAATCAGGATTAGCAGCACCAGACCAACAGACCCCTGAAGCCAGGGAGAAATCCGGCCAGGAATCCAGTAATCGGGCGGCCGTGTTTTCCATGCTCCTGGGTGTTTTGCTGGCGGTTTTTTTATTCATATTCGTGCCCAACGCAGTCGTATCCCTGCTTTATAAAGGCGCTGCGGCAAGCTGGCGGGAGAGCTTTAAAGGCAGTCTGACCGTCAATCTGACTGAAGGCCTGATCCGGATTATCATTCTGCTGCTATATATGTATCTGACCTCATTGATTCCGGATATCAAACGGGTCTGGCAATACCATGGGGCGGAACATAAAACCATAGCCTGTTATGAAGCGGGGGAACCTCTGGATCCCGGTCATATCCAAAACTTCAGCCGCTTTCATCCTCGCTGTGGCACCTCCTTTTTGCTGATAGCAGTGCTGATCGGCGCCATCGTCTATGCTTTCACCGGGTGGTATGTGATGTGGCTTAACCTTTTACTGCGCTTGCTCCTGATCCCGGTCATCGCCGGTTTATCTTATGAATTACTGCGCTTTTCCGGCCGGCATGACCGGGAGTGGTACGGTAAAGCACTGGCGCAGCCCGGCCTTTGGCTGCAGCGGCTTACGACGCGGGAGCCGGATCCGGCCATGCTGGAGGTGGCGGCGGTAGCGCTTAAGGCGGTCCTGCCAGCGCATGAGGGCGAAGATGACTGGGATCAAAACTGATTCCTCGGCTGTGCTCCCGGTCCGACTGGACCAGGTTCTGCATCGTCTGGCTCATTGCCTGAGTCAGGAAACGAACGCCAGACATCTGGCCAGGCGGTTGTTGGCCCGGGCCTGGCAGTGTGACGACCATTACTTAATCGCGGCCCGCCCGGATCAGCCGGTACCTCCTGGCGTGACCACTGAGGCTTTAGCTATGGCCGGTCAGTTGATCGGGGGTATGCCTTTGGATTACGTGCTGGGTGAAAGCTGGTTTTTAGGCCGCCGTTATGAGGTAGGACCGGGAGTTTTAATCCCCCGACCGGATACAGAGGTATTGTTGGAAACCGCCTGGCAGTTATTATTGACCAGTCCGGTTTTAGCAGCCGGTCCCTGGTTTGATTTGGGGACGGGCAGCGGCATCATTGCCATCAGCCTGGCCCTGGCGCTGCAGTCAGGCAAATTGCTGGACGATAGTCCTGCCCAACTGCCGCCTGCCTATCGCCTCCGGCCACCGCAAGCCTGCCGTATATGGGCTACTGACCTCAGTCAGACTGCCTTGACTTATGCCCGGCAAAATAGCCGGCTGCATCATGTTGAACCATTGGTATGCTGGCAGCAGGCGGATCTCTGGCCGGCAGGCGCGCCGCCGGCCGCAGTGGTGCTGAGCAACCCTCCTTATATTGCGGACAGTGAACGAGTACAGCTGGATCCGGCCGTAATTGATTATGAACCGGCTGAAGCCCTGTTTGCAGGAGACGGACTGACGGTCTATCGCAGAATTATGACCGAAGCCGGACGCCATATAAAGCCGGGAGGGTGGCTGATCCTGGAGCATGGCTATCAGCAAGCTGCGGTTTTGCGGAAGTTGGTTGAGCGATATTCAGAGTTGAAATTTATCAAAACGGTACAGGATTATGGCGGGCGGGACCGGGTCATGGTAATTCAACGCTGCCAAAGTGACGGCTAAGCCTGTATAATAGTTATAAAATATTAAGGCCAGCTGGCAGCGTCAGGGTCAGACTGACCGGTTGCAGATCTAATTTGGGAAAGGTTACTACAAGCATGGCCAATCGGTACTTTTTATATAAATTTCAGGCGGGCATGCAGGTGAAGCTAAAAAAAGCCCACCCGTGCGGGGGGAGAATCTGGGATATCGTGTCTGTCGGTGCGGATATCAGGCTGCGCTGCCAGACCTGCGGTCACTATCTGCTGATGCCGCGGCGTAAATTTGAACTTGCGGTCACAGATATTCTATCTGTGCCGGAGCTGCCGGTATCACAGCAGGCAGATGAAAACAGGTAAACAAGCATAATATGGAAACTGATCGTCAGACAAGAGAACAAAATATCCTGAACCGTTTTGCAGAACTGGAAGCAGCCATCAGCGAGCCATCGGTGATGGCCCGGCAAGAGCATTATATCAGCTTGCTGCGAGAGCATGCCGGACTGGAGCCGGTAGTAGCTTTAATTCGCCAACGTCAGAAATTGGCACAAGATCTGCAGGATAATGAAGCTTTGATGCAGGAAGCGCGTGAGGCCGATCCGGAGCTTTATAAACTGGCGGAGGCAGAGCATAAATCGACTGCCCAGGCCCTGGCCGAGACGGTGCAAGACCTGAAACTGGCTTTGTTACCGCATGATCCCCTGGATGACCGGGATGTGGTCCTGGAAATTCGCGGGGGCGTAGGGGGAGAGGAGTCTGCGCTGTTTGCCGCTGACCTCTTTAATATGTATCGGCGCTATGCAGAGCGGCGGGGCTATCAGCTGGAAATTGTTGATCTGAATGAAACTGAGCTGGGCGGGATTAAGGAAGTGATCTGTACGGTCAGCGGTCAGGGCGCTTACAGCCGCTTAAAATTTGAGTCAGGCGTCCACCGCGTTCAACGGATCCCTGTGACAGAATCAGGCGGCAGGATCCACACCTCGGCCGCGACCGTAGCGGTTATGCCTTCCGTAGATGAGGTGGACATTCAGATTGATCCCAAAGACCTGAGAATTGATACGTACCGCTCATCAGGAGCCGGCGGTCAGCATGTTAATAAGACCAGCTCAGCGATTCGGATCACGCATCTGCCTACCGGGTTGGTCGTGACTTGTCAGGATGAACGCAGTCAACATAAAAACAAGGACAAAGCCATGGCAGTTTTACGCTCCCGGCTTTATGAAATGGAGAGTGCCAGGCAGGCCGGTGCCGTGGCAGACGAACGCAAAAATCTGGTTGGCTCAGGCGACCGGAGTCAGCGAATCAGAACCTATAATTTCCCGCAGAGCCGGGTGACCGATCACCGGATCGGGCTGACCTTATATAAAATTGAAGATATTATGCAAGGCGATCTGGATCTGCTGATTGACCCATTGATTGCGGCCGAGCAAGCGCAAAAGCTGGCGGCCGGAGAGGCAGCTCAGCCCGACGTTTGTTCTGCGGAGGCATGAGGATGAAACCTGAAAGCATTCCTAAAAGTCTGGCGGACCAAACCGCCCTCACTAAGCTGAACACTGTTGTCCTTAAAGTCAATCCGGCTGCGCCGGCAGCACAGCTGCGGCAGCAGCTGGCAGTAGCCGCGGAGGCTCTGAGAGCCGGTCTTTTAGTCGCTTTCCCGACGGAAACCGTCTATGGATTGGGCGGTCATGCCCTGTTGCCGGACACTGTTAAAAGAATCTACAGCGCTAAAGGCCGTCCCAGTGATAACCCTCTGATTGTACATGTGAGCAAAATAGATGAGATTGATCCTTTGATTTCGCAGTGGCCCCGGCTGGCGCTGCCGCTGGCTCAAAAATTCATGCCCGGCCCATTAACGTTGATTTTGCCCAAAAGCAGTCTGGTGCCCCGGGCGGTCAGCGGCGGCATGGATACGGTTGCTGTACGGATACCCTCTAATCCGGTTGCCAATGCTTTGCTGCGGCAGGCAGGCGTACCGGTAGCCGCACCTTCAGCTAATCTGTCTGGCCGCCCCAGTCCTACGCTGGCCCAGCATGTTTATGCTGATCTGGCTGGCCGGATCAGCTATCTGGTAGACGGCGGGCCTTGCACCTATGGCGTGGAGTCTACGGTTTTAGATCTGGCTTCAGGCCCATATCCCCGGATCCTTCGCCCCGGCGCGGTAACGTTTGAAATGCTGAAAGATTTTCTGCTCTCAGCAAGGCTGATGCCGGAATCAGAAACGGTGTGGGGACCGCTGCTGGCCAATGAAGAGGGCCTTAACCGGGTTTTGCCGGATGGGGAACACCCGCGGGCTCCGGGTATGAAGTACCGGCACTACGCACCGCTGGCCCCAGTCATTATTCTGGAAGCCCTGCAGGCTGCAGCGGTCGGTGCGGCTATGCCTAAGCTCAGCGCTTTGCTGTCCTTGCTGGACTGTGCGCCGGGTGCCGATACCCCCCCCGGGACAAACGGAGCGGCAGGACCGGCTCTTTACACCGGTTTACCTAAAACGCTCTGCGCGCTGCTGACTCAGGCTGAGGCTCTGACCTGGCCTAAACAGCTGCATACCACTAACGGCGAGCTTTGGAACTGTCAGGTCAGCGGCTTTACGAATGACTGCAATGGCCAGGCCGCAGCTCATGATCTCTTTGCGGCTTTTCGCCGCTTTGATCAGGCCGGCGCCGCGGCCATAGTGGCTCAGATCCAGCCTGACAGCAGTATTGGCCGGGCTTATATGAACAGACTGGGTAAAGCTGCCAGTTTCAGGGTCAGCCCCGGGGGTATCTGGCGCAAGGATAAACAACTTGGCTGGGTTCAGCTAAAGGCGGGGGACCGCTTACCTGGTGCCGCCGGTAATGACGGAGGTCTCTTGTGACAATTTTGTTTGTGTGTACGGGAAATACCTGCCGCAGCCCTCTGGCCATGTTCATGCTCCGCAGCCTGTTGGCTGACCGGCAGATCCGCCCGGAACAGTGCCGGGCAGAGTCTGCCGGATTAGCGGTCACCCCAGGACAGCATATGAGCCAGCCAGCCGTGGCTTGCCTGCCGGAATCAGTTCAGCCTCAGGCCCTGGCCTATGAAGCACAGCAGATCGATGCCAGACGACTGTCCGCCGCGGACTGGGTCTTTTGCATGACTAAACAGCAGAGCGCCTGGCTGAAGCAGGCGGCGGCTGCGCTGGCCCCCAGGATAATGACCCTGGGCCAGGCCGCGGCCATCTGCTGCCGTAAGCTTACCGCTTCAGGTAAGCTGCCGCAGGAAATAGCCGTGCAGACCACAACCTGCGGCCAGTATGGCCGGGATATACCGGATCCCTATGGTCGCAGCGCTGAGGTCTATCAAAGCACCGCCCGGTTAATCCGGCAGGATTTGCTGCTTATAGTGACATATATGGCGGTATATGGTGACCTTATGCTAGATTAATGATTGGAGGCATAGCAGAAAAGATGAATTTCAAAAGAATACGCATCACCGAGTCGATTTTTGCGGTTTTGTTTATTGGCCTGGCTATTTTGACCTGGGCCTTTCCGGGACGCGCGCTGGAATCTTTGGCGGTTTTCTATGGCGCCGCGGCCTTGCTGAGCGGTTTGGTAGATTTACTCCTGTATCTGTGGACCCGGCAAAAAAGTCCCTGGTTTGCCGTAGGTACCTTGTTGCCGGCCACTATCAGCGTGATAGCGGGTATTTTATTAGTCTCCTGGCCGCAGGCTGCGGCCAAAGCGCTGGCCATTGTTTTTGCGATCGGTTTTATCGCGCATAGTATTGCTAAATTATCAGGCTTAAGCGCCTTGCGGCGCTATGTCCACCGTCCGGCTTACTATCTTAGCCTAATCATGAATTTGTCAGGCTTAGGTCTGGGCATTGTTTTGCTTTTCAGTCCGTATTTAAGCGCGTTGCTGCTGAACACGTTTATCGGGCTGGCACTGTTGGCTTTGGGCTTATCCAGTCTTCGCCTGGCCCTGGAAAACTGGCTGGAACCAGGTCCGTTTTAACCTTGACCCGACCTGCTGCTTTATGCTATCATCCAAAGGCTGTTTAACAGCCGTTTTCCTCACTCTGCGGCGATATGCAGAGTCGAATGAGTCCAGGAGGAGGTGAAGTGCAATGGATAGGAAATACGAGATGGTATACATTCTCAACCCTACACTCAGCGATGAAGAACTGGCGGCCGTAACCGACCGCATCAAGTCCAACGTTGAGAACACATCAGCAACAATCGATAATGTTGATGATTGGGGACGCAAGCGTCTGGCATATGAGATCGATGATCAAAAGGAAGGCAATTATACGGTAATGTCTTTCAGCGCTGACGCGGAAGCACCAAAAGAGATCGAAAGACTGATGAAGATCACAGATGGCGTGATGCGTTTTCTCATCGTACGCCAACCTGCTTAAGCCAGGTTTAGGTCTTGACCGTTTGCAGGGCAGGATAAATCGGTGAACAGGAGAGGACAATTATGAATAAAGCAATATTGATGGGCCGCTTAACCCGTGACCCGGAGTTGAGGACAACCCAGAGCGGCGTCCCGGTGGTGCAGTTTACACTGGCGGTGGACCGGCGCTTTAAAAATCAGAATGGCGAACGTCAGGCTGATTTCATCAGCTGTCAGGCGTGGCGTCAAACTGCAGAGTTTATTGCCAAGTACTTTCAAAAAGGTGCAAAGCTGGCAGTGGTAGGTTCAATTCAAACCGGCAGCTATGAAAAAAACGGCCAGACTGTCTACACTACGGATGTGGTGGTGGAGGAAGCTTACTTTGTTGAATCCCGCCGCCAGCAGGATGGCCAGCACGCGCCAGCCCCTCAGGCTGGCCGGCCGTCGCAGTCGGGTCGCAGCGCTGATAATAACGGAGCCAGACAACAAGACAACAGCTTTGATTCATTTATGCCCGGTCCGGCTGATGATACATCTTTGCCCTTTGATCTTTAAGGTGAAAGGAGTGTATTGTAATGGCTGATCAAAATAGAAATTCTCATGATGGCGGACGCCCTCAGCGCCCGCGCCGCGGCAGACGCAAGGTTTGTGCCTTCTGCGCTGATAAAGTCGAGATAATCGATTATAAGGATGCCGCCAAACTGCGCAAGTTTTTGTCTGAGAGTGGCAAAATTTTGCCTAAGCGCATGAGCGGTACCTGTGCCAAACACCAGCGTGAGCTGACTACCGCTATCAAGCGGGCGCGCCACCTGGCTTTATTGCCGTACATCGGCGAGTAAATAGCCGTCTTGCGCGGCTTGGCGCCCATTGCGTAGCCCCCCGGCTGCTCCTTAAGGAGTAAGCGGGGGGTTTTTTGGCTGGCCCCGGATGGCCTACCCGGACAGGCACCCTGGATCAAGCCGGATTGCCGCACATTACCGCGCGGGCAGCTGCTAAGCCAGGTGCCGGCTTGTGCTGTTACTTGTGTTAGAATAGATCTGAAACACACGGAAATGAGGAGTTAACTATGAAGGTAATTTTGCTGCAGGATGTAAAAAAACTGGGCAAGCTTGATGATATCGTTGAAGTCAGTGACGGTTATGCCCGTAATTATCTGTTTCGGCAAAAACTGGCAATTGAGGCAACCAGGGAAAACCTGAACGACGTCGGGCAACGCAAAAAAGCCTTGCAGGCCAAAGCCCGGCATCAGCTGGAGGAGGCGCGCCGGATGGCCGCTGAGCTCAAAGGTCAGACCTTTATTATGAAGATGAAAGCCGGCGAAGGCGGCAGATTATACGGTTCGCTGACGGCAGCTGACGTGGCGGAAGCGCTGCTAAAGGCTGGCTACCCGGTGGATAAGCGTAATGTCAGCATTAAAACCCCGCTTAAATCCATTGGCAACACCAGTGTGGAAGTTAAACTGCATACTGAAGTCAGTATTGACATAGATGTGAAGGTTGAAGCAATCTGATGCCACCGCTGAGCGCAACTGCAAAAGTGCCGCCAAGTAATGCAGAGGCGGAGCGTTCTGTTTTAGGCTGTTGCCTGATTGATAATCAGGCTTTGGCTGTGGTGACTTCTTACCTGAAAACAGACGACTTTTACGAGCCTTCTCACCAGCTGATTTACGATATGATCCTGACCCTGTATATGGATAACCGGGCCGTCGATACCCTGACAATCAAGGATGCGCTTGAAAGCAGCGGTCAGTTGGACCGCGCCGGGGGCTGGCAGTACATTGAGGCGCTGCCTGATGCCGTACCTTTCATTACCCGGGCCCGGGAATATGCCGGTATTGTGCGTCAAAAAGCAGTCCTGCGCCGATTGATTCAGGCGGTTGAATCGGTGCGGGACCTAGCCTATCAGGATCAGGAAGATCCGGATGAACTGCTGGATCTGGCTTCGCAAAAGATCTATGAGATCCGGGAAAATCATGATGTCACCGGCCTGGAAGCTTTGGGCGATATCATGAGCCGCACGGTTAATGAAATTGCGGAATTGGCTGAGGGTAAATCCGGCCGCCGTGCGGTAAAAACCGGTTATCCCTCTTTAGATACGCTCCTGGGGGGCTTGAACCGCGGCACGTTAAATATCCTGGCCGCGCGTCCGGCTATGGGCAAATCCGCCCTGGCACTTAACATTGCCATGCATGCGGCTCTGGACAGCGGCCTGACCTGCGCCGTGTTTTCTCTGGAAATGTCCAAGGAGGAGATTGCCTCGCGCTTTTTGTCCGCCAAGGCTTATGTGGATTCGCGTAAGCTTAAGTCCGGGCAGGTGGCCGGTGACGACTGGGATAAGTTGTCTGAGGTTTTGCCTCAGCTTTATGCCAGTAAGATATTCATTGATGATACCGCGGCAACAACGCCGCTGACCATGCTGTCCAGCTGCCGGCAGCTCCAGATTGAGCATCAACTGGGGCTGGTGGTCATTGACTATATGCAGTTGATGAGTTCACAAAATAATCGCGGCGATAACCGTCAGCAGGAGATTTCAGATATTTCCCGTTCCTTAAAACTGATGGCAAAGGAACTGGATGTGCCGGTTATAGCCTTGTCACAGCTCAGCCGGGCCTGTGAGGCACGGCAGGATAAGCATCCGGTGCTGTCGGACCTGCGTGACTCCGGATCAATTGAGCAGGATGCGGATAGTGTGATGTTTTTGTTCAGACCGGACTACTATGTGCAGGATCACCTGCCGCAGGAAGTCGAAGAAGCTGATTTAGTGGTAGCTAAAAATCGTTCCGGTGCCACCGGCACGGTAAAGCTTGGCTGGATGCCTAGTTATACCCTGTTTGTGGATTTGAGCCGTAAAGAAGCGCCGGATGATTATGTGGGGACGCAAGCTCAGGATTTTGATGCCCCTTATGAACTGGAATGAGGCCGACCAAAGCCGTGCTGCCGGCTGCGGGCAGTCCGGCTGCCAAAAAACTCAGCCGAATGGCGGAGGAAAGCCTGATCAGGTCAGTCAGACAGCAGGTGGCGTCTGGTCTGCGCTTAAACGCTGTCTTTCCCTGTCGCCTTGTACTGGCTATATCCGGCGGCCTGGATTCAGTATGCCTGCTGGATATATTGCAAGCCCTGGCACCACAACTGAACTTCACGCTTGGCTTAGCCC
>JAQWFM010000072.1 GCA_028704415.1 Oscillospiraceae bacterium | reverse complement strand
GGCCTGGGCCAGCGCCATCAACATAGCTGGGAGGTGGTCTGCGACTTTGACACGGTCAATAATGAAATGATGATTTTTGATGACGTGGATGAGCTGATTCAGCAGACGCTGAGAGCTTATTCCGGGAGATTCCTGAATGAGCTGCCGCCCTTTGATCAGATTAATCCCACGCTGGAAAATATTACGGAGCATTTTTTCAAACTCCTGTCCGATAAGCTGGCCGAACATCAGGCTATTCTGGAAAAAATTGTGGTGGGTGAATCTCCGACCCGGTATTATTGTATTAGCCGGGAACCAGGTGATCACTTTGACTGAGGAGATTCAATAGGAGATGCGAGTGCGACAGGTTCAGCAAACAAATCACAGCCAGGCTGAAAATGTGCCGGAGCATAAATCCGGCCAGTTTAGCAGGTCCGGTTTGCCCCCAGTCTGGGACGCTTTGGTCAGGGTGGCTTTTTATATCTTGTTTACAATTTCATATCTGGGGGCCCTGACCCATTCCTACCTGCGCCTGGGGGACAACGCGGCGACAGGGATGTCGACCACGCTTTTCAGCACCGGTCTGGTCATTTTGCTGCTGCTCATCCTGACCGTCTTTTTTGTGGGGGTGCATTTGCGGCAACGCTTTTGGGCAGGCGTGCGGCGGCATGCGTTCCTGGGGGCGGCGGTTCTGTTTATTTTGGCGGCATGCTTTCAAGTCCTTTTGATCCTTAAGGTGCATCCGGGCATTGGCTGGGATGTGGATGCTATCCACATGGCCGTTATTGATCCGCAGGATCCGGATTTGGAAACTTATTTCAGCATGTATCCTAATAATGTTCTGATTTTGCTACTGCAGCATAAGCTGGCTGACTGGTTTCAGACTCAGTCCTGGCTGTTTTTTGATCTGCTGACCCTGGTGTTAGTCGATCTTTCTGTATGGCTGAATGTGGCAGTCATCGGGATCCTTAAGCCGCAACTGACGGCTGTGGCGCTGGCTCTTCAGTCGCTGTTTTTACTGGTCTTTCCTTATATTATGGTTCCCTATACCGATGCCTGGGTTCTGCCGTTGGTGTCGCTTTACTTGCTGGGCTATTGCTTAGTCAAGCAGCCGCGCTTTATGGTGCCGGTCAGAGGGCTGGGTCTGATCTTATTTGGTTTTGGCAGCGTCGCCACTTATTATATGAAGCCGTCTGCCATTATTCCGCTCATCGCTATTGGCATGAATGAAGCCTGGCGGTTGCTCCGCCGCTTAATAAAGCAACGGGGCCGCTTTCCGCTGCGTCGCTTGGGCGCCGCCGCGCTGACGGGCCTGGCCATTGGGGTGGCGTTTGCGCTGCCGGCTAAGCTGCTGGGTCAGGCGGTAAATCAACAAAGTTATATTGAGGTGGACCCGGATCTTGCCATTCCGGCGGTGCATTACCTCAGCATGGGCGTTAGTGGTACCGGCGGCTATAATGCTGCGGATGCGCTAAAAATGGCTGAGCTTCAAACGGTGGAAGAACGTGTTCAGTATTCCTTAGAGACCTGGAAACAGCGGTTACAGGATAAGGGTGTACTGGGTTATCTCAGTTTTTTACTGCAAAAACAGGTCAGCAATACCGCGGACGGGTCCCTGGCCTGGCTTAAAGAGGGCTCTTTTATGCAGGGGGTTGAAGAGCCGACCTATGGCGGACTGACGGGCTTGCTCCAGAGTTTCCTGTATCTGTACGGCAACCATGTGCAGGATTTCCGTTTTGCGGCGCAGCTCTTTTGGGTGTTTTTGTTGTCGCTGATCTTTTGGGCCTGTAAGGAACGGGATTTTTGGATCCAGACTCTGCGGCTGAGCCTCCTGGGGGGCTTTTTATTCCTGTTGCTGTTTGAAGGCGGGCGCAGTCGCTATATGATTCAGTTTCTGCCGGTGCTGCTGCTCCTGGCGGTCTTATCTGCGCCGGCTTCCTTCAGGCAATTGCGGTCTATATGGGTGGCGGTTAAGCCTGATTCTGGCTGGTCCGGCCGCCGTTCTGAGTCTGAGCCGCCAGCGGTGTCACCCAAACCTGACCCGCCGCTTTCTGACTAATTTGCAGCTGCCTGTCGTCCAGCCATAGCGTTAACGGCCCTTCATAGGTGTCAACGGCTTTTAACCGGACGACTGCGCCAATCCGGATGCCGCGCGCCTGTAGATAATCCAGCAGGGCCGGCTCTTCTTCAACCTGCTGGATCCGCGCGGACTGGCCAATCTGCAGTTGGATTAAGCGCAGCCGGTCCTGGCTGGCGGGCCGGCTGCCGGGGTCATGATATTCCAGCCGGGGAATAAGCGCCCCATGCGGACAATACTCCGGGTGCTGCAGAAATAAATCCAGCCGCTCAGCCAGCCGGTGAGAACTGGCATGCTCCAGCCGGTCAGCCTCTTCATGGGCCTCACTCCAGCTATAATCCAGATAATTGACCAGAAAGACTTCCCAAAGCTCATGGACGCGGATAACTGCTTCACAGGTCTGGCGCCCTTTTTCGGTCAGAGCGCTGCCTTTGTAGGGCTCATAATGCAGCAAACCCTCCTGGGCCAGCCGGCTGAGCATCTCACTGACAGAAGCCGGCGCTACCCCCAGCCGCCGGGCAATGTCCTGGGTGGCAGCCCGTCCGTTTTTTTCAGTCAAATGATAAATCGCTTTTAAGTAATCTTCTTTATTTGATGTCATAGGTAAGTCCTGTTCTTCCGTCTGTCTGTCAGCCTGATAAATATAAGATAACATAATCAGCCGGCTAAAAAACGGTTAATCTGCGCCGTCTGCCTGACAGAAGGGGGCTTGACTGGTCTGCCAGATCATGATAAGGTTAACCAAAATAAAAAATAAGGATAGCCTAATAACGGCCCGGGGCGTGCGCTAAGCTTAGCTGCGGCGAATCTTAGGTCACCCAGGGAGGAAAAGGGGATAGGAGACATGACCATGGATCAAATGAAGCCAGGTCAACAAGCCAGGGTCAGGTGCTTACGGGCCTGCGGCGGTATGCGCCGGCGGTTACAGGATTTAGGCCTGACCCCGGGGAATGAGGTCAACTGCCGGCTGTTAAGCCCTTTAGGGGATCCTGTTGCCTATGAAATTTGCGGCGCTTTAATTGCGATCAGGAGGAAAGATGCAAAAACTGTCGAAGTTGACGGTCCGCTCTGCACCGACAGCTGACCAGAACACTGTACCTCATCAGCCGCCGGCTTTAACTGCCGGGGGCCTATATGTCCAGCGGCGTCACCCATCGGACTACATTATTGCCTTGGCCGGCAACCCTAACGTCGGTAAATCAACGGTGTTTAATCACCTGACCGGCTTACATCAGCATACCGGAAACTGGCCGGGTAAAACCGTAGCCAACGCCCAGGGCTATTGCCAGGCGGACGGACAAGGCTACCTGCTGGTTGATTTACCGGGCAGTTATTCGCTGGCCGCTCGTTCTGCCGAAGAGGCTTGAGCGCGTGATTTTATTTGTTTTAGCTATCCGGACGCAGCGGTAGTGGTTTGTGATGCCGGTTGTTTGCAGCGTAACCTCAACCTGGTTTTGCAGATCATGGAGGCGGTACCACGCACGCTGGTCTGTGTCAATTTATTAGATGAAGCGGCTAAAAAACATCTTCAGGTTGACCTGGATTTACTGCAGCGGCGTCTGGAGGTACCGGTCCTGGGTATGGCCGCCCGGCAAGGTCAGGGCCTGGAGCAACTGCTGCCAAAACTACACCAGCTGCTGACAGCTCCCGTCACGGATAACGCCCCGGCCCCCTTCCGCATTTGTTATCCTGCCGCGGCAGAAGCCGCCATTACCAGGCTGCAGCCAGTCGTAACTCATTATTTAGCGCATGCCAGTAATGCCCGTTTTGTCTGCGCCCGTTTACTGGACGGGGATAGCAGCTTCAGTCGGGCCCTGACGGAGCAGCTGGGCTTAAGTCCGGCAGGTGCGCCGGAGCTTTTTGCCTTGCTTGCCCGCATCAAGGCGGATATCAGCCAGACGCCAGGAGGCTTGGAAGCTTTTCAAGACAGCATGGCCGCAGCCTTTGCTCAACAGGCGGCCGTCTTATGTCAGGGGGTGACCCGGCCGGGTGACCAGCGCGTAGCAGGGCGCGACCGGCGGCTGGACTGGTGGTTTACCAGTAAATGGACCGGTTTCCCTATCATGCTGCTGCTTTTACTGCTCCTGTTTTGGCTTACCATTTCCGGCGCCAATGTCCCCTCCCAGCTGCTGGCCCAGGGCTTTGGCTGGCTTGAAGTCCGGCTGGCGGCAGGCCTCAGCCAACTGGGTGTCTCCGCCTGGCTGACCGATCTCCTGATTCATGGCGTCTACAATGTGATGACCTGGGTGATCAGTGTGATGCTGCCGCCCATGGCCATCTTTTTTCCATTATTTACCTTATTGGAAGACTACGGTTATTTGCCCCGGGTTGCTTTCAATCTGGATCGGTCCTTTCAAAAAGCCAAAGCCTGTGGCAAACAGGCGCTGACCATGTGCATGGGCTTTGGCTGTAATGCTGCCGGCGTGACGGGCTGCCGGATTATTGATTCGCCCCGGGAGCGCCTGATTGCAATTTTAACTAACAATTTTGTCCCCTGTAAAGGACGCTTCCCCACTCTGATTGCCTTAATTACTCTTTTCCTGATTGGTTCTGCGTCCGGCTGGCAGGGGTCGCTGCTGGGTGCTTCCATTTTAGTCGCGGTTATTGTCCTGGGCGTCGGGATGACGCTGCTGGCGTCGCGCCTGCTGTCCGGAACCCTCTTGCAAGGGGTTCCCTCGTCCTTTACGCTGGAATTGCCGCCCTACCGCCGGCCGCAATTTGGGCGGGTAATCGGGCGCAGTATAATAGACCGGACCCTCAAAGTGCTGGGCCGGGCCGTGGTGGTGGCGGCCCCAGCCGGCCTGTTGATCTGGATCCTGGCTAATGTACGGCTGGGATCGACCACCTTGCTGCAACATATGACGACGCTGTTAGATCCGCTGGGCCATGCGCTGGGGATGGATGGCACCATTCTCAGTGGGTTTATTTTAGGCTTTCCCGCAAATGAAATTGTGATGCCGATTATTGTCATGGCTTACCTGGCTCAGGGCCATTTAACAGAGTTGAACGGCCCGGCGCTGGCTCAGCTCTTTGGACAAAATGGCTGGACCTGGGTGACGGCAGTCTGCACCATCTTGTTTTCACTGCTGCACTGGCCCTGCGCCACGGCTTGTCTCACCGTCCATAAAGAGACGCAGAGTTGGAAATGGACGCTGCTGTCCTTTGCTTTACCCACAGCTTTTGGGCTGCTGGCTTGCTTTATAGTGGCAAGTCTGGCGGCCCTGTTGGTTTAAATCAGCCTCAGACGTAAATATCAAACAGATTTTTCTGTGGACTAGTAAGCAGATTTTTAGGTCAGATGGTCAGGAGAATCAGGGGGAGCCGAGGCGCTTTCAGGGCGGCTAACATTGCGTTTAGGGCTGCGTAAGACTTGAATGCCAGCCGGACATCTCCGGATGTTTCAGAGGGAATGCGGGGCGCTTCCGGCTGGTGCGTGTCAGCCATTGGCTTTCACCTCTGGCGATGGAAATTGACCGCGGCGGCTAAACCTTGCCGGTAAATCTGAAGGTCCGGTTTTTGGACGGTCTGGACGGTGTGCGCGGCTGGCTCCGGTCTGCCTTGCTTTGGCAGCCAGCAAACGTAAGACCTTAAGGCCTGAGCCTTGGCCGGAAGCTGTCCGAACGTCTCTTTCCAAACGCTGTAAATTGAACTGACACAAAGACGCGGGTTGTCCGGATTACGCCGTAGGATTTCCAAGATGACGGATCGACAAGACTCGCGATCAAACACCTTGTCCTTTTTCAGATGTTGTCCTGGATTTTCTGGCGGCCGTTCAGCTTGCCGCCTACGCCTGGTATAGGTGGTTAAGGGCTCCTTTCTTAAATCTTGCCGTTACAACGTGATCTTTCCTGACCCCCTCCTTGAAAATTGTCCTTACCCCCGGGAGGAAAATCTCCAAACTCGCCAGGATAAAGCGCTCCTTACCTTGCCACGTCAAATTCGCCTTACCCTTCACACCAGCTGCGCTACGCTCCCCCTAAATCCCGGCCCTGCTGTAATGCCCGGGGTAAAACCGTCTGCAAATAACAGGCGGTTGCCAAATTTAAGCTGTTCTTACGAAAATAACAAAATATTCAATGTATTTTCATAATATATGTATTAGAAACGGCTTGTATAATTTTAACTAAAAGAATAGAATAGTTCAGGCACCTAACAATAATGATGTTTATTAAGTGGGCTGCCTCTTTTAATCCGGCTGTACCGAGCTCTTACATACTGGCCTCACTTGAAAAGGCTGGCCAGCTGCTCTGTCTGTATCAATAGGATATGCCAAGATTACGCCAGAGTTACTTCCTGTATCGGCAGGTCATCTATCACGCTGTTATGCTACCCAGTCCAGGGGGCTCTTTGACGGCAAAAGGGTTGAGCGGATCAGGTAACTTTGCAGAAAGGATCGTGCAGTTTGTCCCAGTTTTACGCCGTATCAAACAACCTGACCTCCTTTATCTTTTTATCCATTGTGCTTTATATCGCCTCATTGCGGCTGGATCATAAAGATAAGCTGAACCGCTTATTTTTAAACAGTTGCCTGCTGACCATTGTGGCCCTGCTGGCAGATGTGGGCCTGACACTTATACCCGGCAACTCGGGTCAACCGGCCTTCATAGCCTATCAAACCTTATTATATCTTTTGGTCTTGCTCCCGCCGGTCATGGCTTATAACGTCATGCTGCTGACTGAAATTCTGTCTACGGATCGGGAGAAGGACTTCAGCTATTTTGCTTTTCCCTGTCTGCTGCCCGTCCTGATCAACTTTGTCCTCATGAGCATCAACTATGGCCTGGCGTTATATCATGGCCAGCTGTTTATTTACAGTAATGGCGCCGGGGTGTTCAATTTTATTATGGGCGCGCTAACCTTTTGTTATTTTATCCGGAGCTTTTACAATTTGATGAAATCACGCAAAATGCTGGGTAAAGAGTACTTCTGGATGCTGTTCCTTTTTTGCTTATTACCTTCTCTGGCGGGTCTGGCTCATCTGATCTTTCCCAGTATTCACCTCCTGTGGCCGGTCGTCTCCGGCTCGCTGATTATTCTATATTTGTACCTGCAGGATCTTTTGATTCAGCGGGACAGCCTGACCGGCGCGTTTACCCGCCGCTCCTTTTACCGGGCGCTCAATAAAGTGTATAAAAAAAGAGAAGATCCGCTTCGCTATGGGATTATTTTTATGGATCTGGATGGGTTTAAATCGATCAATGATCAGTATGGACATGCTGTCGGCGATAAAGCCCTGACCAATTTTACCAAACTGGTCAGAAAGACCCTGCGGGAAGAAGATTTACTGGCCCGCTTTGGCGGTGATGAGTTTATCATCCTGTCCAAAATTGAGGGACCGGAAGCCTTGACTGATATTTGTGTCCGGATTGAACAAACCTTGTCAGAGTTTAATCAGAGCAGTAATCAGCCCTATCAGCTCAGCTGCAGTATGGGGAGCAAGGTCATTGATCCCAAAGATAACCTGGAGGACCTGATTGCCGTGGTGGACCAGATTATGTATGCAGAGAAACACTTAAAAGCAGCGGCCAGCCGTTCGGCCAGCCCTCAACCGACTCAAAATCCGCCATCAACCAGACCTACATCTGTCAGTTAGGGTCAGCGGCAGAATGCTGGGGCAGGTCCGGCAATTCAAACAGGTGCTGATAGCGCTCCACGGCCTGGCGGGAAGCCTCCTGGCGGGCCAGTGAAATAGGTTCATAATGGCGGATCAATAGCTGACCAATATCCCCGGAAACAGAGTCATTCCGGATCATGCTTTCAATCACACCAACCGCCCGGGCCTGCGGCATCCCGGAGCGGTATGGCCGATCTTCCGTAATCGCCGCAAAAATGTCGGCTACAGCCATAATCCGTGAGCCTAACGACAGCTGAGCGCCTTTTAAATGAAAAGGGTAGCCCTTACCGTTTAATTTTTCATGGTGATAAGCGGCCCATTTGGCAATGGTCTCAAAGCCCGGCAGATCACACAGCAACTTATAACTGTAATAACTGTGCGAACGGATGATGTCATATTCCTTAGGCTCCAGATTATTGTCCTTCTCCAGGATCTCTGTCGGAATGGCCAGCTTGCCCAAATCATGCAGGTTGCCGGCAATATGCATCATTTTGCACTCGTCTTCCGAAAAACCGCTTAAGCGGGCCAGCTCCACCGCGGTGGCCGCCACTCCTGAGGAATGCATGGCGGTAAAAGGACTTCGGAAATCGATGATCCGGGAGACAATATCTGTCAGCTGAACGGTTTCATCCAGAGTCAGCTTGACCGCGTCCAGCGATAAGTCATCCATAATATATTTGAATGACGGGTCATAGCTTAAATCCAGCCACAAAGATTCCTGTCCCGCAATTTCCATAAAGGCATCTACCGCGGCCGGCATAAACCAGCGGTCTCGGTTCTCCAGCAGCCATTTACGGTTAGGACTGATCTGACTGATGACAAAGACATCTGGCCGGATCCGCTTGGCAATGGCGTCAGCCAGATGCAGTACATGGGATAGTTCCGGGATCGCTTCGCCGTTATAACTGCGGCCTTCGCCGTAATTCCAGGTCCAGTGATGATACCGGATGACCGGCACAATGTTTTGAAATCGCGGAAAGTCCTCAAAGAGGCGCGCCCCTAAAAAGGCGTGCACATTTTCATCTTCAGGCAGGTGGAAGGGGTCCCGGTCATTGTTGGCAATAGCGCCGACATCATGCAGCAGGCTGGCTAAAACCAAGGTATGGCTCTCCGCCGGGGATAAATGCATCTGCTCGGCTATGCGATAGGAGAGATAAGCTACCTGTTGATGATGATTAGTCATTTCAGGCTGCACCAAATTAACCGCTTTGGTGATGCAGCTGACAAATGCTTCCAGCGTGGTAAAGTAATGTTGCTGAGTCAAAATTTGCGAACCTTTCTGCGCCTGGGGCCAGCTAAGTGCTGCGGTTACAGCTGTTTTATCTTATTGTAAGCTAAGACTGGCTATTAATTTGTATCACCTGCCGGATTGTATCACCTGCCGGACTTCCCGCCGCCAAACCAAAGCTATAAATCGGCCGCCTGCCTTTCTTGCTCCAGCAAAGCGATAAATGCTTCGACAATGGCGCCGTCAAACTGGCTGCCCGAACAACAGCGCAGCTCGGCTATGGCCAGCTCCTGGGATATGGCCGCCTGGTAGGTCCGGCCATTAGTCATGACGTCATAAGCGTCCAGCACGGCGATAATCCGGCTGGGCAGAGGAATTTCTTCGCCTTTCAGGCCCTGGGGATACCCACTCCCGTCAAAGCGCTCATGATGGGACAGGACATAGTACGCAACCTGGGTTAACCCGGGGATATTGCGCAGCAAACGGTAGCCATATACCGTGTGGTGCTCAATCTCCTGGCGTTCCTGAGCTGACAGCTGACATGGTTTGTCCAGGATTTCCCGCCGAACCCCGATTTTGCCAATATCATGCAGCATCGCGGCCAGGATCAAATCCTGGGTTAATCCAGCGCTGAGCTGCATGTGCCGGGCCAAATGCTTTATGTAATGCGACATCCGGAAACCATGCTCACGGGTGCCGGTGGACTTATGGTCCAAAACGTTTAAAATTTCCGGCAGATAGCGGTTAGGGCAGCCACCGCCACCCAATTGATATAACCGTTCCAGGGCGGGACCGTTGTCTGAATCTGGCTCCTCCTGGCGCATATCTGCCGTGACTGCGGTCCGCTCTGTCACAGTTTTTACCCCCTCAAAGCCCGCATCCGCGCCGTGGTCCACCGGATCTAAAAAGACCAGCCAGCGGTTGGTTTCTGTCTGATAAAGATCCAGCTGGTAAAGCTGGTCATATATATTTAGCTTCAGCGAAATGAAAGTGCCGCCCGCTTGCAGTTGCTGGTCAATTGCACACAACAAACCGGGCAGCTTAGTGGCCGCGCCCGGCCAGTTTTCAGATAAACGGTGGCCCAGTAAGCGCTCCGGCGGCCGGAAAAAGATTTGTGCATAGGAAAGATTCAGGTCCTGAATGATAAAATCCGTCAGCTGGCCGCTTGCGGACCACTGCGGTTCATAACAGCTTACCCCAAAGGGGAGATGAGCCCTGGCACAAGGCGCAGTGTGCGCTAAGCTGTTTTCAGAATCCCACTGCTCCATTATTTATATCTCCCTAAAAAATATTTTGTCAGCGTGAATTATCCCGGAAATCATTTTACCAGAAAATCAAGGCAAAACTTTACGGTGTGATAGAAAAATTTTGAACCACGAAGTAACAC
>JAQWFM010000071.1 GCA_028704415.1 Oscillospiraceae bacterium | reverse complement strand
TCGGCGCGTCATTATTTTGAGAGCCGCGGCGGCGCACCGCGGCAAAGCCGTCTCCAAACTCAACGCCCTTAACCGCCGGTATGGCCAGCAGAATTGACGCCAGCTGCGGCTCCAGGCCCCCAAACATGGGATCGCCAATACCGGCGGGAAAGCCGGTAACCACCACCTGAATGATGCCGCCCACGGAGTCTGTATCCATGCGCGCGGCTTCAATAGCGGCTTTCATAGCTTCACCGGCTTCATCATCCAGCACCGGGAACGGTTTGGCCTTAACCGCTTGCAGGGCCGGCAGATCCGGCGTGGCAGGGTCAAGCTGGCGGTCAGGAATACCGGCCAGCTCTGCTATATGGGCGCAGATGACTACCCCGCGCCGGGCTAAAATCTGGGCGCAGACCGCGCCGGCAAACGTCAGCGGCGCCGTGATACGGCCTGAAAAATGGCCGCCGCCACGCGGATCACCCGCGCCGTCATAGCGCATCAGACCGGTCAAATCAGCATGGCCGGGGCGCGGGACGGCTACCAAATTACGATAGTCCTCTGAGCGAGTGTCCTTGTTGCGGATAATAGCGGCCAAGGGTGTCCCGGTAGTCTGGCCTTGCCAAAAGCCGGACAAAATTTCCGGCACATCAAACTCACTGCGCGGCGTAGACCAAATCTCTCTGCCCGGCCGCCGCCGGTCCAGCTGGCTGCGAATGGCTGCTTCATCCAAAGCCTCTCCCGGGGGCAGATTATCCAGCACTACCCCGATCCCGCGGCCGTGCGACTCCCCAAAAAGGCTGATTTTCAGCGTCTGTCCCCAGATTGATCCCATCTGTTCTTCCTCCGTAAGTCATATATCCATACACCAGCCTTGAACCTGCAGGCCTGGTTTAAACAGTCCGTGACCAGTATCTTACACTACTTTAAGCCTGCTTATCGTGCAGCAGGTGACCGCCCAGGCGTTCCCAGTCAGTCCAAAAATCCGGGTAAGACTTGGCCACTGCGGCAGGATCGTCCAGGGCGATCGGGCCTGACGCTACTGTAGCGGCCACGCTGAGCATCATAACTAGCCGGTGGTCATGATGACAAAAGCCAGTCGCGCCGCTAAACTTTTGCCCGGGATCAAGGCCAACAATCCGTAAAGCGGCCGGCTCCTCCGGTCCAGCAGATAAAGCGGCCGGCTCCGGCGTAAAATCAGGCCGTTTTGCGCCGGCCGCAGGCCGGGCTGGGCTCATCCGGCCGGGCTCCAGCCTGGCGCCCAGAGCGTTCAGACTTTGGCAGGTAGCCAGCAGACGGTCGCTTTCCTTATAGCGCAGCCGATCTAGTCCGCCAAGATAGTGACAACCTGGCGTCAGGGCCGCGGCCAGAGCCACAATGGGGACCAGGTCTGGCACCTCCTGACAATTTACCCACACGCCCTGACCCCAGTTTAAACAGTCTGCCGCCGGGCGGGCCGGCAGCGGGCCGTAAGGCTGGGCCGGCAGCGAGGGCGCTAAGCCTAGCGGCGTCCAGTCAGGCGCCAGGCCCTTTTGCGTCAGCCACTCACGTCGCCACGCCGCCAGCGCGGTCAAAATACTGCTAATGGCGCTGTCGCCTTGCAGTGACTGCTCCGGAAGGCGCCGGACTTGCAAGGGATGTCCAATGAACGCCGCGGTCAGCCAAAACGCCGCTTGACTATAGTCTGTTTCCAGCAAAGTCGCTACCGCTTGCGGATCCCGGGGACTGCGGTAGTGCTGGCCACCCGGGACGGTCCAGCTGCCGCCGGCGCCGTCCTGGGGATTATAGTAAAACTCGATGCCAAAGCACTGCAGCACCGCCTCAGTCATCCTCACATAACCGGAGGATTCCAGCGCGGTGCTTAAGCGCAGACAGCTGGTGCCCGGCAGCAGCGGCAGCGCAAAAAGCAGGCCGCTAATATATTGGGAGCTGATATTGCCCGGCAACGTAAAGGTGGCCGGGCGCAAGCCTGACGCTACGGTCAGCGGCAGAACCCGCGAGCGGTCCTGCAAGGCCGAGCCGGCAGGCTCAAGCACAGCGCCGGCCGCCTGCAACGCGGTCTTGAGCGCAGTCAACGGCCGAAACGGCAGGCGGCCGCGGCCTTGCAGGCAAACCGGCGTACCCGGTCCGCCGCCAGGCAGGCTCTGTAAAGCGGCAAAAACCGGCAGCAGGAGACGCAGGGTTGTGCCTGACTCCCCCATATCTACTTCAAGCCGGCTTGAATCCGGGTGAGGGGCCGCGACAGTCAAGGCCGCCGGGGCGGCCTCCGCCTTGCCGCGGCTAAGCCTGGCCCAGTCTGCCAGGGCGCCGGCCGTAGCCGCCAGGTCCTCAGACGGGGGTCGGGTCAGCCGGAGCCGTTCCAGTCCGCTCGCCGCCTGGTCATAAGGCTCTGCCAGCCAAGACGCAATTAAAACCCGGTGGGCCAGGCTTTTGGATACCGGCGGGGTCAGACTGCCCTGCAGCCGGCCCGGGCAGACCTGCCAAGCAGTTGTCGGGGTCACTGGCCGGTTCCGCTGCAGGCTTCCGCGGTCGCAGCCGTCCGGCCGTCTGCCGCGGTCTCTGCCAGCGCCTCTGTCCAGACCTCAGCCATAAGCGGCTCATATTCTGCCTGGGTCAGCGGCCGGATCACCGCCTCACCTATCTGGGTCAGTAAAATCAAGTTTAACTTATCTCCCAAATGCTTTTTATCCGCCCCGACCGCGGCCAGGATCTGGGACAGTTCAACCGGCGGCACATGCAGCGGCAGCCGCCATTGTTTCAGCAGGCGGGTCAGGCGGGGCCGTACGCTCTCCGGCGTTACCCCCAGTTTTTCTCCCAGCCGGCAGGCCAGGAGCATGCCAATGGCCACAGCCTCGCCATGCGTATATTGGGTGTATCCGGTCGCGCGCTCAATCGCGTGGCCTAAGGTATGGCCAAAGTTCAGCAGCATGCGTTCACCGGTGTCATATTCATCTTGCTTGACCACTGCAGCCTTAATCCGGACGGAACGGTCCACCATCCACTCCAGGTCTGCCCGCTGCTGTTCTATTTTGCCAAAAAGTTCCGCATCTTTAATGCAGCCGTATTTGATGACTTCCGCCATACCGTCAGCCAGCCGCTCCCGCGGGAGGGTGCGCAGCGCCAGCGGGTCAATCAGCACCGCCTGCGGCTGATAAAACGCGCCGACCATATTTTTGCCAAACGGCATGTCAATGGCGGTTTTGCCCCCGACCGAAGAATCGACCTGAGCCATCAGGGACGTGGGTATTTGCAGCAGTCGGACCCCGCGCTGATAGGTAGCCGCGGCAAAACCCCCCAGGTCTCCCACCACGCCGCCGCCCAGGGCTACCACCAGATCTTTACGGGTGAGCTGTGCGGCATACAGCGCCTCATATACCCGTTCCAGCGTCTGCATATTTTTGTGCGCCTCACCGGCAGGCATGGCAAAGGAAGCCGTCTTAAAGCCAGCCTGATAAAAGCTTTTCAGCACCGGGCTTAAATAAAGCTCCGCTACAGTCTCATCAGAGATGACCGCTACGCGGCGGCCGGAGATGAGCCTGGCGGCATAACGGCCGGGCTGCTCCAGCAACCCGTTTTGGATCCGGATGCTGTAGTCTTTACTGCTGGTTCTCACAATAATTTCAGACATGGATTGATCCTCCCTAAATAAGCCCTTTTACCGGGGCGGCAGTACTGCTGTTACTTATTATACAACGCTCGCCCAACCGTCGGTTCAGAGCTCTGCCAGGTTTAGCTGCTGTAAAATACTGCCGTCTTGCAGGCAGCGCAGCGCCAGGCAGCCGTCAGTCAGCGTCATATAGCTGGGCTGACTGCCCCCCTTGGGGATAGCGACTGAACCCGGGTTAACATACCAGACGCCGTCCGCTTGCTTTTGCAGGGCCGGAATATGGGTGTGGCCGTGCAGCACAATACTGCCCGGCACCAAATATGGGTGCCGATTTTCATCATAAACATGACCGTGAGTCATAAAGATCGTGTGACCTGCTTCCTCCAGCATGACATAGTCAGACATCAGCGGAAAATCAAGCACCATTTGGTCGACCTCCGCGTCACAGTTACCGCGGCAGGCCAAAATCACCTTGGACAGGGGATTGAGCTGGGCTATAACTTGTTTGGGCGCATAGGTCTTTGGCAAATCATTGCGGGGACCGTGATAAAGTAAATCCCCCAGCAGCAGCAACCGGTCAGCAGGCTCCTGCTCCCAGCGGGCCAGGAGCAGTTCAGTATAGTACGCCGACCCGTGCAGGTCTGACGCAATTAAATAATTCATGGTATACCTCTCAATTCGCGCCGCTTCAAAGTGGCGGCCAACCCGGACCTGGCTAACCCGGACCCGGCTAGCCCGGGCCCGGCCGACGCCGGGAGCCTGGGTTCCGCTTGGCGCTGGCGGCCGCTGGCGTTTAGCAGTGGTCAGGGGGGTCAGATCTCCCGGTCCACCGACGCCGCCACCCGGCGCAGATCCTTGACCAGACTGTCAAAAGCCGCCGGGGTCAGGGACTGCTGCCCGTCAGACAGGGCGTGCGGCGGGTCATTATGCACCTCAATAATCAGGCCGTCCGCACCGGCGGCCACTGCCGCGCGGCTCAGAGCCGGAACCAGCCAGGCCTGGCCGCCGGCATGGGAGGGATCCACAATGACCGGCAGATGAGACAGGCGCTTTAACACGGGAACCGCGCTGATATCAAGCGTATTGCGGGTAGCGGTTTCAAAGGTACGGATGCCGCGCTCGCACAAAATCACCTGATCATTACCGCCGCTCATGATGTACTCAGCTGACATCAGCAGTTCTTCAATCGTGTTGGCAAAGCCGCGCTTGAGCAATATTGGCTTGCGGGTCTGGCCCAAAAGCTTCAGCATCTCAAAGTTTTGCATGTTACGGGTGCCGACCTGAAACATATCAACAAATTCCTCAAACATCTCTATTTGAGAAGGATTGGTAATCTCTGACACCAGCGGCAGTCCGCTGACCTCCCGGGCATGGCGCATGTACATCAGTCCCTCGGCTTTAAGCCCCTGAAAAGAGTAAGGCGAGGTCCGGGGCTTAAACGCGCCGCCGCGCAGCATAGCCGCTCCGGATTGTTTGACCGCCTGGGCAATCCCGGTGATCTGCTCCTGGCTTTCTACTGAACAGGGGCCGGCAATTAAGGCAATTTTAGGCCCGCCGACGGCAACTGAGCCAACCTTAATGATGGAGTCTTCCGGATGAAACTTGCGATTGGCCCGCTTATACGGCTCAGCCACTTTCATGACCTTTTCTACAATCGTGTGCTGGCTGATCTGGTCGGTATCCAGCACGGAGGTATCCCCCACCAAGCCAATGACGCTGGTGTGTTCGCCAATAATCGGATTAGTTTCCACCCCAAATTTTTCCAGCCAGGTACAAAGGTCCTGACGCTCTTCCGCACTGGTGCCCTGTTTTAATACAATGATCATCTCTGTCTGCTGTCCTCTTTTTCTATTTTCAATTTTGTTAGGCTGCAATCACCCCAGCTGGCTCTGCTTTGTTTAAGCGCGGCCGTGCAATGGCATTATATACATTATCAGTTAGCCGTGCCGTACACTTACAGTCCAAAAACTTCTGCAATCCGTACAGCGGCTGATTCAGGCTGGCTGGCCTGGCAGTAAAAATCCGCTCCCTGAGAGCTCTGCCGCTCACCGCGGCCAGCCTGAGGCGCCGCAAGCGGGTCGAGCCTGAGGCTGAGGCAGTCCGGAGCAAGGTCTGCCGGCCCCCACGTCAGCCGGTTAATTCCCTTTTGCGCCAACAGCCGGGAAAGCGCCTGCCGCCAGGCCGGCGTCAGACTGCCGGCGCCGGACCCGGACCCGACGCTTAATACCAGCCGGGGAGGCTGCCGCCGCCACAAATCCGCAGCTAAGCGGCTGGGCAGCGTTTGCTGCAGGGTCAGACGCAGCTGCGGCGTGATCCGTTCCGGTCCCAGCCAGATCCCGCAAGCTTCCAGGGCCTGAGACAGCAGCATCTGCAGCCCATTGTGAATAGCCCAGCCGTAACTTGCGGCCAAGAGCAGCAGGCGCGTGGCCGTCGGATTATAAATAGCATCAAACACCACCGGGGGCCGCAAGCTATGGTCTGAAGCCAGCCGGCCGCCGGCCAGCAGCTGTCGCAGCAGCGCTTCCGGCAGGGGCAAAGCCCGGCAATCAGGCCACATGCCGGCCGGCGTGGCATTTAGCAGCACGGTCGGCTGCAGCTCTGGCCGCGCCGCGGCCCAGGCTTGCAACTGCGCCTGCTCCAGGGCCCGGACCCGCGCCGGATCAGTCTGCGGCTGCCGCCGCAGCAGCTCGGCGCAAAACTGCCGGCTGCGCTCAGGATGGCGGCTCCATACGCTTAACCTGCGGCAGCCTGCTTCCAGCGCCGCCTGAGCCATCACCCTGGCCGCACCGCCTGAGCCCAGCAGCAAGACCTCCCGGTCCCGGTAGGGCAGGCCTAAGCTGCGCACGCCAATGATATCCGTGTTATAGCCGCGCCGCGCCGCGCAGGCTACGGTGTTAACGGCTCCACAGGCTTGGGCGGAGGCATCCAGGGTCGGCAGCCAGTCAAGCACCTTTTCCTTATAAGGAATGGTGATATTAAAGCCGTCTAAGGTCTCCAGCAGCTGGGGCAGACGCAGCGGCAGCTGCGCTTCAGGGGTATCCAGCAAATCATAGACCGCCTTGACCCCGGCCGCCTGATAAATAGCCTGGTGAATTTGCGGCGAAAGACTGTGACCCAGCGGGTGGCCCAACAAGGCAAAACGATATTGACGCGTCATGCATTCTCCTCCTTTTGCGGCGCCGCCCCGTCTTGCCGGCGGGCTTGCTGACGCTGCTCTATACCGTCGCTTTCATCCTGATAAATCACATTTTTATACCAATTGCTCTTCATCAGAATGATAAAGAAAATCAGCGCAGCCATATAGTTAGAGAAAACGTTGCCCCAAAAGACGGCGTAGACCCCCAGAAGGTGGCGGAAGGCCAGGATAAAGACATAGCGGAACAGCCAGATACGCAGGAAGCCTGCCAGCAGGGGGATTTTAGTCTTAGCCAGCCCGATAAAGGCACCCTGCACCACGCTGAAAATGCCAAACCCTACTATAGACACGGTGTAAATGTTCAGCGCCGGTACGGCTATGCTGTAAATCTGCTGTTTGAGCGCCTCACTTTGCTCCGGATTATTCAGAAACAGCCGGACCAGCGCGGGCGAAGAGATGCGAAACAGGACGATCAGCAGCAAGGCAATGACCGAACTGACAATAACTCCTGAAAAAAAAGCGCGCCGGGCCTTTTTTTCACTGCGGGCCGCAATATTGATACTGACCATGGTAGTGACCGTAGTCCCAATAGAAGAAGGCAGCGTAAAGGCCATGGAATTAATATTGCTGGAGATGGTCTGGGCATTGAGCACCACGGTGCCATAGCTTGCCACTTCCGTATTGATCAAAAAAAAGCCCAGATTAATCATCATACTGCTCAGCATGGTCGGAATCCCCAGTTTCAGCAGTTGGCGGATGCTCTCACGGTCAAAATGAAAGTGCTTAAGCGACAACCGCATTTCACTGCGGCGCACAAAAAGATCCACATACATCCAGACGACCACCAGGATATAGGCAGAAAGCGACGCCAGCGCCGCGCCGACAATCCCCAGCTTCAGGACGGTAAGATAAAGGGTATTAAAGCTGACCTTAAGCGCCAGCAGCACGATCATCCGATAAAAGGTTGACTCCGGCTGGCCGGTCCCGTTTTTAATGGCATTATAAATAGCGGACATAAATAAAAACGGCAGCACCAGGGTATAAAGGCCCATATAAATCAGGATATTACGGCCCAGCTCCGGCTCCTGGGTGCTGGATACAATAAAAGCCGTCAGGATAGACAACGGCATCATAGCTATGCCCGCCAAAAAGCCAAAAACCACAATCTGGGCGGACAAGCGCCGTACGCCCTCCAGGTCTCCCCGGCCGTTCATCTGGCCAATCATTGCCATAGCCGCGGTGGCAATGCCCTGGGACAGCGCATTAAGTATGTTGATGATCGGATTGCAAAAGCCCACCGCCGCCGCCACCACATAACCGGCTTCATTATTCAAAAAAAGGCCATCGGTCAGCGGGATCAGGGACTGCACCAGCGCCATCATGATGGTGGGCAGCGACAACATCAGCAACACCCGCACCGGATTGCCGTTGATAATCAGCTCCCGGCGGGCGCGCACATCTTGTTTGGGGAATAGTTTTGCCATTTAATAACCCTGCTTCCTGAATTGTCACAGTGCTTTTATCATAACACCTGGGCCAAATGTAGCAAGGCTGAGCCCCGGATCCGGCCCCGGGGCTTTTAAGCAAAAGCTAAACGTGCAAGTTGAAAACGCGGCTACGGCTCACTCACAATCATAGCCCGCTTGGCTGAGCAGGGCTTTAGCTCGTCTGAGGTCAGCCGGATCGGCCAGATAAACACTCAGTCTGCCGCCTTCGTACGGCCTGGCGTGGCGAATCCCCATATTGCGGATGCTGATACCGGCTTCACCCAGCAAAGTGGCCAGCCGGCCCAGTTCTCCGGGCCGGTCGCTGATCTCGGCGGTGAGCAAAGCTTCTGCCTCCAGCGAGCCGCGGCTGTCCGTATCCGGCAGCCGGTCCCGGCTGTCGCGGGCCTGCGTAAAATAGCGGCACAATGCCTCAGCGTCACGCTCCGTCAATGCGTGCC
Organism: Oscillospiraceae bacterium; assembly: GCA_028704415.1. Taxonomy (GTDB): domain Bacteria; phylum Bacillota; class Clostridia; order Saccharofermentanales; family Fastidiosipilaceae; genus JAAVLZ01. The sequence goes on along the minus strand of JAQWFM010000071.1, from coordinate 1,652 downwards.
GGAAATCATCCAGCTGTCTGATACAGGCAGCCAGCTGGCGCAAAAGCGGCCCGCGATTTTGCAGGCAGATACCGCTCCAAAGGTCAGGTTCACTGGAGGCTATGCGCGTGATATCCCGGAAACCACCGGCGGCCAGGCGCTGCCGCAGGTCATCCTGCCGGCCGACAGCGGTATTGACCAGGCCGGCAGCCACCACATGCGGCAGATGGCTGATAGCCGCCACCGCCTCATCATGCTGGCCGGCGGGCAGCACCAGGGGGCTGGCCCCGATTGCTGAAGCTAAAGTACTGAGCCAGGCGATATCCGCTACAACCTGCGGGTCTTGCTCCCGCCCGGCCGGCGGACAAAAGACGTAGATAGCGTCCTCAAACAGTCCGGCCCGGCCGCAGGCGTAGCCCACCCGTTCTGACCCGGCCATGGGATGGCCGCCGATAAATCTCAGGTCGCCCAGCCTGGCCAGCAGCGGCGTCTTGACACTGCCGACATCCGTGATCAGTGCCGCCGTGCGGGCCGCCACCGCCTGAGCCAGGGCAGGAATCAGAGCCACCGGCGTACAGATAAATACCGCCCTGCAGTCATGCAGCGGACTGAAGTCCGTACTCAGCGGGTCAGCCGGATTCAGTTGATACGCCTCATCCGCGCTGCCGTCTGCCAAGGCCTGCCGCAAGACCTCAGGCTTGCGGTCATAAACAATAATCCGCCCGGTCAGGCTGGCTGCCCGCTGTTTAAACGCCCGGGCCAGCGAAGAGCCGATCAGCCCCAGGCCCAATATAGCTGTGGTCTGACTCATATCTGCGGCACCCCGTTCTGCCGGGGCCGCGCCTGGGCCAACGCGGCGGTCAAGGCCGCTTCATCTACTGCCGGATAACTGCGGCCGACTACCTGGCAGATAGCCGCCACCTGCCGGCTGAGCTCAGCATACTGCTCCGGCGTCAACTGTTGGGCCGCGTCAGACAACGCGCACTTGGGATTCGGATGCACTTCAATAATCAGGCCGTCGGCCCCGGCGGCCGCGGCGGCCAGCGCCAGCGGGCCAACCAGACTGGCCTTGCCGGCAGCGTGGGACGGGTCCACAATGACCGGTAAATGCGTCTTTTCCTTAAGGACCGGGACGGCGCTGAGATCCAGGGTGCTGCGCGTAGCGGTTTCAAAGGTCCGGATGCCGCGCTCACACAGCATGAGCTGGCTGTTATTCTCACTGAGGATATACTCTGTGGAGGTCAGCAGTTCATCAATGGTTTCCGCAAAGCCCCGCTTAAGCAGACAGGGCAGGCCGGAGCGGCCCACGGCGGACAGCAGCCGGAAATTCTGGGAATTGCGGGCGCCAATCTGAACGATATCAATATACTGAGCCGCGTTTTCCAGGTCAGTTTCAGAAGTAATCTCGGAAATAACCAGCATCCCGTAATGATCCGCCACCTCCCGCAGCATCTTAAGACCTTCCAGCTCCAGGCCCTGGAAGGAATACGGCGAAGTCCGGGGCTTGTAAGCGCCGCCCCGGAGGATACGGACACCGCAGGCGCGCACGGATCTGGCTACAGTGTCCAGCTGTTCATAGCTTTCCACTGAGCAGGGACCGGCCATCTGGGTAAAGTCCTGACCGCCAATTTTTACGCCCTTGATATCCAGAATGGTATTGGCCGGGTGAAACG
>JAQWFM010000070.1 GCA_028704415.1 Oscillospiraceae bacterium | reverse complement strand
AAAGCTATGAGCAGGAATTTGGCCTCAGTGACCAGGGCTTCATCGAGACCCCGCGGATCGTTTCAGGTACCTTGCTGGACGATTACCAGAAGCTGACAGCGTTGTCGGAGTTGAATTTCCAATATGTCCAGTCTCACTTTATGCATCCGGATGACTGCCTGGATCCGGACCGGGTAGCCGCGTCAGGCTGGGCCGTCATGAGTCAGTCCTTTACGGAATATCTGGATTGGCTGCAGCAGGCCGCGCCGCAGATCCGTGACCTGACCGGCAGTCAAATGGGTACGGCGGTGGAACAATATACTGAACTGACCGTCAGCCGGAAACTGACTGGCAATCAACTGACACTCCAACTGGGAGGCTTTACCGGCGAAGCCCGCCTGCTGCTGCGCCTGCAGGACCGCCAGCTGGTCAGCCTGACCGGCGGCAGCTATGAAGAAATAACTGATGGCGTGTATTTACTGACTCTGACGTCAGCCCAGGCCAGCCTGACGCTGGCCTGAACCGGTGAGCACCACCCTGCAGAGGAGGCAATTTATGCGGGTTTGCATGATACTTGAAGGCAGCTATCCCTATGTTCATGGCGGCGTATCCAGCTGGACCCACCAATATATTCAGGCTATGCCGGATGTTGAGTTTGTGCTCTGGTGTATTGGCGCCCATGCGGCCGACCGGGGAAAGTTTAAATATGCCTTGCCGGATAACGTCCGGGAAGTAAAGGAGCTTTTTCTGGATGACGCTTTAAACCTGCGCCTGCCGCCTGGCCAGCGCCGCCGCCTAAACCTGACGACGGCCCAAACGGAGGCGCTGCGTCGGCTTTTTACCGGCGAGCATCCAGACTGGGGGGAGCTGTTTTCGCTGATGCAGCAGCAGCAAATCAACCCCCTGGCGTTGCTGATGAGCGCTGAATTTGTCCAGATTCTGCTGGATATCTGCTCGGAACGCTTTCCCTATATCTCTTTTGTGGACTACTTTTATACGGTCCGGTCCATGCTGCTGCCAGAACTATATCTGCTGACTCAGCCCGTGCCGGAGGCTGACCTTTATCACGCGACAGCTACCGGCTACAGCGGCTTGCTGGGCGCCCTGGCCAAGTGGAAAAACCGCAAACCCTATATCCTCACCGAACATGGTATTTATACCCGCGAACGGGAAGAAGAATTGCTGCGGGCCGACTGGGTCCTGCCCTATTTCAGGCAGCAGTGGATACAGCTCTTTTATACATTTTCGCTGTGCGCCTATACCTATGCTGACCGGGTGACCGCACTGTTTAGCCGGGCCAACGCCATCCAGGCTGATCTGGGCTGTGCCCCGGACAAACTCAGGGTGATCCCTAATGGCATTCATTTTGACCGCTTTAGCCAGATCCCGGATAAACCACCTGATGGCCATATTGATATTGGCGCGGTCGTCCGGATTGCTAAGATCAAAGATATCAAGACCATGATCTATGCTTTTGCGGAAGTTAAAAATGAGATTCCTTCCGCCCGGCTGTTCATTATGGGTGATGTGGATGACCGGGAATATGACGCGGAATGCCGGGAACTGATCCGCCAGCTGCAGGTAAAAGATATTAGCTTCACGGGCGTGATTAATGTCCTGGAGTATCTGCCACGCCTGGATTTCACGATCCTGACCAGTATCTCTGAAGGCCAGCCGTTGTCGGTGCTGGAATCCTTTGCGGCCGGGCGGGCAGTGGTGGCAACGGATGTGGGCTGCTGTCGGGAGCTGATAGAAGAGCAGGATGGCCTGGGACCGGCCGGCCTGATTGTGCCGCCTATGCATAAAGATTTACTGGCCCAGGCGGAAATCCAGCTGGCCCGGTCGGAACGTTTGCGTCGCCAAATGGGAGCGACCGGCCGCCAGCGAGCCGGCCGCAGCTTTACCCATACCCAAAGTATGGCGCAGTACCGGGCTCTGTATAAAGAGGTGACGACATGGCAGGGATAGGCTTTGAACTGAAAAAGATGTTTGACCAAAGGGGTGTCCTGGCGCTAACCCGGGCTTACGGCTATGCCGGGATCGTCTGTGTCGGTCCCATGATTCTGGGGGTCGCCCTGCTGGCCGGGGTCCGGCTGCTGGCACTGGGGGCCGGTGCCACCCGGGATGAGGCTGAATTACTGAACAGCATGATCACTTATACCCTGCTCTATTCACTGTTTCTGGCTAACAGCCTGGCGCTGGTGCTCACTCGGTACAGCGCAGATGAAATCTACCTGAACCGCGCGGACTACATTTTACCTTCCTTTTGGGGCAGTACCACCTTGTTGCTGCTGCCAGGCGCCCTAAGCTATGGTGTCTTTCTGCACTTTGCCGGTATTTCGTTACCGGAACAACTACTCTGCTTCATACTGCTGGGCGAATTGATTCTGGTCTGGACTCAGATTACCTACCTGACCGCCATTAAGGACTATCGCGGCATCCTGCTGGCTTTTCTGTGTGGTCTGCTGCTGGCCTGGCTGGTGGGCTGGCTGTTGCTGACCTATCTGGCGCTGCCGCTGATTCCGGTGCTGCTGTTCACTGTGGGCCTGGCCTACGGCGTCATGCTGTTGTGGTATAACCATCTGCTGACCCGGTATTTCCCCAAAGGACACTGCAGTTCACTGTATTTCTTAAGCTGGCTGGACCGCTACCCCCAGCTTTTTTGGATTGGGCTGCTGATTTCAGTGGGCTTGTTTGGTCACCTTGTAATCATGTGGGCTTCGCCGCTGCAAAAGCAAATCAGCGGGTGGTTTTACGGCACGCCACAATATGATGTGCCCGCTCTGATCGCCTTTTTTTCAATTTTAGTCACCACGGTCAGCTTTGTGACCTCGGTGGAAGTTAATTTTTACCCGCAGTACCGTAACTATTTCAGCTTGTTTAATGATGGCGGTGCCCTGGTGGATATCCGTCAGGCCCAGCAGGAAATGACCACCACCCTGATCCGGGAGCTGACCTACACTTTCATTAAGCAGTTATTTTCTACCATATTATTTATTATTTTAGGTACCCTGATTTTGCCGCAGCTGCCGTTAGGCTTTAATGATGATATGCTGGGCATCTACCGGGTCTTATGCCTGGGCTACGCCTTTTATGCCCTGGGCAATGCGCTGATGCTGATCCTGCTGTATTTTGCCAATGACCGGGCCGCTTTAACGGCTACCGCGGTGTTCGCTTTCAGCAGTTGCCTGCTTACCTGGCTATGGCGGCAGGATAACCGCTTAGCGGGACTGGGCTTTTTAGCGGGCTCTTTGGCCTTTACGCTGACCGGCCTGCTGCTGCTGAGACGTTATTTGAACCACCTGATTTTCAATATTCTCTGCAGCCAGCCGGTGGTGATCCGGCCGCGGCAGGGTTGGTTGAGCCGGCTGGGCAATTGGGCCCAGCGGCGGTATCTGGTTCGATATCCGCGGCAGCAAACGGACTTTGATGATGACAGACTGGCTCAAATGGATGGAAAGGAGAAGGGATAAGTGATAAAAAGGGTGATTTGGCTGGGAGCAGCGTTGGCTTTACTTAGTCTGTGGGGTTGCAGTGCGGATCAGCAACAGGATGCCATTGAGACGGACCTCTCAAACAGCGGTACCGCTGCAACCGGGAGCACTGTTGAAAAGGCGGCGGCAGATACAGAGACCATCAGTGATCTGGCCACATTGTACGCAGATGAAGACCCGTATTCTGTGGTGACCATGTATCTGACCGTCAGCCGGGGCGATGCCGCGCAGAACCTGGATCACAGCTGGGAGGAGGTGAACTCCTACTCAGTCTATGATTACGAAGATATGCAGGTGGATCGCTACGCGGTTAGCGGCCTGTTGCAGGTCGGGGATGAAAACGGACCGCTGGCAGGCGACTTTGGCTATGAAGCGGTGGTGCCAAACGCTACCGTGACCATCCGGGGCCAATCCTCCAGTCAGGGAGCCCAGAAAAACTACAAAATCAAGCTTCTGGACGGCAGCGGCAGCTGGCGGGATCAGACCGTCATTAACCTGAATAAACACATGTCAGAAGGCCTGCGGTTTCGAAATAAACTGTCTTACGACTTATTAAAGTTACTGCCGGATACCCTTTCTGCGCAGACCCAGTTTGTCCACTTATATGTGAAGGATCTGACAGCCGGAGAAGCTGCGGTTTTTACGGATTATGGCCTGTACACCCAGGTGGAGCAGATCAATAAATCCTACTTAAAGCGCCATGGCCTGGACAATAACGGCCAGCTGTATAAAATTAACTTTTTTGAGTTTCAGCGCTATCCTGACGTGATCATGTTGAAAAGTGAGGAAAACTATGATCAGGCCGCCTTTGAGACCATGCTGGAAATTAAAGGCAGCGATGATCACAGTAAACTGATTGCCATGCTGGATGATTTGAATAATGTAGAAATTCCCATTGAAGAAGTCATTGCCGAGTGGTTTAACAAGGATAATCTCCTGACCTGGCTGGCGTACCAGACCCTGATGGGCAACAAGGATACGCAGAGCCGGAATCTCTTCCTTTACAGCCCGCTGAACAGCCAGACCTGGTACTTTATTTCCTGGGACAATGACGGTTCTCTTTCCACGACAGAAAACAGCATCAGAGATCGAAACATTAATGCGTCCTGGGCGCATGGCATGGCTAATTACTGGGGCAACACGCTTTTTAATCGCCTGCTTAGGAGTGAGCAGCTGCGGGCGGAGCTGGATACTAAAATGCAGGAAGTAAAGGCTGTTTTAACCCCTGAACTTATGAGCAGTATGATTCAGAATTACGCCGCCGTGGTCAAACCCTATGTATACAGCGGCCCGGATTTATTGCATGCGCCCCTGACTGCTACGCAATATGATGAAGTGGTGACCGCGCTGCCTTCAGAAATTGAAGCCAATTATCAGGCTTACCGGCAAAGCCTGCAGGAGCCGATGCCGTTTTACATTGGTATACCGACAACCACGGCCAACACAGTTACGCTTACCTGGGATGCAGCCTTTGATTTCAATCAGGAGAACATAACCTATTCGTTGGAACTGGCCGATAACATTGATTTTACCAAACCGCTGGTTCAGACCGACCAGCTGATCCTGCCATCCTATACCTATGAAGGTAAGCTGGAGCCGGGGCAATACTTTGTGCGGATACAGGCGACTAATGAATCCGGATACAGCCAGGCGGCCTTTGACTACTATGTCCTGGATGGCGCTAACCTGGTATCCGGGGTCCTGAGCTTTTATATTCTGGCGGACGGCAGTGTGGAGGTGGTGGCAAATGCGGAGAATTAGGCTCAATCGGGTTCCGCCCCAACCGCCGGCCCGGACCAGTCAATTCAGACATGAGCTGAAATACTTAATCAGCTATCCGGAAATGCGACTGCTGCAAGAGCGGCTCCGGATGTTCCTGCAACCGGATCCCCATGCTGAGCAGGGTCAGTACACCATCCGCAGCCTCTATTTTGATGATCTCTGGGGCAGCGCCTGGGCAGATAAACTGGCCGGGGTTGATCAACGTCAAAAATACCGGCTGCGCATTTATAATTATCAGGATCAGGTGGTGCACCTGGAATGTAAGGAAAAAGCCGAGGCTTATATTAACAAAAGCAGTGCGGCCCTGAATCACAGCGAGCTGCGGCAGCTCCTGCAGGCTGATTACAGCTTTTTGGCCAGGCGCCCGGAACCAGCCTGCCGCAATTTTTATACCCACCATCAGCTGTATCAGCTGCAGCCGGCAGTCATTGTGGACTATGAGCGAGAACCCTACATTTATCCTTACGGCAATGTCCGGGTGACCTTTGACCGGCAGGTCAGAGCCGGGGCTTTTCAGGGTGACCTGTTTGATGTCGGGCTGCCGGTTTATGAGGTATTGCCGCCGGATCAGCTGATTTTGGAGGTTAAATATACGGCGTTTTTACCGGAGATTGTCCGCAGCCTGCTGCCCATTCCTGACAGTGCCTATACCGCAGCGTCTAAATACACCTTATGTATGGAACGTAAAGATGAAATCATGAGTTTACAGGGGAGAATGTCATGAGTATCAAAGATGTGATTAAAAAGTCCTTTCTGGAATCAGATGCTTTCAATCAGGCGATTACGGCCAGTACCGTCGGCACCATGATTCTGGATTTAGCCGTCGCGCTGCTGATCGGCCTGTTGATTTATCTGGTCTACCGCAGCTTCTTTAAGGGCGTGGTTTACAGCCGGAATTTTGCCATGACGCTGGTGGGCATGACCGTCCTGACCTGTGCCATTACGCTGGCCATCAGCACCAATGTGGTTATTTCACTCGGTATGGTTGGCGCGCTGTCCATTGTGCGCTACCGCACGGCGATCAAAGAACCACTTGATCTCTTATACGTCTTTTGGGCCATTACCTCCGGCATTGCGATCGGAGCCAGCATGTATATTCTGGTCGGACTGGCCTTCCTGATTATGTTTATGATGATCGTGCTATTTAGCCGCGGCGGTATCGGCCGCCACGCCTATATTATGGTAGTGCATTATCAGGGCGACCAGACCGGAGATGCTATTTTGAAACAGCTAAAAGGCCTTAACTATTCAGTCCGCTCCCGTATCTTACGCGGCGAAGCATTGGAACTGACGGTTCAGGTCAATTGCCGCAGTGGCAACACTGCCTTTGCGGAGAAGATTCGCTCCCTGGAGCAGGTCCAGGATGTGGCGCTGTTGGCATTCAATGGCGAATATCACGGGTGAACAGAGCGGCCGCTGGGGCCGACGTAAAAAAATCCGCTGATGGGCTTTGCCCCGGCGGCGGATTCCAGCCTGGCAGGCGGAGTCAATACCCTGGTCTTCCTGAATTTAACCTGGCGGGAATGGGAACCGCAGGAAGGGGAGTTTGACTGGACTGGCATTAATCAGACCTATCATCTGGATCAGTGGAAGGCCCAGGGCAAGCGGGTGGTCCTGCGCTTTGTCTGCGACCTGCCGGGGGATACCGCTCATTCAGATATACCGGACTGGCTGTATGATAAAACCGGAGATGGCAGTTACTATGATATCAGCTACGGCCAGGGGTATGCTCCGGATTACAGCAATCCTATATTTATCGCGGCCCATCGCCAGGCCTTGCTGGCCTTGAGTCAATATCTGAATCAGGATGGCTTCCTGGCTTATGTGCAATTGGGCAGCCTGGGCCACTGGGGAGAGTGGCACGTCAAGTCCGACGCAGGCTTACCCTCCATGCCCTCAGAAGCAATCTGCCGGCAGTATCTGGCTGCTTATCAGGAAGCTTTTCCCGAGGCTTTGCTGCTGACCCGCCGCCCCTATGCGTTTGCGGCGGAAAGCGGCTGTGGGGTTTACAACGACATGACCGGGATCTTGCAAGACACCCAAACCTGGCTGGACTGGATCAATCAAGGCGGAACTGATGATCAGGCGGTAGGCGGCCTGGCTTATCAGGCACAGCCCGATATTTGGGAAAGCGCGCCCGTGGGGGGAGAATTTGGCAGCAGCATCGCTATGACGGAATTGTTGGGCGAAGACCTGCAGCAGACCCTGCAGCTGATTGCGGCTTCGCACATGACCTTTATTGGCCCCAAGTACCCGACTGGACGCACTGAAGACGGCGGGACCGCAGCAGCTGATACCGTATTAAAGCAACTGGGCTATCGCTATGGAGTCAGTCAGGCTGCGCTGAGCCGCTCCTTTTGGCGTGATAAACTCAGCGTGAAGCTGACGCTGGAAAATTATGGCGCGGCCCCGATTTATCAGGCCTGGTCTTTTTGCCTCTATCTGCTGGACGCTCAAGGTCAGGTGGTGGAGCGCCAGGACACCGGCCTTGATCTGACCTTGCTGAGTCCGGGCCAGCAGCAGACGGTCAGTTTGAGCTTTCAGACCTCTGCCGCGGAAATAAAAGCAAAAAATCTGCGGGTTGCCGTGGGCATAGAGGATCCGGTGAGCGGCCAGCCGGCGGTTCAACTGGATATGCAGACGGAAAGTCAAGGCCGGCGCTATTATCTGAATTAGCCTGGTGTCTGGCGGTCAGACATATTTTATGCCGGGACCCGGCATGGCTGAGAGACTGGCTTTTATTTGAAAGGGAAGGCTATTTGATCAGGCCTGCAGTTTGAAACCACAACTCATTTTGCTTAAGATAGGTAGATAAATAAGCCCGGGGCAGATCAATCCCGGCCTTGTATTTCTGAAAAGAGGTTAAGTAAGTGAGTTTAAAGTTTGTGACTTTTAATATCCGCTGTGATTATGGACAAGACGGCGCTAATAACTTTTGCTTCCGCCAACCGTTAATTTTGGCCGAGCTGGCGCACCAGCAGCCGGATCTTGTGGCGTTTCAGGAGGTTTTACCGCATGTCGCGGCCTGGCTGAAAACTTCGCTGAAGGACTACTACCTGATTGGCTGTCCGCGCAGTGCGGCGCTGGCGGATGAACAGGTTCCGATCGCCTTTAAAAAAGACCGCTTTAATCTTCTGCAAATGGAAACCTTTTGGCTATCCCCTCAACCGTATGAACCGGGCAGCCGCTATGCGGTGCAATCTCCTTGCCCGCGGGTTTGCACCGCGGCTTTGTTTCAGGATTTAAGCTGCGGCCAGATCTTCCGGGTTTTGAACTTGCATTTGGATCATGAAGGCAGCCCGGCGCGTGAATTAGGCCTGCGGCAGGTCATACAGTATCTGCACAGCGTACCGCTGCTGCCCCAGGCGCCGGTGTTGCTGGCCGGAGATTTTAATGCACCGCCAGACAGCCCGGAGTTGCGCTTATTACAGCAGGATCCGGATTTCCTCAATCTGACCGCGGGGATAGGCATCACCTTTCACTCCTTTTCACCGGCGGATCCGCCCTGTAGTATTGATTATATCTTTTTAAAGCAGCATAAGGCTTTGCCGGAAGCAGCCCCCTGCGCGCCATACAGTCAGCAGCGACTTTACTGTGTCAAGGTAAGCAAATGGGATACTCAGGCAGAGGGCGTCTGGCTGTCGGACCATTATCCGGTCTGTGCTGAGATGGAGTGGCAGGATTAATTACCAAGCCAACATGCTAAAATAGAAGCAGCTTTCCCCTGCCAGGAAACAAAGGGATTAGCAGAGACTTGATTCAGGCGGATAGAGAGGACAAGATATGACCATTGTTAATACAATATTACTCGTTTTGATTGCGCTGGAGTTTTTATTTATCTTTTACCTGGAAACGATTGCCACCCAGTCCGGGCTGACGGCCAGGACCTTTGCGATGGAGCAGGAAGAGCTCAAGCGGCCTGCGGTCAACTTGCTGTTTAAAAATCAAGGAGTATACAATGCTTTAATTGCGGTACTGCTGTTAGTCACACGTTTTGCCCTGCGCTCTCGCAGTGCGGTTTTACTGCTGCTGGGATATATCATTTTGGTAGCCGTTTATGGCGGTGTCAGCAGCCAGCCTAAGTTGATTCTTAAACAGGGCGGTCTGGCCATACTGGCTTTTATTCTGATTTTGATGTTTGGCCTCTGACCGGTCAGGTCAAAAGGGGTTGCGACCACAGCAGAATGGAGGCGCCTTACTTTAGCTTATGACTTCAGTTCACAGTCCGGAAATCCTTATCCGTACCGCCAGCGTGGCTGACGCGCCGGCCTTGCTGGCGATTTACGCGCCTTTTGTTACCGCTACGGCCATTACCTTTGAGACCAGCGTTCCGATCGTTCAGGCCTTTGCCCGGCGGATCACGCAAACCCTGCTTCGTTATCCATATATACTGGCGGCGGAGGGCGACAAGGTTTTGGGTTATGCCTATGCAGGGCCCTTTAACGCACGGGCGGCTTATGCCTGGGCTGCAGAGACCACCATCTATCTGGACGGCGCTGCTCAGGGCAGAGGTCTGGGCCGGCGCCTGTATGCTGCACTTGAGACGCTGCTGCTCCGGCAGGGGATTTTGAATCTGAATGCCTGTATCAGTCTGCCGCCGGCCTCCGATCCCTATCTGACCTGCCAGAGTGCTGAATTTCATGAACATTTGGGTTATCGTCAAGTAGCGCACTTTCATAAATGCGGTTGTAAGTTTAACCGATGGTACGATATGATCTGGATGGAAAAGCTCTTAGGCCCGCATCCACTGCCGCCGCCGGCCTTTTGCCCCTTTCCGGATTTAGATCCGGCGCTTCGGAGCCAGGTTTTGAGCTGATCCTGGCGTTACGTCAGTAATCCGGCAGTCACCAGCCTTAACCCGGGAACGGTCTCATTGCAGACTGCAGCAGAAAGGTGTGAATAGATGGGATATCAGACGGTAGTGGAACTGACCAATATGTGTATGGTGAGCCAGGGGGATAAGGTGCTGGTACAAGACCGGCTGGATCCCCATTGGCGCGGCATTACGTTTCCGGGCGGGCACGTTGAGACTGGTGAAAGCCTGGCTGAAGCGGTGATCCGTGAGGTAAAAGAAGAGACCGGACTGCTGAT